>NZ_JBHWKX010000021.1:1781-118507 GCF_042730885.1 Streptomyces sp. NPDC059909
TTGGGGGGGCGCGTCGTGGTACAAAGGGTGTCAGATGGGGGAGAGGGCTTTGCTAGTTTTGTTGTTAGGGTCGGTGGCTCGGAGGCCGGGGGGCCCCTTTGGCCGGGGCGAAACGGAACCCCGGGCCAGGGCATCCTGCCCATGTGAGGCCGCGCGTTCCCAGCAAGCCTCGCCCACGGAGGCCCGCTGGGCCCGACAGGAGGATCACACAGTGACCAGGAACCTCGACGGCATGGCCGCCCAGGACGGCGCACGTGTGCCGCCTGAGCACATCCCAACCGCCGTCACCGCAGGAACCCTCCTCTACAGCGACGGCGCGACGCAGACCTTCGACCCCGACGGAGCCACCCGCTACCTCGAGGCCGGGCGCCAGACGGAGGGGACGTGGACCGTAGACGAGAGCGGCCACTTCAGCTCCTTCTGGCCGCCCTCCTACCGGGCCTCCTACGATCTCCGATGGGTAGTGGAGCAGGGGCAGATCGTCGGCCTCCGGTTCACGGACCTCAACAGCGGAGCCCGCTTCGACGGCCGCTACCAGTAACGACTGGGTCGGCGATTGAGGCCGGGACGTACTCTCCTGGCGGTTCGGCTGGTGGTTGATCAGCAGGTGCTCTGTCGGGCGAGCACCAGTTCGGTGCTGTGGGAGGGCTGGGTGGCCCGCTGGGCGGCGCGGTCGGAGACCAGTCCCGCGATGGCGCTGTGTGTCTCGGCGTAATCTTCGCGGCGCCCGGTGTAGTGCTGCCGCCACTGTCGCATTTCGGCGTTGGCGTGCTCGACGACGATACGGCGGGAGGACTGACGGCGGCGCATCTCGCGCCAGGCCCGCTTGTCGCCTTCCGGCGCGTCGTCCTTGGGCTTCTTCGGCGGGGCGGTGACCTGGCCGGGGAACTCGTTGGCCAGGCCTCGGTAACCCTCGTCGACCTCGGCTTTCACCTTCAGGTGGAGGCGCAGTTGCTCGGCGATGCCCTCGGTGCCCACGGCGGTCTGGTCGTGCATGCGCACCGGCCGGTCAGCGCCGTTCCACAGGGTGCGGCCCTTGGTCGCTGATGGTGGTGGTCTTGATGGTGTTCTACCTGTGGGGCCGGCCCACCCAGCAGGCATGCCGCCCTGCTGACCGCCCGCCCCGACGCCCGTCGTGTCCGAACATCGGCACGGCCCCAACTGCCGCCGAACGAAGGGAAAGTGGTCGGTCAGGACGCGTCCGTCAGAGCCTGCGCATCCGCCTCGGGCTCCTTCGACGCGGCGGACGCCGTCCGGCCCGGGCCGCCGCCACGGCTGAGGTGCACACCGAACGCCGACGTCGCCAGGCCCAGTACGGCGGCTACGCACCAGACGATCCGGAAGTCGTGAAGTGAGGCGGCACCGACGTGGGAGCCGATGACCGCGACCAGGACAGCGACGCCGACCGTGGCCGAGATCTGGCGGACGGAGTTGACCAGCGCCGACCCGGTCGCCGCACGGTGCCCCGGCACGGCGTGCACACCGGCAGCGACCAGAGTGCCCAGGGCCAGACCGACACCCGCACCGGTCAGCAGCTGGCTGGGCAGCATGTCACGCAGATAGTCCGGCGTGACGGACGCGAAGCACGCGAGCCAGACCATACCGCCGGTGAACAGCAACCCGCCCGCGGCGACCAGCGGTCCGTGCCCGAAGCGCTGCGCGGCGCGGGCGGTCAGAAGGGTGACGACCGGCACGAGGGCGGGACCGGGGGCCAGGGCGAGACCGGTGCGCAGCGCGCTCCAGTGCCAGACCTCCTGGCACCACAGCACGTTCGACAGCAGCATGATCGCGAAGGCGACGCCGAACACGAGGCTGCCCGCGTTCGCCGCTCCGAAGCGCGGCAGCCGCAGCAGGTCCAGCTCGAACAGCGGGCGGGGGTGCCGCAGGGACCTGAGGACGAACGCGGCGCCGCTGATCACGGCAACGGCCAGGAGCAGTACGGTCCTGCCGCTCGTCCAGCCCCAGTCGGGAGCCTGAACCAGCACCCCGGACAGCGCCGCGACCGAAAAGATGACCAGCAGGGCGCCGAGGAGGTCGGGCAGCGGGCCGGCCTCCCGGGCGGTCGGCTTCGGCAGGACCGATCGGCCGGCGACGAGCGCCGCGATGCCGATGGGCACGTTGACGGCGAAGATCCACCTCCAGTCCACCTCGGTCAGGAGGCCGCCGGCGACGGGCCCGGCGGCCGCGGCGAGTCCGCCGACCGCAGCCCAGCTCCGGGTGGCCTGGATACGGCGCTCGGCCGGCACCGTCGCCAGCAGCAGGGCCAGGGACGTCGGAATCTGGGCGGACGCCCCGACGGCCTGCACCACCCGGGCCACAACGAGGGTCCCCAGGTTCGGGGCCAGGGCACAGCCCAGCGACGCGAGGGTGAAGACGGCGATCCCGGTGAGGAAGACCAGCCGCTGGCCTATGCGGTCACCGGCACGCCCGGCCACCACCAGCAGCGCGGCGAAGGTGATCGCGTAGGCGTTGAGGACCCAGGACAGCGAACCGAGAGTCGCGACCCTGCCGCCCCCGGAGAAGGTCTCTCCCATGGCCGGAAGCGCGACGTTGACGATCAACAGATCCAGGTTGGTCATGAAGACGGCCACCAGGACGACTGCGGCGGCCGTTCGAGGGTGCTTTGAAAATTGAAGCAACATAGCCATGGCGCAAGCCAAGCACGGAGTGATTTGGAAATCAAACCCTGCCGGGGTGATACTGGGGCCATGACCGCGCGCATCGATCCCCAGGACATGGTCGGACGCCCCTGCTCGCTCGCTGCCGCCCTGCAGATCATCGGCGACCGATGGGCCCTGCCGGCGATCCGCGAGGTCATGCTCGGCAATCACCGGTTCCGGCAGATCGCCAGGAACACCGGCGCCCCCACGGACCGCCTGGCGGCGCGCCTGAAGGCGCTGGTGGAGAGCGGTGTCCTCGAACGGCGCCCGCTGCCGGACGACGCACGCTACAGCGGCTACTACCTGACGGAGGCGGGGCGCGATCTGGGGGCCATCACCCGCGAGCTCATCGGCTGGGGCGACCGCTGGGTCGTCACCGCGCCGCCCAGCCGGATCCGTCACCGGGACCACGAACTCGTCACCCACACGGTCTGCGAGACCTGCGGCGAGCAGGTCCACGGCGAGGACGTCCACCGGGAGGAGCTGAGCCCCGGCTGGGACCCGTCCGGCCCGGTGCAAGCCCCGTAGACCGTGCTGTGGTCGTCGATCGCGCCCTGGAACGGGCTTGTGCTCTCGGCGCGGTCGTCGGCCGGAAAGTCCCGCGGATCTCCCGGTCGTTGTCCTTGATCCGCTCGTCCAGGGCCAGGAGCTGGTGGGCCAGGTCGCGTACCGGTTTCGCATCGACGAGCGTCACCGCGAGCCGCACCCGACCGGCACCCCACGCCAGGACGTCGCTGTTGGGCTGTGCGCCGGCCTGGTGCGGCGTCGTCATGCGGTGATCTTCCATACGCTCTGGACATCGCGGAGATCGTGCGCCGACTTCAGGAGGGACACGAGACCCATCACGCCAGGAGGGTGCGCCAGCGATCGGCCGACTCCATCATGTCCTCGATGACTCGCTCCAGGAACGTCCCCACCCTGGCCAGCCGCTGCCCCATGGGCGTGTCCAGCCCGAGCGTCTCGGCCGCCGCCATCGCGGCCTGCGCCGACTCGAGCCTCTGCGGCCAGACCATCGACGCCGGCACGACGGTCGTCCTGTCGTACAACACCGCCAACCGCGACACCGAGCGCTTCACCGATCCCCACGTGCTCGACCTCCACCGGCAGGACGGCGGGCACCTGGCCTTCGGCCACGGCATCCACCTGTGCCTGGGTCAACAGCTGGCCCGCATCGAAATGCGGATCGCCCTCTCCGCGCTGATCAACCGCTTCCCCACGCTGCGCCTGGCCGTACCGGCCGAAGAAGTCGGCCTGCGCCCGGAGACCGCGGACATCTATGGAGTGAAGAGCCTCCCGGTCACCTGGGACGTGTGACCGCGAACCGGTGACGGGTGAGTTCGCGTACGGTCGCCCGTCACCGCTGCGGTTGCTCGCCTGCGATGATCGCGCCCGCGTCGCCCTGGCCGCGCCGCAGCTCGAATCGCGGGCGCCCAAGTGTCAGGCGTCGGTGCCGGACGTCGACGGCGGCGACGTTGGAGAGGGACGCCTCGGTGCCGGCGGCCGGAACGGCGGACGCGCGAACGAAGACACCGGAGCACATCAGCGCCACCGCAGCTGCCGCTGGAGGACCGGGTGCTGCTGGTGGACGCGTACTGGCGGAACTACCTGACGCGGCGACAACCGGCCACGTTGTTCGGGGTGTCGACGTCGCGGCGGCGGACCGGGCCCTCGACCACCTCGGACCGGAGCTCGCGCTCCAGCCGCGGCGCCGCTTCCTCAAGGACGCCGTGCTGATCGCGGACGGCGAGTACTTCGTCGGCTGACGTGCGCCGGCGGCGGGGAGACACAGGTCACATTCGTCCATGTCACAGGGGGTCGGGCTACCCCGTCTCAGGGGGTGTAGCCACTGACGACCGCAGAGGAGCACACCATGGACGCGCGACTGAACTTCTTCGCCGACCCGACCGCCGGCAAGGCCCTCAAGTACGTCATGTCGGCGGGCAAGGCGCTCAAGGACTCGCCGCTGCCGACCGCGACGCAGGAGCTGGTGTCGCTGCGCGTGAGTCAGATCAACGGCTGCGCCGTCTGCATCGACATGCACACCAAGGAGGCCGCCGCAGCCGGCGAGACCTCGGTGCGGCTGAACCTGGTCGCGGCGTGGCGGGAGGCCGCGGTCTTCACCGAGGCCGAGCGTGCCGCGCTGGAGCTGGCGGAGGAGGGGACCCGGGTCGCGGACGGGGCCGGTGGGGTCAGCGACGAGGTGTGGGCGTACGCCGCCGAGCACTACGACGAGGAGCAGCTCACCGCCCTGGTGATGCTGGTCTCCTTCATGAACATGGCGAACCGGCTGAACATCATCACCCAGCAGCCGGCCGGCAACTACGAGCCCGGGCAGTTCCACTGAACGGCATCAGCAACTGGCTCGGGGTCCGGCTGCGGGCTCCGGGCCCCCGGGCTCGGGGGCGTTACCCAGCCCTGCCGGTGGTCCGGATGATCACCAGAAGATGCCCGCGTCGGCGAGTACGGCCGACTGGGAGGGCTTCAAGGGGAGGGGATCCGGCGTGAGCAAGGTCGAGGAGTTCGAGGAGCTCCGGCCGCTGCTGTTTTCGATCGCCTATCGGATTCTGGGCAGTGTGGGTGAGGCCGAGGACGCGGTGCAGGAGACATGGCTGCGCTTTGACGGCTCGTCGACCCGGCCCACGTCGACCAAGGCTCTTCTGTCGGCCGCGGTGACGCGGATCTCGATCGATGTGCTGCGCTCCGCGCGGGTGCGGCGGGAGGAGTACGTGGGCCCGTGGTTTCCCGAGCCGCTGCTGAGCGATCCGTATCAGGATCCGGCGCGGTCGGTGGAGCTGGCCGACTCGGTGTCGATGGCGGCGCTGCTGCTGCTGGAGCGGCTCAGCCCGCTGGAGCGGGCGGTGTTTGTGCTGCGGGAGGTCTTCGCCTTCGGGTTCGACGAGGTCGCCGCGGCGGTGGGACGGTCGGAGGCGGCGTGCCGGCAGCTGCTGGTGCGGGCGCGGCGGCATATGGAGGCCGGGCGGCCGCGCTTCGAAGCGGACCGGCGGGAGCGGCAGGAACTGGCGACGCGGTTCTTCGACGCGCTGAAGGACGGCGATGTGGGCGGGCTGCAGGATCTGCTGGCCGCCGATGTGCAGCTGGTCGGCGACGGCGGCGGCAAGGCCCCGCAGCTGGCCAGGGCCGTCATGGGCGTCGAGAACGTGGCCCGGCTGCTTGCCTCCGTCTTCCCCCGGATGGCCCGGATCGGCGTGACGTTCGAGCCGCACGAGGTCAACGGCCAGCCGGGCGCGATCTTCCGCGACAGGGACGGCAAGGTGCTCCACACCCTGGCGCTCGATGTACTCGACGGGCACATCCAGACGATCCGCTCGGTGATCAACCCCGACAAGCTCGGGCACGTGGGCCCAGTAGCGGATGCCTGGGCAATCGACCGCGAGGTGAAGCAGGCCCGTCGGCAGCCGAACTGACCTCGAGAAGTGGTCAAGGCCGACTCGTTCACCTGCAGCTCATGTCAGCGGCCGCAGGGTGGCCGGTTCGCCTGCCCGGCGAGGTCGAGGTTGTGCAGGCGGGCGATGCCGCGCATCACGTGGTGCACGCCGTCGCCGCGAAGGCGGAAGATCTTCCAGGTCTTCATGCGGGCGAAGACGTGCTCGACGCGGGCCCGGACCTGCTGTGGCTCTTGTTGTGCGCCTGCTTCCGGTCGGGGAGTTCTTCGTCCTTGCTGCTGCTGCGGCGGCGAGGGAGGACCAGTCCCGTTCCGCGGTCTTCCCGGCGGCGTCCTTCGCTCCGGACCGGGCCCAGGCCCGGCAGTCGTTGCGGTTGCCCGGCAGTGGCCGGCCGACCACGACCACCAGCCGGGTGTCGGCGTCGACGACCAACTGATGGTTCGTCGAGTTCCGTGAGCAGGGTGAAGCCGGCCTGGCGCCCAAGAAGGGCCCTCGCGCAAGTCACAACTCGCGGCCCCTGCCCGCCGGAACACCCAGGAGGGGCAGGAACCACAGCACGGGCACTACCCGGCACCACGGCCGGGTCAGCCGGTCAGCCGGTCAGCACGGTGCGGCGGGAGCGGGCCAGGGCCAGCCCACCGATGACCATGGCGATCAGCCCCACCACCAGGGCCACGATGGCCCCGCCCCGCCCGTTGCCGGTGCCGATACCACCGTCGGAGGTGGTCACAACCAGCCCACCGAGGGCCATGCCGATCAGCCCCGCCGCCAGGGCCACGATGGCTCCGAGCCGCCCGGAGCCGGTGCCGAAACGACCGGCGGGGCGGGCCAGGGCCAGCCCACCGATGACCATGCCGATCAGCCCCAGCACGGCGGCCACGGAGGCGCCGAGTCGCCCGGCGGTCATGGTGTACACACTGGCGGCGGCCGGCTGGACCGAGACGTGCGCGGTCGCCGGTGCGGCAAGCAGGAACACCCCGAGCAGGGCAGTTCCGGCCGCGGCGAGCACACGTCGCACTGACGTCAAGGCTCCTGATGAGCTCATGTCCCTCTCCTCATTCGTGCGTCTCGTTTCCGAGCTTCGGATGTCTCCTGATCATGTCGCCGGGCGCACCGGCGGTCGTCCTGCAGACGGATGCACTTGGCGCTGCCGCCCATGGCGTACCCGGTTGCCGCGGATGCCGCAGGCGCCGCGGAGGTACTGCGTGCGCGGTAGGCGGCCGCTCGTCCCCGAGCCGGATTCACCCGCGGCAGCATCCGGCTATGGTGCGCGCATGAGCACAGGACGGTCCGATGTCCGGGCGGTTGTCGGAGACTGGGCGATCGCCGTCGGAGTGGCGGCGACGCTGCTGGTCACCGGGCTGTCCGGGCAGCACTCCGCCACGAACCTCGACCTGCTCGGCTACGCGCTGCTGACGGCCGGCGGCCTGGCGCTGGCCGCGCGCCGCCGGGCTCCGGTTCCCGTCCTGGCCGTCACCGGACTGTCCGCGGTGGGTTACCAGGCGGCCGGTCTCGACGTGCCTGCCGTCGCGTACCTGTTCGCGGTGTACGCAGCCGTACGGGCGGGACACCGCACCATCACGGTGGCGGCGAGCGTGACCATGCTGGCCGCTCTCCCCCTCGCGGCCCTGGCCTCGGGCCTGCACGACACGGGCGAGGCGTTCGCGCGCGCCCGAGGCGCTCTCGAGCTGGCCTGGCTGATCGCGGCCGGCGCCGCGGGTGAAGCGCTGCGGCAGGCCGAGCGGCGGGCGGACGAAGCCGAGCGCACCCGGGAGGAGACGGCGCGGCGCCGCGCCGACGAGGAGCGGCTGCACATCGCGCGGGAGCTGCACGATTCGCTCACCCACCAGATCTCGATCATCAAGGTGCAGGCCGAAGTCGCCGTCCACGTGGCCCGCAGGCGTGGCGAACAGGTGCCGGAGGCCCTGTTGGCGATCCAGGAGGCCGGACGTGAGGCGTCCCGGGAGCTACGAGCGACCCTGGAGGCGCTGCGCGACGACGACACGACCCCGCCGCGTGGGCTCGACCACGTCCCGGAACTGGTGGAACGGGCCAGTACGGCCGGCCTGGACGTGACGCTGACGATCGAGGGACAACGACACGACGTGCCGGCCGCGGTGGACCGGACCGTCTACCGGATCGTTCAGGAGTCGCTCACCAACATCGCCCGGCATGCCGCCGCCGGCACGGCGTCGGTCCGGATCGACTGCCGTCCGGACGCCCTCGCGATACGCATCGATGACGACGGCAAGGCCACACCGGACATCGCCCCGGTACCCGGCGTCGGGCTGCTCGGGATGCGCGAACGAGTCACCGCCCTCGGCGGTCGCCTGCGCGCGGAACCGCGCGGCGAGGGCGGCTTCACCGTCCAAGCCGAACTCCCCGTGGACCAGACGTCATGATCCGTGTCCTGCTGGTCGACGACCAGCCGCTCCTTCGCAGCGGATTCCGCGCGCTCCTCGACCTCGAAGACGACATCGAGGTGGTGGCCGAGGCCGGCGACGGGAAGGAGGGCCTGGCTCTCGTCAGGGAACACCTGCCCGACGTTGCGCTCATCGACATCCAGATGCCGGTCATCGACGGCATCGAGGCGACCCGGCGCATCGCCGCGGACCCGGCCCTGGCCGGGGTACACGTGGTCATCCTGACCAACTACGGCTTTGACGAATACGTCTTCAACGCACTGCGCGCCGGCGCAGCCGGATTCCTCGTCAAAGACATCGTGCCGGAAGACTTCCTCCACGCCGTACGCGTCGCCGCGCGCGGCGACGCCCTGCTCGCACCGTCGATCACCCGCAAGCTGATCAACCGGTACGTCACCCAGCCGCTCCGCACAGGCGCCGAAACGGGGCTGAAAGAGTTGACCAACCGGGAACGCGAGGCCGTCGTCCTGGTCGCGCAGGGCCTGTCCAACGACCAGATCGCCGATCGCATGGTGATCAGCCCAATGACCGCAAAAACCCACATCAACCGGGCCATGGCCAAGCTCCACGCCCGTGACCGCGCCCAACTCGTGGTCCACGCCTACGAATCCGGCCTGGTAGCCCCACGTGGCGCCGGGGCAGATCCGGTACGGATCACTCGTCCAGCTCGATGATCGGCCGGTCGCTGACGACCGCTGCAATGATCATCGGGGCATCGCCGTCGGACTGGTTCAGCGAGACCGCAACCCACCGACCGTTGGTGGCCGAGCCGGCCGGTACAGGTCCCCACACGGCGAGATCGCCGAGGAGGTCCTCGTCGCACAGCGCTTGGAACAGCGCGGGCATGGGTTGGTCTTCGATGTTCCGGAAGATCGGTACGCGCATGCTCACCGGTCGATGGGAGCCCCACCGGCGATCCAGTTCCTCGACGAGATCCGCGAGTTGAGCTTCGGCCGCCTCCTCCGCGTCGTTCCACTCGGGCGCGTACACCCCCGTGAGGCTGTCGCCCTCCCAGAGCGGGACGCTCACAAAGCCCTCGCCTCTGGTCACCGTCCATTCCCCGGAGACCGGGTCCCCCTCGGTGACCGTCGGCCCGGTCGCGGGTACGGGCTCGGCCAGCAGGGCCTCGATCTCGGCCGCGGCCTGACCGGTTTCGAATGTCTCTCCGGCCCGGGCGGTCACAGCGCGGCCCGGTCCATCGGGTGGGGCAGCGGTTGGAGTGCGCCGGCCTCCCGCAGTCGCAGGTAGGCCTGGACCACGGTCTCGGTGTCGCCGCGCTCGGCGATCTCGAGGAGGACACCTCCGCCGCGCAACTCCGTGCGGGCGGCCGTCAGGTCGGCCGGCACCTGGGCTGCGCGGCCGGGGGACAGGTAACCGATCCAGCCGACGGAAGGCTCACCGACGGTGAAGCCGGCGTCGTCCTCCAGAGCATCGAGCACGTCGTCGTCGATCACGCTGCCGAAGTCGGGCCGCCATGCCTCGGCGAGAGCGGTGAGCAGTTCGACGTCGGGGATCTCGGCATCGTCCGGCGAGCTGACACCGATGATCATTGCTTGGAGCAGGGACTGCGACGTGCCGCCCGCCCGGCTGCTGATGTCGATCTTCCAGCCCGGCTCGCCCGTGATGACGAGACCCAGCCCGTATCCAGTACGGTCCGACCAGGCGTCGTCCTCCTGTTCCGCGCGCAGGGCGGCGAGGAGGGACTTCTCGTCGGACCGCAGCTCGGTGGCGGGGCCGGACGCATGGATGTGCTGCCAGGTCCACACGTCGCTCGATCCGGATCCGGCCGCGGGGAGAAGCACAGCCAGCTGATCCAGCATCTGCTTCCACCGTGCGGCCAGCGCCTCGGTCGACTCCTCCCGGGGCCCCCAGGCGCCCCGCACCACACGTCGCATGTCCTGCCTCCGTTGCCTCTCGGTCTCCGGTCCGCCCACATCCACCTTCGTCACGCTAGTCGAAAGCCTCCGGCTTCTTCTCGCCGGCTGTCGGCTTCTGCTTGGTGTAGATGACCTTGATCGGCATGTCCGCCTCTCGGAACGCCTTCCGGGCGGCCTTGGCCACATCCGGGTCGGAGAAGTGCCATTCGACGGCACGGCCATTGGCCGCATCGAGCTGCCCCTGCGCCTCCTTGATGAACTTCTGCTTGCCCGATTCGGTGAGCGTGCCCTTGTCGGACTTGGAGAGGTAGCTCTTGTAGCCGTTCTTGGCCTCGAGGAAGGTCTGCCTGCCGGAGTCCCAGCCGTCGTACTCCACGGGCGGTTTGCCCTCCGTGGGGTGCGCGACGATGTACTCCTTGCCGCGCTTCGTGCCGGTGATCTGCTCCTGGTAGCGGAGCCACGACTCGTTCTTCCAGTTGGGCTTGGGGTTACGGTCCCGGCTGCCCCAGTAGCCGTCGCCGTTGTCGGCCGCGCCGAGCTCCGGGTCGTTCAGGTCGTCCGCCCAGTCGGGGTCGTTGTAGTTACGAGGGTCGGAGGTGTCGTTCTTCTTCGCGTCGGGCCACGGCTTCTTCTTCGCCGCGGCCTGGGCCGCGCGGTCCTTCTCCTCGGCGCGCTTCTTGGCCGTCCATGCCTCCCGCTCCTTCTTGCGCGCCTCCTCCGCCTTGGCCTTGGCCTCCGTGTCGCAGCCCTCGTCGGCCAGGATCACCCGAGGTGGCGGGCCCGCGGCGAGTACGCCGGTACCGGAGCCCCCGACGCCCGTGAATCCGGGGCGCGGCGGGGGCCCGAAGGCGATGGTGCAGCCCGTCTTACGGGCCTTCTCCTCGGCCTCGTCCGCCGCCTCGTCGGCCTCCTTCGCCGCCTTCCGGGCGCCTTCGACGTCGCCGGCCTCGGCGGCCTTACGGGCACGGCGCGCCGCGTCGCCCGCATCTGCGGCGGCCTCGGCCACCTCCCCGGCGACCTTGCCCAGCTTGCCGAGTTTGCCGAGTTTGCCGACGACCTTCGCGACGTCGTAGCCCGGGATGAACATGGAGCCGACGTTCCAGACGACGTCGGTGACGGCCCGGGTCTTCTCGCCGTTGTTCCAGCGGTCGCGCACCTCGTCGCCGACGAAGATGTCGTCGCCGACCTTCACGACGGTGTTGAGCGAGGCGCCGCCCCAGTCGCCGAGAGCGCCGAGGTAGTCGCCGTTGTCCCACTTCTCGCCGGCGTCCTTCGAGTCCTCGGTCCACTGGTCGCCGAGCTGGCTGCCGTAGTCGGCCATGCCGGACCAGGTTTCGGGCTTGAAGAGGTCGACGATGCCGGCGATGTCACCTCCGATGCCGTCGACGAAGACGCCCTTGACTACCTGGGTTCCGCGGTCCCAGGCACAGCCGAAGAAGCCCCAGCCGCCGCAGTCCTCTTCTTCGCCGGCGTCACCGCCGTCCGACTCCTCGGAGTCGTCGGTGTCGGAGGCAGGGATGTCATAGGCCGCTTCCGGCTCCTCGTGGGTCTCGGGGTAGGTGTCCCCACCACCGCCGGGGCCGCCGGTCGTTCCGCCGTCGGGTCCGCCGCTGGTGCCGCCGTTTGCCCCGCCTGTGGAACCGCCAGTTCCGGTCGAGCTGCCGCCCGTGCCACCGGTCGAGCCGCCATCCGCGCCACCCGTGGTGGTGCCTCCGGTCGCGGTCGAGCCGCCCGTGCTGCCGGTCGTACCACCGGTCCCGGTCGTACCACCGGTCCCGGTGGTGCCTGCGGTCCCGGTCGAGCCGCCCGTGGACCCGCCGGTGTCCGCGTCGCTCGAATCGCCTGGATCGCCTGAGCCGTCGGCACCCTCCGAGTCTTCGCCGTCACCGGCTTCCACGGTCGTGGCGCCGTCGTCACCACAGTCCGAGCCCCCGCCGATCCGGCACACCTGGGCGCCGATCTTGGACGTCAGTTCCTGGCCGATCCCGGTCGCCACCAGCCCACCGATGATCGCGGCGACCACCAGGACCAGACCGAGGTACTCCAGGGCCGTCTGGCCCCGGTCCCGCCGCCAGGTGATCATGTGGGAGAGCGAGAACTCGGGCTTGTCCTCCCGCTCCCGCTCCGGCAGTTCGAACCACTGACGGCTCTCCGTCTGCAGGAGGAACAGCAGGATCAACGCCGGGAGGAAGAGCTGGCTGAAGCCATGTGCCGACCCGTCGCCGATGTTGGCCAGGCCGCCGAGGATCAGCCACCCCTGTACGGCGACGAGGCCGATCCACACGCCCCTGCCGCCCGTCCAGACACGCCGGCCGAGCAGCCAGCCCACCACTCCGGGCGCGGCGCCGTACAACGCGAGACCGATGAGCAGACCGCCCATGGCGTCCGACGCGAGCGCCGAGCCGAACAGGCCGATGCCGCCCAGCACCGTTGCCCCGAACAGGACGTGCAGCAGTACACGCACGACCCGGAGTTCGCGTGGCAGTCCCCGCCGCCCCGCGCCGGACGCCGGAACGGCGCCTCCGTAAGCAGGTATGCCGCCGAACGCAGACATGTGTGACCCCAACTGGTGCTGATGCCGAGCAAAGTGAAGACCAGTCAGGCTATGACCCGACTCCCTGCGACGTCGTGGGCCCCAGGGCCCAACCTCAGGCCCAAGCGGTACTCATCGTTACGTGTACGTGCATTTCGCGAGGACGTGATGGAGGGGAGAGCGTTGCGGGTCCGGCGATTTGAGACCTGTTTTGGGCCCAAGAGCCCACGACGTGTGGCAACTCCGAGGTCTAGCGTCGTGCGTATGTCACTAGCGGGGGTTGCACGGCGCGTTCGCCGGCGAGTACGAGTGCTGGGGCCGCGCACGGAGGTTCGGCTGCTGGGTCTTCGGCGGCATCGTGACCGTGGTCAGGGTGCGTTGGAGTACCTGGGTCTGGCTCTGGTCGTGGTGGCGATCGTCGGTGCGTTGGTGGCGACGGGGATCGGTGCGGAGCTGACGCAGAAGATCGCGGCGCAGGTGTCGTGCATCGGTGGTGGTGAGTGCGGTGGTGGGGGCGAGTCCGAGGCGGACGGCGCCGGTGGCACGCAGGGGAATCCCGCGTCCGACACCGGCGGTGGCAGCGGTGAGGCCCCCAAGTCGCAGGAGCAGCTGGACTATGAGAAGGCGCTGAAGGAGCTCCAGGACGCGCAGGCGGACGAGAAGTCCGATGCGGACAAGGCGAAGGAGGCGGCGAAGGAGCTCGCGAAGATCCTGGCCGAGGAGCTCGGTATCAAGGATGCCTTCGACTGCATCACCAAGGGCGACATGGGCGCCTGCACGGAAACTCTGATCAACATCCTCACCAGTTTGATCGGTGGTGCGGTGGGGAAGCTGGCGGCGAAGTACGGGGCGCCGTGGAAGTGGAAGAAGGCCGCCGAGCTGATCCAGAAGCTCAAGAAGCACGGCGGGGATCTCTACGACGGCATCAAGGGCCTGATCAAGAACCGCAAGAAGGTCGCGGACGCCCAGAAGAAACTCGACGACGCCAAGAAGAAGTGGGATCCGGAGAAGCAGAAGAAGCCGGACGAGAAGAAGCCCGACGACAAACCGACCAAGTGCGCGACGCCTCACAGCTTCCTGGCTGGCACTCCCGTACTGCTGGCCGACGGGACCCGCATCCCCATCGAGACCGTACGCGTCGGTCAGTGGGTCACTGTCACCGACCCGGACAGTGGGCTGACCACGGCACGCCGGGTCACGGACACCATCACCACCCATGACGACAAGGACTTCACCCGCCTGACCGTCCGGACGGGCACGGGGCCGGCGGCACTCACCGCCACCGACACGCACCCCTTCTGGGTCGCGGGCCAGGGCGGCCGCTGGGTAAAGGCGGGGGAGATCAGGACGGGCGCCGCCTTCCTGACCCCGTCGGGCGGAACGCTGCAGGTCACGGGCGTCGAGCGCTATTCACTCCGCCAGACGACCTTCGACCTCACCATTGAGGGAATTCACACCTATTACGTCGGTGTGGGCGGGCAGAACGCACTGGTCCACAACAACGATCCTTGTGAGAACCCCGACTACGACGAAGATCCGAACTACGGCATCACGGACGAGGCGCACGAGAAGATCGACAAGGCGCACGGTACGAAGGTCGCCGACGGTGTGGACTACAACGTCAAGCGGATCAAGTCCAAGGACCAGCCGGTGCCCGGCGAGACCCCGGAGGAGGCGGCCAAGCGGATCAAGAACGCCGAGGACCACATCATTCCTGGGACGAACGGCGACCCGACGAAGATGGCGGAGTACTTCGCCAAGTTCAAGGACAAGAAGTTCAGCCACCACGACTCCCGGCCGCCGGACCCGTCGAAGCCGAACTCCCAGGCGGAGGCGCTCTACGATGAGGAAAAGGGCGTGGTGATCCTCAAGAACGGCACCATGATCCACGGGTACAAGTTGTCCAAGGAAGAATTCGACCGGATCTATACGAAGGGACCGAAGCCCAGCTGATGGAGACCGAGGTAGTGATCCGGCGGGCCGAGGGGACCGGGGACGGGAGTGCCGGCGGGAGCTATGTGCTCGTGCTCCCGGACGATCAGTTCCATCTGCTCCGCCGGGCGGCCGTCGTGTTCGCCGCTCAGGAGCAGTCCCCGGCCGCCAGGGCACTCGTACTGGGGTCCTGGGACGTGAGCCTGGACGCACCGCTTCAGCTCGCGCTTCCTTACGACGACGTCGTTCCCGGTCCGGTCACGCTGACCTTCGCGCAGCTCCACGCGCTCCACGCCATCCTCACCACGCTGCCCACCTCCTCCGTCTGGACGGAGGAGGAATTCGTCGGGAGGGTCGGGGACTTCAGGGAGACGCTTCTGCGGCTGGCGAGCGGCCTGAGGTGGGGGATCGCGGTGCGGACGGGCGAGGCGGGCGGATGAGGGCGCGCGTACCCGTTCGCCGTGCGGAAGGGGGCGAGGGCTGGCTGGTGCGGCTGACCCCGTCCCAGCTCGATCTGCTGGGGAGGTCGGCCGGCGCGTTCGCCGAGTTGGTGCCGGACGAGGCCCAGCGGGACTTCGTACTCGGGCCGGAGGGCGCATCGCTTGCGACGCTGTTCGCGATCGAACACGATCCCGACCACTCCTCGGACGTGCGAGCGACGGACGGCCAATTGAGGTCCATGCACGCGCTGTTGGTCACGCTGCTGGCCCTGCTCCCGTCGGAGCGCGAATGCGTGGAGAGACTCGGGTACTTCCGGGCGAATGTGTCCGATGTGGCGCTGGGGCTCCGGCACGGCTACGGCAAGGCGGCTGTGGAACGGGGCTGAGGGGGGGCGCCCGCGTGTGCCCGCTGATGGTGTCGGCTCCGGCAGCGCCCGCGGCCCCGGGTCGTCACCCGCATTTCCTTCCGTCGTACTCCAGGGCCGTCCGGCCCCGGTCGCGCCGGTTCCTTCGCCCCGGGCGGGACGCCGGAAGGGTTTCGCCGTAAGGAATTTGAGACCTGCTTTGGGCCCAGGAGCCCACGACGTGTGGCAGTTGCCAGGTCTAGCGTCGTGTGTATGTCACCAGCGGGGGTTGTGCGGCGTGTTCGCCGACGGGTTCGTGTGATGGTGCCTCGGACGGAGGCTCGGCTGCTGGGTCTTCGGTGGCATCGTGACCGTGGTCAGGGTGCGTTGGAGTACCTGGGTCTGGCTCTGGTCGTGGTGGCGATCGTCGGTGCGTTGGTGGCGACGGGGATCGGTGCGGAGCTGACGCAGAAGATCGCGGCGCAGGTGTCGTGCATCGGCGGCGGCGAGTGCGGTGGCGGGGGTGATGAAACCCAGGCGGACGGCACCGGTGGTACACAGGGGAACCCCGCGTCCGACACCGGCGGTGGTAACGGCGACACCCCCAAGTCCCAGGAGCAACTGGACTACGAAAAGGCGCTCAAGGAACTCCAGGACGCTCAGGCCGCGGAGAAGTCGGACTCCGACAAGGCGAAGGAAGCGGCCAAGGAGCTCGGGAAGATCCTCGCCGATGAGCTCGGTATCACCGATGCGCTCAAGTGCATCACGGAAGGCGACATGGGCGCCTGTACCGAGACCCTGATCAATGTGCTGCTGAGCCTGATCGGTGGCGCGGTGGGCAAACTCGCGGCGAAGTACGGGGCGCCGTGGAAGTGGAAGAAGGCCTACGAGCTCATCAAGAAGCTCAAGAAGCACGGCGGGGATCTGTACGACGGTCTGACGGGGCTGCTGAAGAATCGCAAACGCGTCAAGGACGCGGAGAAGGCCCTCGAGGAAGCGAAGAAGAAATACGACCCGGAGAAGCAGAAGAAGCCGACCGAGAAGAAGCCCGACGAGAAGAAGCCGGACGACAGCCCGACCTGCCCCGCAACCAGGCACAGCTTCCCGCCCGGAACCCGTGTACTCGTCGCCGGCGGCCTGAGCGTCCCGATCGAGGCGCTGCACATCGGCGACCAGGTCGCCGCCTCCGACCCGGCCACCGGATTCACAACTCTGCGCACGGTGAGCCGCGTCATCACCACCTATGACGACAAGGACTTCACCCGGCTCGGCACGTCCGCCGGCACCGTCACCGCCACGGACACGCACCCCTTCTGGCTCGTCGACGAGCGCCGCTGGGCGGACGCCGGGGAGGTCGAGGCCGGGGATCTGCTGCGCATGCCGGCCGGCGGCACTCTCGCCGTCACCGCGGTTCACCGCTACACCCAGCGGCAGACCACGCACGACCTGACCGTCGCCGGCCTCCACTCGTACTATGTGCTCGCGGGGCTCGCCCCCGTCCTGGTGCACAACAACGACTGGTGCACGGACGAGATGCGCCTCGAGGACGCCGACGACATCGCCGATGGGCACGCGGGCAGCAAGCACGCGGGGGACTTCCCCGGCATGTCGGTCGACGATCTCCGCAAACTCACCAAGGACGTGATCCAGAATCCCTCGCGGACCAAGGACCTGGGCAGCGGCCGGAAGGCGTTCCTCGGCAAGGACGGCACGACCATCGTGATCCACGACCCCATGCATCCTGACGGCGGGACGATCTTCCGGCGGGACCCGGGCTCGCTCGAAGAGTATTGGGAAGGACTGAACTGATGGCGGGACGAGACGTGCCGGCGAGTGAACTCCTCGCCGAGGACGAGATCGCACTGCTTCGGCGGGCGCTCCTGGAGTGGGGAGGGCCTGCCCGGTGCAGCGATCAGCTCGCCGTCGGCATGGGATTCGCGTCCATGCAGGATCTGCTCGACCAGTGCCGCAGGCTGCGGGCCGCACTCGCCGACGATGTCGCGCTTGCCCCGGTGGACTGGGCGCGCACTCTCCTGGCTACGGAGATCGTCTTCGTCAGCGACCTCGCGGGCACCGGCTTCGAGTGGCGAACGACCACGGGGCTCGACGACGAACGGACCATCAGGACGCTGCGGTCGATCCAGCGGAAGCTGGCCAGGACCGTGAGGCGCTACTACGGGCAGACCCCGACCGGATGACGGCGGTACGAACGCGGACGGGCGTCCCGTGCCCCAACGGCACGTACCGGCAGTCCTGGATGAGCGATTACCTACAGGAGCTGCTGGGCGACGGCCCGCTGCCGGGGCCGCCGGACGACGATGGGCCGAAGTGAGTGAACTCACCTCCCATTGACGGCCTTTGGGTCCCAGGGCCCAAGATCCACACCTGGGTTTCGCATTAGCGTGCGAGTATGAATGGTGCGGTTGGGGGCTGGGCAGAGTCTGTTGCCCAGGCGGCGAATGTAAAGTCAGGAGTATTCACGGGGAGTTGGGGTCCAGGGGGCGACGTGCCGCCCGGCTTCCCGGTTCGCGGTCGCACACCGCTGCCTCGTCAACTGCTCCGGGTGCAGGGACTCCAGTGGGTGCAGGTCGCGCTGACCCTGGTGTACGTCCTGACCGTGCTGTCGATGGTGTCGTACTACAACGGCGAACTGTTCGGCATCCTGCTCTACGACTCCCTGCCCAGCATCATCGGGGTCTGTCTCGCCCATCGCGCATGGCGCGGAGGACGGTGGGTCGGCCGAGGGCTGGTCATCGTCCAGTGCTGGCTGCTGTGGCTGGCGTTCATCTCCCTCCTGCACTTCGACTACCGCGGCATCTCGCAGACGGCGATTCCGGGCGTCGTGATCGTGCTGCTGCGCACACCTGAGGTGCGCGCGTGGTTCGACCTGGAGGTCGACGAGCGGGAGCGGCCGCGGTCCTTCCGTATGGAGCGGATGATCCGCTGGCGGCGGGACCAGGGCCAGACGGCCATGGAGTACCTCGGCCTGGTCCTCGTCGTCGCCGCGATCATCGGCGGGATGGTGGCGACCGGGATCGGCTCGGAGCTCACCAGCAAGATCGCCGCGCAGGTCTCGTGCATCGGCGGCGGAGAGTGTGGCGGTGACGGTGACGCCGGCGGCACGGGCGGCGACGGGAACACCGAAGCCGGTGGCTCGGCCGATGGCGAGGGTGAGCAGACCGGCGGAGCTGGCGGAACCGGCGGAACCGGCGGAGCTGGCGGAACCGGCGGAGCTGGCGGAACCGGCGGAGCTGGCGGAACCGGCGGAACCGGCGGAACCGGCGGAGCTGGCGGAACCGGCGGCACAGGTGGCTCCGGCGGTGCCGATGGCGGCGACGGCGCCACCGACGGGGCCGCGTCCGGTGAGAACGACTACTCGACCATGAGCGGCGACACCATCCCCGTCGCGCCCGGTCCGCTGGAGCGGGAGGTCGACCCCGAGGACTTCAAGGACGACGGCACCGAGCGCCTGATCCCGGAGGAGCGCCACGACAGGACCGTCTGGGATCACACCCGAGGCTTCGTCATGGCGCCCTTGGTCGGCTTCTTCAACGACACGGTCGCGTTCGCCGCCAATCCGAAGAAGACGATCGAGGACACCTGGGAAGGTCTCGAGAACTACAGCCAGGACTGGTGGAAGAAGAACCGGCCGAGCGTCGGCGAGAAGTGGAAGAAGGGCGACAAGCTCGGCGCCTCATGGGACGCCTTCACGGGCGGGTTGAGCTTCACCAAGGACTTCGCCGTCGACATGTTCGTCGACAAGGAGAACTGGAAGAAGGGCAACTACGGCGCCTCTGCCGGCAACACCATCCTCGGCGTCATCGGCATCTTCAGCCCCAAGACCCTGAAGAAGTTCAAGAAGCTGGGCGACGTCGGCGGCAAGAGGGACTTCCCGGACACGCCGAACGGCCGGGCCGCGGAGTCCGCGCAAAAGGCCAGGGACGAAGCCAAGCGCGGCGACCTCGACCAGGCCCTGAAGCACGCCAACGAGGCGCAGCGGCACGCCGACCATGCCCGCCGTATTGCCGACAGGGATCAGAAGAAGCAGTGCAAGGGTCTCGCGCTGGCCTCGGCGCAGCCGGCCGCGGCGAACACCGGCGGCCCCCGCGGCGTGACGACGGCGACGTTCGCCGTCCACCGAGGGGGAACCACCAACGGAATCGTCCGGACGGGCACGAACCTCTGCGGCGATGACGACGACGACGTCGTCGAGGCCAACAAGGCCCAGAGGGAGGCCCTCAACGCCCGCGCCGACGTCCTGCGCGAGGTGCTGAAGCAGGCCAAGAAGGACGATGTGCACGTCCAGACCAAGGCGCTGGACGACTTCCTGGCCCGGGCCAAGGACGATTCCATGTGGGACCAGAAGGAATACACGAGCAAGGAAGCGGCCGACGCGCTCGATGACGTCACCAAGCTGGTGCAGCGCAAGAACATCGACGGCCTGAGCCGCGAGAAGCTGGCGTACAAGGTGCTGAACTCCCCGAACAAGGACAAGCTCGCGGAGAACCTGGCCGAGGCCAACGCCACCCGCAGGATCGCCGAGAACGAGGCGGCGGACGGCACCACGGTCTACTCGGGCCCCGGCGACAATGCGAAGAACCCGAAGCACAGCGGAGAACTGCCCGACGGCAATGGCGGCACGATCGACGTCTCCGGTATCCCGGACGCCGATGTCGCCTACCGCGGCAAGGACGGCAAGGTTCATGTCGTCGAGGTCAAGAACAGGGCCAACGCGACCACGCAGCCGTCCCTGCCCGAGCAGGTCAAGCGGCTCGGCGAATGGCAGAAGAAGGAGCCCGGCCGGCAGGCACGCTACGAGATCGAGAGCACCGACAAGTGGACTCAGATCTTCGAACAGTTCAACTACAAGAAGCAGAGCAAGACGGAGAAGCGGGAAGGCAAGCCGAAGGTCCGGCCGCCGGGCAACCCGGCGCTGGAGATGGCCAAGAACAACGTCGGCGCCCGGATCGCGGGGCAGGACGTGTCGCCGTCCCAGCTCAAGCAGATGGAAGCGGCGTGGAACGGCAAGTCCGACGCGGAGAAGGCCGAGGCCATCCAGTCCGGCAAGATGAAGGATCCGAAGACAGCCATGGAATACCTGGGTGTCTCCTGACGAAGGGACGGGCCACCCCATGAGTGTGCGGCGGCAGCTGGACGACCTCGCCCAGGTGCTCGCGGAGCTGCCGCCGCCCACCACGGGCTGGACCGAAGAGCTCTGGGAGCTGTACGAGAAGACCGAGGGGGAGCCGGATCTGCCCCTCACCGACGCTCAACGGCAGCGCTTCACGGCACACCGGACGTGGGAGAAGCTGACCGGTCGCGCCCACGAGCTGTTCCGGTCGGTCCGCGGCGGACTGGAGAGCGATCCCTCGCTCCCAGCCGCCGAGGTGGCCCGTGCGGCGGAGCTGGCCGAGTCATGGTTGCGTACCGCGCCGGTGGTCACCGACGCCGTCTGGCTCCTGTACGGCCTCGGGGCCCCGTACGGCGAGGCGGCGCTGCTGCGCCTGGTGGGCGACGGCTCGGTGGACGAGTACGCTCGTTTCCTCGCCCGGGAGCGGCTGCTCCAGTTGCGCCGGGCCCGCTATCGGGCGCGGGCGGCTGAGCCGGTCAGGGACGACGAGGAGCCGCTGCTTCCCGAGCCCGCCCGGCGGTGGGGCAGCGGCCTGCCCGATGCGCCGGAGATCTTCGTGCAGGTCAGGGCGCTGCTGCTGAGCCTCCTGCCCAATGACCGGCTGGAGTTCCCGGAGCCCCCGCCCGAGTGGGACGGGGACTACGACGAGGACTGGGACGAGCGTCCACAGTGGCTCGACATCCGGAACGTGCTGCGTGACCTGATGCCGTCGCCGCGGCTCGTCACCCGGCAGCGGATGACCGAGGCGCGGCGCGAATGCGAGCTGCTCGGCCTTGACGCCGATGACGAGGACTTCACGGAGCGGTGGACCGCGCGGATCGCGGCGTGGCTGGCCGAGGACGTCTTCGACTGGCTGGTCGATCACTCCGCCAGGACGCTGGAAGCGGCCGCCCCGTGGGCGGCCGATCTGGCGGAGTCTTACGTGCGCCGGGGTTTCGGGGCGGGCAGCGCCGTACGTCTGCTGTGGGCCGTGGACGAACTGCCGGGCAGCCGTGAAGCGCTGGACAGGATCGCGGCCGACGAGTCCGTGCCGCCCGAGGTCCGGGAACAGGCGCGACGGTAGACGCTCACACCCAGCCCCGCACCGCCACGAACCCGTACAGCAGCCCCAGCGCGAGCACTCCCAGCCCCACCGCGAACGCGGCCGGCACCAGGAGCGGGCCCCAGGCTCCGGGCCCGGCCACCGTCGCCCGCTTGTCCGGGGCCGCCGGATCGTACGAGACGCGGATCGGGGCGCCGACCTCGAAGCCGAAGGGGCCCGGCGCGGAGTCGGTGAACTCGACGTCGCGGCCGTCGCGCGTGCGGAAGGCGAAGACGTACTCGGTGGCGTAACGGTGCTCCATGCCCGGGCCGCGGTCGACCATGCGGCGCTCGGCGCACCGCCCCTCGGCATGCTCGCCGCGCCGCACGAGCCACAGGACGCGGCGCAGCCGAAGGGCGGAGCGGACCGCGAAAGCCCCGAAGAGGAGGCCGAGGAGAAGCAGGAGCGTGGCTCCGCCACCGGGAAGGATCTGCATCGCTGCCTGCCTTACGTCACGGCCTGGGCTACTTGACGGTGATCGACTCCACGAACGTATCGAGTTCGTCCTCGCTCAGGGCATCCTTCACCGCGTTGATCCGTACGAGGAAGGGGACCCCCTTGGAATCGACCCCGGCCACCATGACACCCGTCATGCGCGTCCCCTGCTCCGGGGTCCGCTCCTCGCCGCTCGACGTGAACTCGTAGTTGATACGGCGTGCCTGTCGCGCGCTCTCCTCGCCGTTCAGCCGCACGTCGCTGGTGTCCTTGCGCGTGGCTCCGATGCCGATCACCGCGCCCGCCGCGGATGCGGCCTCCGCCGCGTCGTCCACGCCCGTGGCGAAGTTCAGCTGGACGGACACCATGCCGGTGCGCAACCCGCCCTCCTCCTTGAGCGCGACCGCGGCGTTGTGCTTGCTGCGCTCGGCGGCCGGCTGCTCCTTGTAGCCCTCCTTCGCCGGGTAGCCGACGGACAGGCTCTTGGTGTCGAGCGTGTCCCAGCCGTCGGGGAGAGCTGCTGCGTCCGTGCCGCCACCGCAGCCGGTCAGCAGGGCCAGGGAGAGGGCGGCAGCCGTCGCGCCACCGAGCGCCCGGAAGTTCTTCATCGTCCTTACGTCCTTACTTCGCGCAGTAGCTGTACGGCAGGTAGGAACGCTTGTCGCCCTGCGGGGCGCCGAGGAACTGGGCGTCCGTCAGTGTCTCCTTCTTGTGCTCGTCCGAGATGGAGAACCCGAGGCTCATGCCCAGCGAGACCTCGAAACCGAACTCCTGGGCGTCCGTCTCACCGTGGTAGTTCATCGTGCTCGACAGACCGTCCTGGAACATCATCTGCTCGAAGGGGTCGTTCCCCTCGGGCTTCTTCTGAAGCGACTCGTCGCCGAACATGTACTCGAACGGAGCGGTGTTGTTCCCGGAGCCGTCGAGCCACTTCTCGGCGATGGCCCTCTTGTCCTCGCTCGCCTGGTCGTCCTCCTTGCCGAAGACGATCGAGTTCGTCTGGACCTCGATGCCGGTCGGCCCGGAGGAGTCGTTGACGCTGCCCTTGCCGCCCCGCTTCTCGTCCTTCTTCTTTCCGTTGTCGTGACCGACCTCGGTCTTGTCGGACGTCTGCGTGCCCTCGAACGTCTTCGTCATGTCGATACGGACCAGCTTGCCGGTCTTCTGATCGCGCGTGACCGTGATGGCGCCCGTGTAGGAGTCCTTCGCGCCGGCCGTGCCGCCGAGCGGACCCGCCTCGCCGCTGACCTTGCCCTCGATCTCCAGCTTGGCGGTGTACGTGTACGACTCGTTGCCGTTGACGTCGTCCTTGGTGATCGTCACGTCGGGCGAGAACTTGGCCTTGCCGCCCAGTTTGGCGCCCAGCTTGGTGTCGTCGCCCGCCTTGAGGCCGAGCCCGCCGTCCGCCTGGACGTAGGCGCCGATCGTCGAGTACGAGATCTTCTTGTCGCCGATCTGCTTCTCGATCGCTTCCTTCTTCTCGCCCCACTTGTTGGCGGCGTACCAGTTGCCGCCGTACGCGCCGCTGTGCGTCATCGAGGTCTCCCACATCTTCATTTCCTCGATGTCGTCTCGCATCTTCTTGGCGTCCTCCTCGCTCTTGAAGACCCAGGTGTCGCCGTTCGTCACCTTGATGCCGGCGCCGAGGTCGACATCGGCCTTGCCGAGCTTGCCGAGCTTGATGCCGGGGGTGGAGCCGTTGACGCCCGCGGAGGCCGCGTCGGTGAAGGTGAGGTGGACCAGCTTGTCGTTGCCGTCGACCTTGCCGTCCTCGTTCACATCGGTGTTCGCCTGGGCGACCTTCTGCTGGAAGCCGTACTCCTCGCCCCACTCGAACCAGCCGATCTTCACCTTGCCGCCCGCCGTGTCGGAGACGCTGGAGACCTGGCACAGCTTGGGCTCGTAGTCCGCGTCGGTCTTGGGCTTGGCGGTGCCGTCAGGTCCCTTGGCGCAGTTGCCGCCGCCGGAGCCCGTGAGGGAGGTGATGGTGCATCGGATGCGGTCCCCGATGCTGCCGCCGATGCCCGCCGCGGAGACCGCGAGGATCAGGGCGACAACGACGACGATCACGCCGAGGTACTCGAAGGCGGTGGCACCGCTGTCGCGCCAGGTGTACGGGTACGCCGCCGGTGAGCGGTTGTCCGCGCCCCGCCCCTCCAGCAGCCGGTCGAGCGCGAGGCCCGTGGCGGTGCCGGTGGCGAGGGCCACGACGGGCATGAAGACGCCCTCGGCCGAGAGCAGGTCCCAGGACACGGTGTAGCCGTAGACGAGGCCGGCGAGGGGCACGGCGAGCGTGGCGAGAAGACGGGTGGCGAGGGAGTCGCGCTGCGGTTCGGGGAGTACGCGGGCGGCGGCCAGCACGGTCAGCGTGATGGTGAGGATGCTGGGAACGTGCAGCAGCGCGAGCCGCCAGCCGAAGGTCTCGAGCCGTTCGGAGGTGGCGAGGGGCTCCAGGAGGGCCTTGGCGGAGAGCAGCCCGCAGGCGAAGTACACGATGATGGCCGCTGCCCAACTGCGCATCAGCGCGAAGAAGGAAGCGGAGCCACCTGGGCCGTGCCGTCCGGGTGGTACGTACCCGCCGCGTCCGTATCCGCTTCCGCTTCCGCTGCCCCACGCCCCGCCACCGCTCACGGCCGTACCTCTCTCGTCTCCGAAGCCCGTACTGCTTCCGTGCATGCCTGCGCGGCGCGAGCGTACGAGCGCGGGGCTCCGTTGACGTGGGCCCTCGGCCCCAATCTCAGGCCCAACCGCGCGGGCCCCACCAACTGCCGTGACCCACCGGCGAATCTGGGGCCGGTAGTGGGCCCTGGGGCCCATGACGGGTGCCGCGTCGGCCGGTTAGCTTCGCATGCATGTCTGTTCTGGGGGATGTGTGCAGCGTGGTCCGGCGGCTGAGCGGTCGTGTCCCGCGCACGGAGGTTCGGCTGCTGGGTCTTCGGCGGCATCGTGACCGTGGTCAGGGTGCGTTGGAGTACCTGGGTCTGGCTCTGGTCGTGGTGGCGATCGTCGGTGCGTTGGTGGCGACGGGGATCGGTGCGGAGCTGACGCAGAAGATCGCGGCGCAGGTGTCGTGCATCGGTGGTGGTGAGTGCGGTGGTGGGGGCGAGTCCGAGGCGGACGGCGCCGGTGGCACGCAGGGGAATCCCGCGTCCGACACCGGCGGTGGTAGCGGTGAGGCCCCCAAGTCGCAGGAGCAGCTGGACTATGAGAAGGCGCTGAAGGAGCTCCAGGACGCGCAGGCGGACGAGAAGTCCGATGCGGACAAGGCGAAGGAGGCGGCGAAGGAGCTCGCGAAGATCCTGGCCGAGGAGCTCGGTATCAAGGATGCCTTCGACTGCATCACCAAGGGCGACATGGGCGCCTGCACGGAAACCCTGATCAACATCCTCACCAGCTTGATCGGTGGTGCGGTGGGGAAGCTGGCGGCGAAGTACGGGGCGCCGTGGAAGTGGAAGAAGGCCGCCGAGCTGATCCAGAAGCTCAAGAAGCACGGCGGGGATCTCTACGACGGCATCAAGGGCCTGATCAAGAACCGCAAGAAGGTCGCGGACGCCCAGAAGAAACTCGACGACGCCAAGAAGAAGTGGGATCCGGAGAAGCAGAAGAAGCCGGACGAGAAGAAGCCCGACGACAAGCCGACGACGTGCCCGGTCAAGCACAGCTTCCTGCCCGGTACGCCGGTACTGCTGGCCGACGGACGTCGCGTTCCCATCGAGAAGGTCCAGGTCGGTCAGAAGGTCCTCGCGACCGACCCGTACACCGGGCGGACCGAGGCACGGCCCGTCGAGCAGGCGATCACCACCCATGACGACAAGCACTTCACCCGGCTGTCCGTCCGGACCGCCGGCGGACCGGCGGTGCTCACGGTCACCGACACCCACCCCTTCTGGCTGACCGACCAGGGCCGCTGGGTGGACGCCGGCGACATCCGGCGGGGCGCCACGCTCCGGAGCGAGAACGGTGCCTCGCTCCCGGTCCTCGGGGTCTCCCGGTTCACCCAGCGGCAGACCACGCACGACCTCACCGTCCGCGACATCCACACGTACTATGTCGTCGCCGCGGCGAGCGGGATCCTGGTCCACAACAACGACGGCGCGACGAAGCCGACGGCCGAGCACCGAAAGCTGCAGAACATCATCAACACCCTCTACAAGGGAGTGGGCAGCCCGGATCAGATCGGTGACGGAAGCGCGATGGCGGCCGCCGACTACGAGGCGAAGGGCGGCCCCAAGGTCGAGGGCAGGGACCATGTGCAGAAGGCGAAGGAGATGAGGGACTCGCTCAAGAACTTCCTCACCGACACGGAGTGGAAGCCGAGGAAGGGCGGGCGGAAGGAACCACTGATCCGGACGCCTGAGGACGAGCGACTGGCCAGGACACTCATCAAGGCCCTCGACGACGCCATCGAGGGCAAGTACAAGGGCTACAAGAACTACCCCGGACTGGACTGCTGATGACGACCCCCGATGTGTCTCCGGACGTGCGACTGGTGCAGGACCTCGTCGCCGCGATCCCCGGCTTCGAGGACAGCTACGACGCCCACGTGTTCAACGAGCACGGCGTTCTGCCCCACGTGTTCTTCATCGATGTCGTGGAGGAGACCGTCCTGGCGTTCCTCGGTGAGGAGTCCGAGGTGCCGGACTGGCGCCGGACTCTCGACTTCCTGGAGGAGCAGAGCGCTCGCGGGGTGCCGGAGGTCGACGCGGTCATCGTGACGTCCTTCCTGAACGACCTGCCCTACCCCGGTCAGCCCGGGAACGACATCGTCCGGCATCTCGGCCCGGTCATGGCGGCCAAGTTCGCGAAGATCCGGCCCTCGGGCTGACCGTCGCGCCGTGCTTGCACGGAGGCCGTCGGAAAGTGCCGCCGGGTTCCTCGGTCCTGTGCCCCGGCTACTGCCGGAGGCGACCGAGGGTCCCGGCCGGCCCGACCGACATAATCGACCGCATGCCCCATCAGCCCCAAGCCCCCCACCTGCGCAGACTCCCGGGACTCCCTGCAGCCGCCCCCGCACTCCTCGGCTACGCGGCCGTACGGCTGACCGGCATGGTGATCCTCGCCGTGGGCGCGGCCGTGGCCGGGGTGGACGGGCTGCATCGGCTCAAGGGGCGCTGGGATGCGGTCTGGTATGTCCGGATCGCGGAGAACGGGTACGGGTACGAAGTCCGGCTCCCCGACGGCAGTGTGCACTCCGACCTCGCCTTCTTCCCGCTCCTTCCAGCGCTGGAGCGCGGTGTCTCGGAGGTCCTGCCGGGT
Source organism: Streptomyces sp. NPDC059909 (assembly GCF_042730885.1). Lineage (NCBI taxonomy): Bacteria > Bacillati > Actinomycetota > Actinomycetes > Kitasatosporales > Streptomycetaceae > Streptomyces > Streptomyces sp. NPDC059909. The sequence goes on from NZ_JBHWKX010000021.1 coordinate 29,298, forward strand.
GTGGACGCCGCGACCGCCGGGCTGGTCGTCGCCTGGGTCGCGGCGTTCGCCGCCGCATGGGGGATCCACGCCGTCGGGTCGCATGTGGCAGGTCAGCGGGCCGGGGTGCTGCTGGCCGTGCTGTGGGGGGTGTACCCGACCGCGTTCGTGCAGTCGATGGCGTACACGGAGACGCTGTTCACCGCACTCGCCGCCTGGTCGCTGTACGCGCTGCTGACCGACCGCTGGATCGCGGCCGGGGCACTGTGCGCCCTCGCCGGGCTGACCCGGCCGTCGGCCGCGGCGCTCGTCGCCGCCGTCGGGATCACCGCGATCGTGCGCCTGGTCCGGGAGGGCCGCGGGGCGCTGACATGGCGGATGGCCGCGGGGGTGGTGCTCGCGCCGCTGGGCTGGCTGGGGTACGTCGTCTTCGTGGCCGTACGCGAAGGCAGCCCGACCGCGTACTTCGAGGTCCAGGCGGCCTGGGGCAACCGCATTGACGGCGGCGTCGCCCTCGCCCGGTTCGTCGGCGAGCAGCTGACCGGGCCGACGCCCCTCGCCGGGATCGGGCTGATCGCCGCACTCGGACTGCTCGCCTGGGTGGTGTGGCTGTGCGTGCGGCAGCGGCAGCGGCAGCCGTTGCCCGTGCTCGTGTACGGGATCGGCATCGTCGTGATCTCGCTGATCGGGGCCGCGTACTTCGGCTCCAGGCCGCGTCTGATCATGCCGGCGTTCCCGCTGCTGCTGCCCGCCGCGGTGGCGCTGGCGCGACTGCGACAGCGGACGGTCGTGGCGGTCGTGGCGCTGCTCGCCGTCGCCTCGGGCGCGTACGGGGCCTTCACGCTGCTCGGGTCGGGGCCGCCGTAATGGGCCCGTGGGCCCATGTGCCGCCCGCTGCATCGTTGTTAGCGTGCTGCTCACACTCGGCGAAGCGAGATGGGAACGGGATGAGTACGGGGACCGCGGGTAGGGCACGGCGCATCGTGATGGTCGCGGCTGCTGTCGCGCTGACAGCCGGAGTGACCACCGGATGCGAGGGCGACGACAAGGCCGAGGGGGACGCGAAGAAGCCCGTCAAGGAGTCCGCGTCCGCGACACCTCCGGAGGCGACTCCGTCGAACGGCGTGCCGCCCGAGGCGTCCGACCCACCCGTGCCGCCGGACGCCGAGCGGCCGAGCACCGGCAAGACCCTCACCAAGGCGGAGCTGACGCAGGCGGCCCTGGTGACCGGCGACGTACCGAACTACGTGGTCACGCCGATGCAGGGCGGCGAGGAGACCGGCACGGAGAAGGCGGACAAGCCGGACTGCCGGCCGTTGGCGGCCGTCATCAACGGCGCCCCCGAACCCGCGGCGAGCGCTGCCGTGTACCGCACGATCGTGGACAAGAGGGAAGAGGGCAACGAGAAGCAGACGGTCGTCACCACGATCCTCACCTCCCACACGGGCGGTTCGGCGGATGCCGTCCTGAAGTCGGTCCGTACCGCCGTCGAGGCGTGCGCCGGAGGCTTCACCACGCACGGCGGTGACGGCGGCGCCTCGACCTACTCCGAGGTGAAGAAGCTTCCCACGCAGAAGGTGGGCGACGACGCGATCGCGTACCAGGTGACGGGTGCCGTGGACGGGGCCAAGGTGCCGCTGGTGTTCCACGTCGTACGCCGGGGGGCGACGGTCGCGACTTTCTACACCGCCAACTTCGTCGACGCGGAGACGCCCGAGATCCCGGCGGTTCTGGTCCAGAAGCAGTCCGCGAAGTTGCCGTAAGGGCAAGCGCCGGCCGGGCAGGTCAGTGCTCGATCGCGAGCTGTACGCCCGGTCGCAGGCCCCAGCCCTCCATCGCTCCCGCCTCCGCCTCCAGCACATGGCGGGAGCGCAGGCGCAGCATGCCCAGTCGCCCCGGCCTCATGGTCCGTACGTCGATGACGTGCAACTGCTTGTCCAGGTAGGCCACATCGATGGCGAAGCGCATCCTGAAGGTGTGCACGCTGTTGCACGGGGTCAGCATGATCGCGCCGTCGATGCCGTCCCGGCCGAGCAGACCGCGGGTGCGTGCCCGGTACGAGGCGGCTATCAGCAGATCCACCGGATGGTCGTGGCCAGGGATGTTCAACGTGCCCTTGCCGTCTTGCCAGATGCCCATGGGGGTAGACCGTAGCGGCAGTCGTCCGGCTATGGGCCCAGGATCAACGGAGAGTGGGTCCCAGGGCCCATGACCGGGGCCCGGGGCGGTTCTAGGGTCGAACGCGTGGAGAACGGGTACGTCGTCGCGCTGATCGTCATCGCCGCCGCCTGGGGGGCCGGGGCAGGGGCGCTCGTGCCGCGCGCCGCGTACCGGCTGTCCGTCGAGCCCGGGGAGGGGTGGCGGGACGCGTGCCCGGCGGGGCATCCGATCACCGGGCCCGCGCGGGGCTGGCTGGGTCCGGCGCGGTGCGCGAGCTGCGCTGTGGCGGCTCCGGTCCCGACGCCCGTACCTGCTCAGGCGCCCGCGCCCGTGGCGCCCGCCGCCGGCCCGTCGCGGGGCGCGTCGGAAGACAGTGCGCCGGAGGAAGCCGCGCCGAACGACAATGCCTCGGAGGACGCCGCCCCGGAGCACGAGCCCGTTCCGTACCGGCCCTCCCTCCTCGTCCCGGTCCTCACCGCGCTCGTCTGCGCCGCGCTCGCGGCCGCCGCCGGGGCGCGGCCCGAGGCCGCCGTATGGGTGCTGCTCACGCCCGTCGCCGTCCTGCTCGCGCTCATCGACCGCAATGTCCACCGGCTGCCGGACCACCTGACCCTGCCGCTCGCCGGCGCGGCCGCCGTGCTGCTCGGGGGCGCGGCACTGGTTCCCGGCGCCGCCGGGTCGTGGCCGACGGCGCTGCTCGGCGGACTGGCGCTCGGCGCCGGGTACTTCGTGCTCTTTCTGATCAACCCCAACGGCATGGGCTTCGGCGATGTGAAGCTCGCGCTCTCGCTCGGGGTCGCGCTCGGCTGGTACGGCTGGGGAGTCCTGTTCGTGGGGGCCTTCGCGGGCTTTCTGCTGGGGGCGGCGTACGGGCTCGGGCTGGTCGTGCTGCGCAAGGCCGGGCGCAAGTCGGCGATCCCGTTCGGGCCGTTCATGATTTCGGGAGCGCTGATCGGGCTGCTGCTGGGGGCGCTCGCGGCGTAGGCGCCTCGTACGCGCGCACGCACGTACAAGACACGGCAACCCCGCCGCGTGCATCCTCGATCCATGGACACCAAGCGATCCATGGACACCGAGCCGGTCAATCTCAGTGAGGCTCTGGCCTCCTTCGACGATGTCTACAGCCCGCGCATCGTGGCCCGCATGAACGACTACGACGTGCGCATCGCGCACACCGCAGGGGAGCACGTCTGGCACGTCCATGAGGACACCGACGAGTTCTTCCTCGTCCTCGACGGCCGCTTCGACATCGCGCTGCGCGACGCCGACGCCGGCACGGAGAAGACGGTCCGGCTCCACAAGGGCGACACCTTCGTAGTACCGAAGGGCACGGAGCACAAGCCGTCGTCGCCCGGCGGTTCGATCCTGATGTTCGAGCCGTCCGGGACCAGGACGACGGGCGACCGCCACGAGGGGGAGATCCCCGGTCATGTGGACAGCACGACTGGGCACGCCCTCTAGCATTCGGGCGTATGCGGACATTCTTTGACAGAGCGACGGTGCCCGGTACGCATACGCACACGGTCCCGACCCCCGTCGCACGGCCGCCCGCCGGCCGTCCCGCCGCCCCCCTCCTCCCGTGGGGATGGGCGGCGGGCCTGTTCCTCCTCTACGCGACGGTCGCCGTGCGCCGCCATCTGCTCCTCCGCACCACCGGGTACGACCTCGGCATCTTCGAGCAGGCCGTACGCGCCTACGCACACCTCAGAGCTCCCGTCGTCCCGTTGCGCGGCGACGGCTTCAATCTCCTCGGCGACCACTTCCACCCCCTCATCGCGGTCCTCGCCCCGCTCTACCGGCTCTGGCCGTCCCCGCTGTGTCTCCTCGTCGCCCAGTCCGCGCTGCTCGCCGTCGCCGTCGTACCGCTTGCCAGCTGGGCCGCCCGGGCGCTCGGGCGCCGCGCCGCGCATGTCGTCGCGTTCGGGTACGGGGCCAGCTGGGGGGTCGCGTCGGCCGCGGCCTTCGACTTCCACGAGGTGGCCCTGGCCGTACCGCTGCTCGCGTACGCACTCGAAGCGCTCGGGCGGCAGCGGTGGGGGCGTGCGGTGGCCTGGGCCGCGCCGCTGCTGCTGGTGAAGGAGGACCTGGGGCTGACGCTGGCGGCGGTCGGGGTGTACACCGCGTGGAAGGGCGGATGGCGGGACGGATGGCAGGGGGCAGTCAAGGCCGGCTGGAGGGGCCGGTGGAAGGGGCGATCGAGGGACGGCGCCGGGAAACGGGCGCGCAGGCTCGGCGTCGCGACCGCCGCCGCAGGTGTGCTCGGCAGCGCGATCGAGATCAAGCTGCTGCTCCCGGCGTTCAACCCCGGCGGCGGGTACGCGCACGGCGGCAACCTCGCCGAGGGCCACGGCTCGCTCCTCGCCACGCTCGCCTTCGCCCCGCTGGATGCGCTGAGGCCCGACGTCAAGGCCATGACGCTCGTCCTCGTCTTCGCCCCGGGCGCGCTCGTCGCCCTGCGCTCGCCGCTCTCGCTGCTCGCCGTACCGACGCTGTCCTGGCGGATGCTCTCGGCGAACGGCTTCCACTGGGGGACCGCCTTCCACTACAGCGCCGTCCTGATGCCGGTCGTCTTCGCCGGCCTCATCGACGCCCTCACCCGCTACCGGGCCTGCGACCACCCCCTCGCGGCGCGCCACGTCCGCGCCTCGCTCGTGACGGTCATCGCCGTGACGGTGGTGATGCTCCCCTCCTTTCCCCTCGCCCAGCTGGCCCAGCGCGCCACTTGGCGCACGACCGCGCACGTCGAGGCCGCGCGCTCGCTGCTCCAGCGCATCCCGGACGGCGCGACGGTCGCCGCGACCAACCGGCTGGTCCCGCAGCTCACTTCGCGCTGCGAGGTCGTGATCTTCCCGACCTGGCCGGTCGAGGGGCAGTTGTACGAGTACGACAGGAGGCGGCTGCCCCGGCCGACGGCGGAGTGGATCATCCACGACCGGCGGGCGCCCGAGGCCTGGCCGTACAAGACCGGGCACTGGCCCTACCCGGCCGAGCAGCAGCTGGCGGAGCTGGACGCGGCGAAGCGCTCGTACGGCTACGAGCTCGTCGCCGAGCGCGACGGCATCACCCTGCTGCGGCGCGGGGGGTAGGGGGCTGCGGGGCGCCTCGCGTGCGTCACGCGTGCCCGCCCACCGTCACCGCCCCCACCGTCAGCTCCGCCACCCCCTCCAGGACCTCGCCCACTCGCTCCGCCTGCTCCTCCAGGTCCCGGCGGCGCGCCGTGGTCAGGAGGCGGGGGTCGACCGGCTCGACGGTGACGGTGATCCGGCGGCCCGAGCGGCGCTGGTGCCAGACGCCGGCGACGGTGCCGTCGACGAGCAGGACGGGGAAGTTTCCGGCCTGACCGCCCGCGAGGGCGCGCTCGTAGGCGCGTCCCGGGAAGAGCAGCTCTCGAGGCTGGGAGGCGACCGTGAAGGCGTCGAAGTAGGGGAGGAGCCGCACACCGCGCGCCGGGGCGTCGGGGAAGTCCGTGTCGCCCGCCGCGATCCATGCCGGCTCGCCCTCGAAGAGCACCTCCTCGACGGTTCCGTCCGCCGCCAGTGAGACGAAGAGACCGGCCGCCCAGTCGCGCGGCGCCGCGAGCCACCTGGCGAAGTGCTGAGGGGTGGCGGGGCCGTACGCGCGCAGATAGCGGCGTACGAGTTCGGCGTGCGCGGCGGGCCCCGCCATCGGGGTGAGGCCGGGCAGCAGGCGGCGCGGACTGATGTACGTGACCTTGCGGCCGCGGTTGGGGCCGAAGCACAGCAGCCCGCCGTGGGCGGCCAGGTGCGTCACCTGCCGCCACCGCGGCCACTTGTCCTGGAACGCCTCCATGACCCGCTCCCCGGCCCAGGGTCCGGTCCGCTCCACGATCGCGTCGGTCAGCTCGTCGACCGTCAAGGCCGCGGCCACGTCCGCCTCCGTGTGCGCGAGCGCGTCGCCGATCGCCGCGAGGACCGCCTCGGTCTGCTCCTCCGTCATCCGGACCTCCGGCGGCAACGGATTCGACCCGGCCGGAATCGCGGAGAGCGCGCCCGTCCACAGCGGCAGATCGGCGGCGGCCAGCAGATGCACGGTGCCCCGCGGCCCGTACGTCTTCACCAGCGTGCCGTGCGTCCACAGCGCCCCGCGCACGTCCGCCCGGGTCGCGCCCTCGACGCGCAGAGCGACGGACAGCTCGGCGGCGGACAGCACCTGGGCGTGCGCGCCGAGCATGGCGCCGGCGATCGCGGACACCGGATCGGTCGCAGGGGTGGCGAGACCCTGCCGGGCGATGCGGCGGGCGTTGGCCTCGCTCCAGGTCACGCGGCGCGTCGTCGTCATGGAGCGACCATACGAGGCATATAGGTCACATTCTGTCCGCCATGATGTGGAGTACTGTCGAACAGGTAAGTGTCACGGCGTCACAAGTGCCATGGTGAACCGAGGAGTTGGTCGACGGTGGCGAAGGGCAAGATCTCCTACACCTGCGGTCTCGACGCGGCGGTCGACGTCGTCGGCGGCAAGTGGAAGCCGATGATCCTCTGGGCCCTGCACGACGGGACCCACCGCTTCGGCGAGCTGAAGCGGCACGTGCCGGGGGTGAGCGAGAAGATGCTGATCCAGCAGCTCCGCGAGCTGGAGGCGGACGGGATCGTGCACCGCGAGGTGTACCGGGAGGTGCCGCCGCGGGTCGAGTACTCGCTGACCGAGCTCGGCCAGGCGCTGAACACCGCGCTGCTGCCACTGGGCCAGTGGGGTGAGGACTTCATGGACCGGATTCTGGCCAACAAGGCACGCGCCGCGGAGCGGGCCGCCTGACCCGCCCGAGGGTGGCCGGATCGCCTCCGGCCCGTCTCCCGCCGGCCCGGCCTGCGGCGTCAACCGTGTGACCAGCGCCACGGGTCCCCCGTCGGGAGTAGTGGCACACCCGGCTGCGTGCCACCCCGCCTACGCCGGACACCGTATGTCCGGCGGGTTTCCGCCTTCGCACCGCAGTCCGGCGCTTTCGGAGAGTAGTTGTGGCATGGCGTGGCACGCAGCATCACTTACGAAGGGTTATGGTGGAAACCCCCCCTCGGGCCGGTCCGTATCCCCCCCACGGACCGGCCCGTTTTCTGTCTCAGCTCCGGCCGGCCCAGATGTTCGTCCCCGCGGTGTCCACCGCGAGGGTGTCGATCTCCTTCAACTCCTCGTCGGAGAGCGGCGGCCCGGCGAGCGCCGCGACGTTCTCCTCCAGCTGCTCCACCCGGCTCGCGCCGATCAGCGCGGACGTCATGCGCTCGTCGCGCAGCACCCACTTCAGCGCGAGCTGGGCCAGCGACTGGCCCCGGCGCTGCGCGATCTCGTTCAGCCCCTGCAGCCGGCGGAGCACCTCGTCCGAGAGCAGATCCGGGTCGAGGGACTTGCCCTGCGTCGCCCGCGAGCCCTCCGGGATGCCGGTCAGATACTTGTTGGTCAGCAGGCCCTGGGCGAGCGGCACGAAGGAGATGCAGCCCATACCGGCCGTCTCCAGCGTGTCGAGCAGACCGTCGTCCTCGGTCCAGCGGTTGATCATCGAGTACGAGGGCTGGTGGATGAGCGCCGGGACGCCCATCTCCTTCAGCAGCCGCGCGGCCTCCTCCGTCTGCTCCGCGGTGTACGAGGACACGCCGACGTACAGCGCCTTGCCCTGCTGGACGGCGGACGCCAGGGCGCCCATCGTCTCCTCCAGCGGGGTGTGCGGGTCGAAGCGGTGCGAGTAGAAGATGTCGACGTAGTCGAGACCCATCCGCTTCAGGGACGCGTCGAGCGACGACAGCAGGTACTTGCGGGAGCCCCACTCGCCGTACGGGCCGGGGTGCATGAGATAGCCGGCTTTGGTGGAAATGATAAGTTCGTCCCGGTACGGGGCGAAGTCCTGGGCGAAGATCTTGCCGAAGTTCAGCTCGGCGGAGCCGGGCGGCGGTCCGTAGTTGTTCGCCAGGTCGAAGTGGGTCACCCCCAGGTCGAAGGCGCGGCGCAGGATCGCATGCTGCGAGTCGAGCGTGCGGTCGTCGCCGAAGTTGTGCCAGAGACCGAGGGAGATCGCGGGGAGCTTCAGCCCGCTGCGGCCGGTGCGGCGGTACTCCATGGAGTCGTAGCGGCTCTCGGCGGCGCGGTAGTAGGGGGAATCGTTCACGCTTCTCTGCTTATCACGGACTTGTGACAGACCGGGTTGGGTGGCCGTGGCCGGTGCGCAGTAATGTGACGACCTCGGGGGGCAGCCAACGGCACGCGAGGGGTGCCGCTGCGCGGCGGGCCGGACCCCACAAGGGTCGTGCCGGCCCGGACGAACCGAGAGGGTGGACTACGTGAACCTGCGCGACCTGGTGTACGGGCTCTACGCGCGCCGTGTGGAAGGCCGCCTCGACCACGCCCAGGTGCCCAAGCACATCGGCGTCATCCTGGACGGCAACCGGCGCTGGGCGAAGGCGTCCGGAGGCACGACGGAGCAGGGGCACAAGGCCGGAGCCAGCAAGATCCAGGAGCTCCTGGGCTGGTGCGCCGAGACCGACGTCGAGGTCGTCACGCTCTGGCTGCTGTCCACGGACAACCTGGACCGGCCCGAGGACGAGCTCGTACCCCTCCTCGGGATCATCGAGAACGCGGTCCGCGACCTGGCGGCGGACGGCCGCTGGCGGGTCCACCACGTCGGGACGCTGGATCTGCTGCCGGCACGCACGCAGGCCGTGCTCAAGGAGGCGGAGCAGGCGACGGTCGGGAACGACGGGATACTCGTGAACGTCGCCGTCGGCTACGGCGGCCGCCAGGAGATCGCGGACGCGGTGCGGTCGCTGCTCACGGAGCACGCGTCGAAGGGGACGACCTTCGAGGAGCTCGCGGAGATCGTCGACACGGACCTGATCGCCTCGCACCTCTACACGCGGGGGCAGCCCGACCCCGACCTGGTGATCCGCACGAGTGGTGAGCAGCGGCTCTCGGGCTTCATGCTCTGGCAGAGCGCCCACTCGGAGTACTACTTCTGCGAAGTCTTCTGGCCGGCCTTCCGCAAGGTCGACTTCCTCCGCGCGCTCCGCGACTACGCGGCCCGCCACCGCCGCTACGGCACCTGACGGGGGCGGCGCCCCCGGCCCCCGGCCGCAGACAGCGGGCTCCACCGTGCCCCGTGCCGACGGGTGGGCGGTACCGGCGGACGGGCTGGGAAGCGCGCCCCGTTCCGAGGGGTGGGCCCGGTGTGTCCGTCCTCAAGAGCCGGACGGGCTGAGAAGCGCGCCCCGCGCCGGCGGTGGTCCAGGGTGTCCGTCCTCAAACGCCGGACGGGCCGGGAGACGTGCCCTCGAATGGCGGACGGGCCGGGGACGCGGGCGTCGCGCAGGGACGGTTTCGCGCCGGGCGGCGGGGCCTTGGGGGCGCCGGGGGCGGCAGGTGTGAAGCCGCGTCACCGAACCCGCGCGTTCATGGTCATCGCCTGTTCATCGACGCGTCGTCATATGCCATGGCATGGCTGTGCTTGTTCGAGGGAATACCCCTTCCAGGTCGACATCCGGACACTCGAGCCCGGATGGCGCTCTACAGCGAGTGGCACCGAGCCGCTCGCCCGGGAGGCCCTTTGCGCCAGGACGACCGTGCGGTCAGCACGGAAGGAACGGGGGGCCGGTGCCCGGCCCGTGCATCGTGGCCGGAGACCGGTCCCACTGCCCGCGACGTCGTCGCACCCCGATCTCAGCCGAGGGGGTACGTCCTTCCGTGGTGAACAGCACTAAGCGCCGCATGCCCGACAGGCGCACCTATGTTCTCGACACCAGCGTCCTGCTGGCCGACCCGAACGCTCTGTCCCGCTTCGACGAGCACGAAGTCGTGCTCCCGATCGTCGTGGTCACGGAGCTGGAGGCCAAAAGGCACCATCCGGAGCTCGGTTACTTCGCCCGGCAGGCCCTGCGCCTCCTGGACGACTTCCGCGTCCGGTACGGCCGCCTGGACGCACCGATTCCGATGGGCGACCTCGGCGGAACGCTCCGCGTCGAGCTCAACCACTCGGACCCCGGCGTGCTCCCCGCCGGATACCGGCTGGGCGACAACGACTCGCGGATCCTCGCGGTGGCGCGCAACCTCCAGGCCGAGGGGTACGACGTCACGGTCGTCTCCAAGGACCTGCCGCTGCGCATCAAGGCCTCGTCCGTCGGCCTCCTCGCCGAGGAGTACCGGGCGGAGCTCGCCATCACGGATTCCGGTTGGACCGGAATGTCCGAACTGGCCCTCTCCGCCGAGCAGGTGGACATCCTCTATGAAGAGGAGACGCTGTACGTCCCCGAGGCGGTGGACCTCCCGGTCCACACCGGTCTCGTCCTGCAGTCCGAGCGCGGCAAGGCCCTGGGCCGTACAACCGCCGAGGGCAATGTCCGCCTCGTCCGCGGCGACCGTGAGGCGTTCGGCATCCGCGGCCGCAGCGCCGAGCAGCGCATCGCCCTCGATCTGCTGCTCGACCAGGACGTCGGCATCGTCTCGATGGGCGGCCGCGCCGGTACCGGCAAGTCCGCGCTGGCGCTCTGCGCGGGCCTGGAGGCGGTGCTGGAGCGCCGGCAGCACCAGAAGGTGATGGTCTTCCGGCCGCTGTACGCCGTCGGCGGGCAGGAGCTCGGCTATCTGCCGGGCACCGAGGCCGAGAAGATGAGCCCCTGGGCCCAGGCGGTCTTCGACACGCTCTCCGCGGTGGCCGGCCGTGAGGTCATCGAGGAGGTCCTGGGGCGCGGCATGCTCGAGGTGCTGCCGCTCACCCACATCCGGGGCCGGTCGCTGCACGACGCGTTCGTCATCGTCGACGAGGCCCAGTCACTGGAACGGAACGTTCTCCTGACCGTTCTGTCCCGTATTGGGGCCAATTCGCGGGTCGTTCTGACCCATGATGTGGCGCAGAGGGATAATTTGCGCGTCGGTCGCTACGACGGAGTCGTCGCCGTCGTCGAGAAGCTGAAGGGGCATCCGCTGTTCGCCCACGTCACGCTCACCCGCTCCGAGCGCTCGCAGATCGCCGCGCTGGTGACCGAAATGCTGGAGGACGGCCCGATCTGATCCGGTAGCGTCCGGCAATGTCCGGTAAAACCCAGTAACTCCGTAAGGGAGTTGCCGCCGCCCGGCGAAGCGAAGGAGCCTAGCCGGGCGGCGTCGTGCTGTGCGGCGCTTTCCGTAAAACCCCTGAGGCAAACGGGGTGTGAGCTTTCCCACGTGACGAAGAATTGCCTTGCGCCCTCGGGTTCCGGCAGAGTCTTGCTTCCGTCAGGCCCCGCATGCGGCACACACGCATCCTCAGGGATGTGGCACCACACAACTCAACAGACGCCGCCGTATGCCGCCCGAGCACCATGCGGCACTCCCGCAAGGGAGTTGTCCACCGGGCCCGTGCCTCCCGTGACCTAGCAAGTGGGAGTGCCAGTGCCAGGGGCACGATTGCGTCCGCGAGGTCACCTGTGCGGGCGATGCTGGAAGGAAACCGTGTGAGCCGGATCTCGGTCCGGGGATTCGCCGTGGCGTCCGCCACTGCGGTCACCACCGTCGGCGCCGTCGTGGGCGTCGCGTCGGGCACCCCGCAGTCGGGCAACGACTTCGAGGCGACCGCCGCCGACGCGACGCTTCTCGCAGACATCCCCGTGGGTGAGCAGGCCCAGGTTCAGGTCGCGTCCCTGACGCAGCAGGCCGATGCACAGGCCGCTGCCGCGGACGCGGCTGCGAAGAGGTCCGCCGAGGAGGCGGCCCGTCTCCAGGCCGCCAAGGACGCCAAGGCGAAGAAGGAAGCCGCCGAGGAGGCCGAGCGCGAGCGCCAGGCCGAGGAGGAGGCACGCGCCAGCCGCGACGCCGTTCGCGAGGCCTCGACCTTCGCGGCCCAGTCCTCGTACAGCGTCGCCGAGGTCCAGGCGATCGCCCGGCAGATGATTCCGGGCGACCAGTTCCAGTGCTTCAGCAACATCGTGGACCACGAGTCCAGCTGGAACTACCGCGCCAGCAACCCGTCTTCCGGTGCGTACGGTCTCGTCCAGGCGCTCCCGGGCTCCAAGATGGCGTCCGCCGGCGCCGACTGGCAGACCAACCCCGCCACCCAGATCAAGTGGGGCCTCAACTACATGAACGACCGCTACGGCAGCCCCTGCGGCGCCTGGTCGTTCTGGCAGGCCAACCACTGGTACTAGGCCCTCGGTAGCAGGCCCCCGCCCGGGCCTGCCCGGCGCTCAGCGTCGTGGAGCCCCTCGCCGTCCTACGGTGAGGGGCTTCGTGCGTGTACGGTCGGGCCAGGCCCGGGGGGAGAGGGAAGCGACATGTCGAGAATGCCGGAGTGGCTGGAGCGGCTGGGTGCCGGACTGGCCCGATGGGGAACGCGGTTGGAGGAGCGACAGGCCGAGGCGGCCCGTCACGGCAACGGGAACGGGAACGGTGAGGAGGAGCTGCCCGCGGGGCAGCCCGAAAGCGTCCCGCCGCCTCCCTCGTACGCCCCTTCCGTCCCCGCCACCCCTTCCTCACGCGCCATCGCGTCCAGGCCCGATCCCGCAACGGCGATCCCGTGGGGGATGCGCGTCGCCGCCGAGGCCGGCTGGCGCCTGCTCGTCCTCGCCGGGACCCTCTGGGTGCTGATGCGGGTCATCAGCGCCGTTCAGCTCGTCGTCCTCGCCTTCGTCGCCGCGCTGCTGATCACCGCCCTCCTCCAGCCCACCGTGCGCCGGCTCAGGAGGGTCGGACTGCCGCGCGGGATCGCCACCGCCGTCACCGCGGTCCTCGGCTTCGTCGGCATGGGCCTGGTCGGCTGGTTCGTGGTCTGGCAGGTGCTGGACAACCTGGACAACGTGGCCGACCGGGTCAAGGACGGTATCGAGGAGCTCAAGCGCTGGCTGCTCAACAGTCCGTTCCACGTCACCGAGCAGCAGATCAACGACATCGCCAAGAACCTCCAGGACACGATCGGCACCAACACCCAGGAGATCACCTCCGCCGGACTGGAGGGCGTGGGCGTGCTGGTCGAGATCCTCACCGGGATGCTGCTGGCGATGTTCTCGACCCTCTTCCTGCTCTACGACGGGAAGCGGATCTGGCAGTGGTCCCTGAAACTGGTGCCCGCTCAGGCGCGGCCCGGCGTCGCAGGGGCCGGCCCGCGGGCCTGGCGGACCCTGACCGCCTATGTGCGGGGCACGGTGATCGTGGCCCTCATCGACGCGATCTTCATCGGGCTCGGCATCTACTTCCTCGACGTCCCGCTGGCCGTGCCGCTCGCCGTCTTCATCTTCCTCTTCGCCTTCATCCCGCTGGTCGGCGCGGTCGTCTCGGGCGCGCTCGCGGTCGTCGTCGCGCTCGTCACCCAGGGCGTGTTCACCGCGCTGATGGTGCTGGTCGTCGTCCTCGCCGTCCAGCAGATCGAGGGCCATGTGCTGCAGCCCTTCATCCTCGGCCGCGCAGTGCGCGTCCATCCGCTCGCCGTCGTCCTCGCGGTCGCCGCGGGTGGCCTGACGGCGGGTATCGGCGGCGCGGTGGTGGCCGTTCCGCTGGTGGCGGTGACCAACACGGTGGTGGGCTACCTCCGCGCGTACGGCCAAGGGCCGATGCAACGCATCGGCCCCGCGCCGCACGGCGCGACGGTGATGGAGGTGGCGCCGACTCCGCCGCCGTCGGCGCCCATGCCGGGTGAGGAGGAGGAGCGGTGATCTCGGAGCCGGAGCTGGTGGGCGGGGCCGACTTCCCCGCGCCGGAAGCCCCCGCCTCCGTCGTCCTCGCCGGCGGCGGCGACGACGCACCGAAGCCCCCGCGCCCGCCCCGCCCCTGGCTCTGGGCCCTCGGCGGCGCGGTGCTCGCGTCCGCGGTGTGGGCGGGGGGCCTGTACGCGTACGAGCGCATCGGCCCCGACCTCGGGGGCTACCGCGTGAATCGTGACCTGTGCAAGGAAGCGGAGTTCAAAGCCCTGACGGCCGCGGTCGGCACGCGGACCGACGGCTTTTCGGCAGCGGACGATCACCGGTCGCTCAACCGCTCGACGTGCGTCGTCGACTTCCTGCCACCTGGGGGCCGGGAGTTCGAGGGTCTGCAGTACGCGGTGGAGGTCTCCTACCAGCTGCACAAGGAGACAGATCCGGAGCCGGAGTTCGACGCCGAGGCCCGCCCGAGCCCGGAATTCGGTGACGAGCGCAAGGCAAAGCGTATCGAAGGCATCGGCGAGCGCGCCTATCTGCTGATGCCCGACACCGGGGACGGGAATCTGGACCTGGTGGTGCTCGACGGCCGGGCCGTGCTCAAGATCAGCGTCTTCGTGCAGCTCAACTACGGACCCGAGGACGAACCCGTGGAGAAACCGCCGGCAGGGACCGACGTTCCCGCTCTCAAGGGCGCTGTCATCGAGGACATGAAGGCGCTGATCGCACGTCTCAAGAGGCCCGCATGACCCAACGGCCGCGAACGCGCGCTGAACACTTCCGGACGGCTCCGCAAAGTCGCTCACGACCGACCGGTAACCGAACAGCGGATAAATAGCGTCCGCTTCATGAAACACATACGCAGAGCAGCCGGGCTCGCCCTCGCGCTGCTGTTTCTCGTGCTGGGCATCGGCGCCCAGCCCGCGTTGGCGCATGTCTCGCGCGAGCATGCGGAACTCGTGGTCGCGCCCGGTGACGGCGTCACCAGCGGCCGCCTCATCGTGCACCACGATGTCGTGGCCCCCGAGCAGGCCGGTGCGTGGGCGGCCGGGCTGCTCTCGACCCCCTGCCCGGCCACCGGCTCGGGTGTGCCCGGTGACAACGGCGGCGTGCCCGGTGGCGTCGTCACCGAGCTGGCGTGGAGCTGCCACGTCGACGCGCTCGACCTGAGCCCGCTCATCGACAAGGGCGGACTGACCCAGGTCGTCGTCGAGTTCGACGGCACGGCGGTCGACGCCTCCGCCGCCACCCCGCTCGTCGACGTCCACGGCGCGCACGCCCTGCCGTCGTTCCCCTGGCTCACCGTCGCGCTCGTCACGGCCGCCGGTGTCGTGCTCCTGCTCGCCGCCCGGCGACTGCCCGCCGTCGTCCGCGGGCTGCGCCGCACCCGGCGGCGTTGGCGCCTCGCGACCGCCGGTGCCGTCGCGCTGTCCTTCCTGGCGCCGCAGGCGGCCTTCGCCGACGACAGCGCGGACCCGGCCGCCGCCGTCACCGTCGAGGGCACCGTCTTCAAGGACCGCAACGGTAACGGCGAGCGGGACAAGGGCGAGCAGCCCATGCCCGGCATCGACGTCACCGACGGGGCCGGATGGACGACGACCGGCGCGGACGGGTCGTACAGCCTGCGGATCGACCCGAAGCGGCGCGAGACCGACCTCGTCAGCATCGTCTCGCCCGACGGATACACGCCCGCCCTGCGCAAGGACTACATCCCGCGGTTCTTCCACAAGGTCCCCGAGACCGGCGGCACGGGCGTCGACTTCGCGCTCGTACCCGACCGCAACGCCTCGAACCCCACCGAGAAGTGGGTCATGAACTCCGACCCCGAGGTCGGCAACCGCACCGACGACGAGGCCCGTCGCGCCCTGCCCCAGTGGACCGGGCAGGTCCAGGCGATGAGCGAGGTCGACGGCGCGACGATGCAGATCGCGACCGGCGACCTCACCGTCACCGACTACGCGGCGGAGCCGCGCCGTCAGGGTGCGTACGACCTGTTCAGCAAGGGCCTGGAGGAGGGCCGGCTCGGCCACCCCTTCTACCCCGTGATGGGCAACCACGACTTCGGCGGCACGGCGAGCTCCCAGGGCTACGCCGGCAGCATGGAGTACTACCGCCGCAACCTGGCCCCCGAGTGGTACAGCTTCGACCGGGGCGGCCGCCACGTCGTCGTCCTCGAGGACAACTACGACGCGAGCGGGCTGAAGCCGCAGCTGGAGTGGCTGCGCCAGGACCTCGCCCGGCACGCGGTCGGCAAGCAGGTGTTCGTCTTCGCCCACCGCTCGCTGTTCACCCAGTGGGGCCCGGGCGCCGGCATGCAGCCGACGATCGACGAACTCGCCAAGTACGACGTGCGGATGGTCGCCGCCGGCCACAACCAGCAGGCCGAGTTCCGGCGCGGCGCCTTCAAGCGGTCCGTCGAGATCAACAACCAGGGCACGTACGGCATCGACGGCGCCCACCC
This sequence comes from Streptomyces sp. NPDC059909, assembly GCF_042730885.1. Taxonomy (NCBI): domain Bacteria; kingdom Bacillati; phylum Actinomycetota; class Actinomycetes; order Kitasatosporales; family Streptomycetaceae; genus Streptomyces; species Streptomyces sp. NPDC059909. Next base: position 45,498 of record NZ_JBHWKX010000021.1, read on the forward strand.
CGACTACAAGGTGCTCGACTTCAGCGCCATCACGGACGATCCGAGCACGCCCCGCAACGAGGACACCGGCCATGTGACCGGCATCCACCGGCAGTTCGACATCGACGACGACGCCGCGCTGGTCAGCCCCGCGCAGGGCAGCGTGCACGGCGCCGGGGCCGGAGTCCCCGTCGAGGTGTACGCGGAGGACGACGGCCGTACGCCGGCCAAGGCGGCGCTGACCGTCCGCGACGGCCGCGGCCACCTGGTGAAGCGTGCGGACGTGCGCTTCGGCAAGGACGCGTCCCGCCCCGGCGTCGAGAACTGCTACACCTCGCCCGGCGGCACGCCCGAGCCCTGCCCCGCCGCACGCGGCGCCTGGACCCGGGCGAGCGGCACGCTGCACGGGCTGCGGCCCGGCACGTACACCGCGGAGTCGGTCGCGTACGACACCCGGGGCAAGCAGTTCCCGGTCGTCCGGAACACCTTCGAGGTCGTACGGGACTCCGAGCTCGCCAAGCCGAGGACCGGCCAGGACTGGCTGCGGCAGGGCGGCGACGAGGCCGGACGGTCCGCGAGCGGCGACGAACCGGGCGCGAAGCTCGACCTCGCATGGGCCCGCCACACCGGCGAGCAGTTCAACCTCAACGGCTCGGTCGTCGCGGACGGCAGGCTCATCGTCTCGTCCCGCGCCTTCGACTCGCCGTACAGCATGATGCGCGCCTACGACATCGCCTCCGGGCGTGAGCTGTGGCGCACGTACCTGGACGGCGACGCCGAGTCGGCGCCGACGCTCCACGGCAGCAAGGTCTATCTGACGACCGGCGTCGGCCGGATCTACGCGCTCGACGCGGCGACCGGCCGCATCGTCTGGCAGTCGATCGACCGCGAGGAGACCCACGGGGACACCGTGCGCCGCTACGGCCGCGCGGGCGGACCGGTCAGCGTCTTCGCCCTCGCGGGCGGCAGCGACCGCACGGTCGCCGTCTACCAGGACGCGTACACGGTCCGCTGCCGGGACGCCGTGACCGGCGGGATGCTGCCGGGCGGCTTCGGCGCCGCGTTCTCCTGGGGGCAGGCCCACAGCACGGTGATCCGCGAACCCGGCTCCAACACCGCCTACCTGCACTCCATGTCGAGCAACACCGTCATCGCCATGGACCTCGCGACCTGCACCCAGCTGTGGGTGAAGGACACCGCGGGCGACATCGACAGCCACTCCTCGCCCGTCCTGACCGACCCGGCCACGGGCGGCGAGGCGAAGCTGGTGACCTTCACGGCGTACGGCGTCCGCGGGCACGACCCGAAGACGGGCGCGGTGACCTGGGAGTCCAAGCTGGGCGGCGGCAGCACCTGCGAGCCGGGGCGCGCCCCGCTCACCAGCCCGGCCGTGTGGGGCGACACCGCCTATGTCGCGGGCCGGGACGGTGTCGTACGCGCCTACGACACAAGCGCGGCCGATCCGTCGAAGCCGGGGTGGGAGGCCAGGTCCGGCTATCTGGCGGGGGAGAGCCCGCTGGACGACAAGTGGCGTGTCGCCATGGGCTGTTCGGCCGGTGCCGGCTCGCCGGCCATGCACCCGCTGGTGACGAAGTCCCATGTGTACGTAGGGACGTGGGACGGCCGCCTGCTCGTCCTGGACCGGGCGAGCGGCACGCAGGTCGCCTCGTACAACCTCGGCGCGGGAGTGGCCTCGGCCCTCTCCGTGAGCGGTGACCGGCTCTTCGTCCTCACGGACGACGGCACGGTCCACGCGCTCGTCGCACGCCGGAAGTAGAGGGGAAGCACCACCGTGCGATCACTCCGCACCGGGGTGCTGCTCCTGCTGGCCGCCGTTCCCGCGCTGCTCCTGGGCAGCGCGGGGACGGCGCAGGCGCACCCCTTCGGAACCCCGCCCGTCGTGAAGATCGAGGCGGCGGGCACCGCCGTAGACGCGACCTGGTCCGCGCAGCGGGACGACGTCGCCGTCCTGGAGAAGGAGTCCGGCGGCGACGAGGCGGGCTATCTGCGCGCGCACATCGCCGTACGCCAGGACGGCCGTCCCTGCCGTGCCGACCGGGCGGACGGCATGAAGCTCCACTTCGTCTGCCCGCGGCCGGTGGACCGGATCGACCTGACCGTCACGGCGCTGACGGACGTCGATCCGGCGTACCGGACGCTGTCGGTGACGGGCACGGGCTCCGGCGGATTGCACACGGCGCAGGAGCCGACGCGGACGCTGACCCTGGCGCCGGCGGTCGCGGGGGACGCCGTGGCCGGACCGGCCGCGTCGGGCCGGGCGGCCTGGACCACCGACCTGACGTCACTGCTGGACCATGGCGTGTCCCTCCCGTTGGCGCTGCTCGTGGCCGCGGCCGTGGGTGCGCTCCACGCCTGCGCGCCGGGGCACGGAAAGTCGCTGGCCGCCGGGTACCTGGTGGGCGGCAGGGGCAGGCCGCGCGACGCGGTGTGGCTGGGCGGGATCGTCGCCGTGATGCACACGCTCTCGGTCGCCGCGCTGGCGGTCGGCTGGTGGCTGGCGGCGAACAGCACGCCGGACATCGCGGCCCTGACGGGGTGGCTCCAGCTGATCGCGGCGCTGGTGGTGGCCGGCGTGGGGGTGAGCCTGCTCCGGAGGCATCTGCGGCACCGGAAGCACCACCACCATCACGGGCACGGACATGGTCACGATCACGATCACGGGCATGGCCACGGGCACGGGCACGATCACGGGCACAGCCATCACATCCCGGACGCGCCCTCACTGCTCACCTGGCGCGGGCTCGTGCTCCTCGGCACGTCGGGCGGCCTGCTGCCCTCGCCGTCCGCCTTCCTCGTGCTGCTCACCGGGCTGCTGACCGGCAAGGTCGGCACCGCCCTGGCGATGGTCGCCGCCTTCGGCGCCGGCATGGCGCTGACGCTCACCGGCGTCGGTCTGATCGTGCTGCGCGGCCGGGACGCGCTGCTGGACCGCGTCTCCCGCTCCGCGGCGCTGCGCACATGGAGCCTGCGCGTTCCCGTGGTCGCGGCATCGGCGGTGGTGGCCGGGGGAACGGTGGCCTCGGCAGTCGCCGCCGGCCGTCTCCTCGCGCCGTGACGTGACACGGGGTACGACACGACGTACGACAAGGGCGCCCCCTCCCGGCTGTGTGCCGGGAAGGGGCGCCCTCGCTCGTACAGCTTGTACGTCAGCCGGTTGTACGTCAGCCGGCCAGAACGGCTTCCGCCTCCAGCGTCGTACCGACCGCCTGGATCACCGAGGCGACCTTGAAGGCCTCCTGGATGACGTCACGGTCGACGCCCGCCTTGCGCAGGACCTGCTCGTGCGAGTCCAGGCACTGACCGCAGCCGTTGATCGCGGAGACCGCGAGCGACCACAGCTCGAAGTCGGTCTTCTCGACGCCCGGGTTGCCGATGACGTTCATCCGCAGGCCGGCGCGCAGCGTCCCGTACTCGGGGTCCGACAGCAGGTGCCGGGTCCGGTAGAAGACGTTGTTCATCGCCATGATCGCGGCGGCGGACTTGGCGGCGGTGTACGCCTCGGGGGAGAGGATGGCCTTGGCCTCCGGCTCCAGCTCGCGCAGCACGATCGGCGAGCGCGAGGCGATCGCGCAGGCCAGGACCGTGCCCCACAGCTGCTGCTGCGTAAGGAGCCCTGTGTTTTCGGCGTTTCCGATCACCGAACCGAGGTTCAGCTTCAGGTCCTTGGCGTAGTCCGGCAGGGCGGACTTCAGCTCATCGAGGGCCATGCTCACTCACCGGCCAGCAGCTTGACCGGGTCGAGGGTGTTCTCGCCCTTGGTCCAGTTGCAGGGGCACAGCTCGTCGGTCTGCAGGGCGTCGAGGACCCGCAGGACCTCCTTGGGGTTACGGCCGACGGAGCCGGCGGTCACCATCGTGAACTGGATCTCGTTGTTCGGGTCCACGATGAAGACGGCGCGCTGCGCGAAGCCGTCCTCGCCCTCGATGCCGAGGTCGCGCATGAGCTCGTGCTTGGAGTCGGCCATCATCGGGAAGGGCAGGTCACGCAGGTCGGCGTGGTCCTTGCGCCAGGCGTGGTGGACAAACTCGGAGTCGCCGGAGAAGCCGAGGATCTGGGCGTCACGGTCGGCGAACTCGTCGTTCAGCTTGCCGAACGCGGCGATCTCGGTGGGGCAGACGAAGGTGAAGTCCTTGGGCCACGCGAAGACGACCTTCCACTTGCCCTCGTAGGACTTGTGGGTGATCTCCTCGAACTCCTTGCCGCTCTCCAGCGAGACGCAGGCGGTCAGCTCGAACGTGGGGAACTGGTCACCGACAGTGAGCACGCGCTCTCCTTGCAGATTGGAAGTACCCCTTGTGGGGGCTTCCGGGGGTTGGACGGACCTCCAGCCTGGCACAGAGTGCATTGATCACGGAAATAGCTAGACTTGGTCATCGTGATCGGAGGTGCTTATCAGTGGTGACGGTGACTACGGGAGTGAGTGCGGTGAACCGGGGCAAACAGCCCAGCCTGGCGCAGCTGCGCGCCTTCGCCGCCGTGGCCGAGCATCTGCACTTCCGGGACGCCGCGGCCGCTATCGGGATGAGCCAGCCCGCGCTGTCCGGGGCCGTGTCGGCGCTGGAGGAGGCACTGGGTGTCCAGCTGTTGGAGCGTACGACGCGCAAGGTGCTGCTGTCGCCCGCCGGGGAGCGGCTCGCGGTGCGCACGAAGGCCGTGCTCGACGCGGTGGGCGAGCTGCTGGAGGAGGCCGAGGCGGTACGGGCCCCCTTCACCGGGGTGCTGCGTCTGGGCGTGATCCCGACGGTGGCGCCGTATCTGCTGCCGACCGTGCTGCGGTTGGTGCACGAGCGCTACCCGGAGCTGGACCTCCAGGTGCACGAGGAGCAGACCTCGTCACTGCTCGAGGGGCTGTCCGGCGGGCGGCTCGACCTGCTGCTGCTCGCGGTGCCGCTCGGGGTGCCGGGGGTGACCGAACTGCCGCTCTTCGACGAGGACTTCGTCCTCGTCACGGCGGAGGAGCACTGGCTCGGCGGCCGCCACGACATTCCGCGCGAGGCGCTCAGGGAGCTCCCGCTGCTGCTGCTCGACGAGGGCCACTGCCTGCGTGACCAGGCCCTCGACATCTGCCGCGAGGCGGGCCGCACGGAGGGCGCCCCGGTCACCACGACCGCGGCCGGCCTCTCCACGCTGGTCCAGCTGGTGGCGGGCGGGCTCGGCGTGACGCTGCTGCCGCGCACGGCCGTCCAGGTCGAGACGGGCCGCAACGACCGCCTCGTGACCGGGTACTTCGCGGACCCGGCCCCCGCGCGGCGCGTCGCGCTGGTCATGCGGGCGGGCGCTGCGCGCGCGGACGAGTTCGAGGAGCTCGCGGCGGCGCTGCGGCGGGCGTTGGGGCACTTGCCGGTGCGGGTGGTGGGCTGACTCCCGAGTGTCGGTCCTCACTCGTCGGCCGGGCTCCCAAGGAGCCCGGCCGACGATGGGCCGCAGGCGCCCCCGCCCGTCCCCGCTCACTCCGTCCGAAGCCCCTCCGGGCGCATCAGGCGCCACAGCGGCGGCAGGCTGAGGAGGGTCACCAGGAGGACGACGCCCGCACCGACGCCGGCCATCGCGGCGACCGAGCCCCAGTCGACGGCCACCCGCGCCGCGACCATCTTCAGCAGCACCGCGCCGAGGGCCAGACCCACCGCGGTGGAAAGAGGCAGGCCGAGCGCGATCGGCACCGTGGTCTGCCAGAGGACCGACATGCTCAGCGTCGAGCGCCGCGTGCCGAAGGCGACCAGCGCCGACAGCAGCTCCTTGCGCTCGCGCAGCTGCTCCGGCTGGAGACGAGCAGGCCGATGGAACGGGGTCAGCATCGGGTCGGCCCGGAAGACCGCCGTACGGGCCCGCTCGATCGCCTCCGGCACGGACGGGTCGAGCTGGACGTAGATGCTTGCGTACTGGGACGTGTCCAGGCCCTTGGGGGCGGCCCCGGTCGTGGCGAGGATGCCGCTGCGCCGCAGGCCGGTGGGGTCGGGACGGCTCGCCACCTGCCGGGCGGTCGCCGGCAGCGTCCAGGCGACGGGCTCGTAGCAGGTATACATCGTGTGTATACCTGCGGCCCCTTCCCGAACCGGGGCGCTGCCCCGGACCGCGTGGAGAGTGCCCGGTACCGCCGTGTCGGCCCGCGAATCCGTCCTGAGACGCCGGACGCGCTCGGAATGGGCCGGCGCCGGGCGGTCCAAGCCCCCGCGCCCGACAGGGCGTTGGGGGAGCCCGGGGGGTGGAGCCCCGGGACGGGGTCCGGGGTGGAGCCCCGGTTCGCGAAGGGCGCGCGCGCCGCAGCGCCGCCGGTGCGAGGAGGTTCACACGGTCGAAAGGCGCACAACCCTCCGACCTCCTCACGCGTCGGTTCCATGTGAGAAAGGTGCTGATTCTCACGTCCGGAAAAGACCGGATCAGTTGCCCTTTGTCTGTAGTGCCGATGTTAGCTTTCTGAGCTGATCTGACGACGAAGAGCGGAGCGACGGGGCGATGGGCCGAGCGGAAGAGCGGCAGGCCCGGCAGCGCGGAGCGCGCCGGGCGAAACCTGGTGGGGGCGGCATACGCCGCTTCTTCACCTGGAGGAAGGTGCTGGGTACCTTCCTCGGCCTCTGCCTTGCCATGATGGCCGCGTTCATCGTGGTCTACATCCTGGTGCCGGTCCCCGAGGGGAACGCCCAGGCCCAGATGCAGAGCAACGTCTACAAGTACGGCAACGGCAAGATCCTCGCCCGTACCGGCAAGGTCAACCGTGAGATCGTCGGCCTGGAGAAGATCCCCCAGGACGTCCAGAAGACGTTCATCGCCGCCGAGAACAAGACCTTCTACCAGGACTCCGGCATCGACCTGAAGGGCACCGCCCGCGGTCTGCTCAACACCGTCACCGGCAAGGGCAAGCAGGGTGGTTCGACGATCACTCAGCAGTACGTCAAGAACTACTACCTGAACCAGGATCAGACGGTCAGCCGCAAGCTCCAGGAGCTGGTCATCTCGCTCAAGGTCGACCAGCAGAAGGACAAGAACGAGATCCTCGCCGGGTACATCAACACCAGCTACTACGGCCGCGGAGCGTACGGAATCCAGGCCGCGGCCCAGGCGTACTACCGCATCGACGCCCAGAAGCTGAACGTCGCCCAGGGTGCGTATCTCGCCGCGCTGCTCCAGGCCCCGAGCCAGTACGACTGGGCGGTCGCGTCCGACACCGGCAAGAAGCTGGTGACCGAGCGCTGGAACTACGTACTGAACAACATGGTCGAGGAGGGCTGGCTCGACGCCTCCGAGCGCGCCGGCCTGAAGTTCCCCGTCCCCAAGGCGCCCAAGGCCGCCCCCGGCATGGAGGGCCAGACCGGCTACCTCGTCGAGGCGGCCAACGAGGAGCTGGAACGCCAGGGTGTCAGCGAGAAGGACATCAAGGCCGGCGGCTGGACCATCACGCTCAACATCGACGAGAAGAAGCAGAAGGCGCTGACCAAGGCCGTCGAGGACCAGCTCGAGGCGAAGCTCGACCGCAAGGGCGACAAGCGCAACGTGACGGTCCAGGCCGGCGCGACCTCCGTCGACCCGAAGACCGGGCACGTCGTCGCCCTGTACGGCGGTGTCAGCGCGACCGAGCACTGGCTCTCCAACGCGACCCGGCGGGACTACCAGCCGGCCTCGACCTTCAAGCCCGTCGTGCTCGCCTCCGCCCTGGAGAACGGGTCCGTGACCCAGGACGGCCGGAAGATCGGCCTCAACACCGTCTACGACGGCACCAGCAAGCGGCCCGTCGAGGGCAGCGACGTCCCCTTCGCGCCGGAGAACGAGGACGACAGGAGCTACGGCCCGGTCACCGTCCAGAAGGCCACGAACAGCTCGATCAACTCGGTCTACGCCCAGATGATCGTGGACGTCGGCCCGGACAGGGTGAAGAAGACCGCGCTCGACCTGGGGATGAAGGACGGCAAGGGCTGGCCGGAGCAGCCCGCCATGTCGCTCGGCACGATGGGCGCCTCGCCCTGGGACATGGCCGGGGTGTACGCGACCCTCGACAACCACGGCAAGAAGACGACCCCGACGATCGTGAAGTCCGCTGCGCACCGGGACCGCACGGTCGAGATCCCCGACCCGATCGGGGGCCAGGCGATCAGCCGTGAGGCCGCCGACACCGTGACGGAGGCCATGACGGGCGTCGTCGAGAGCGGCTCCGGCACGAACGCGCTCGGCGACTACCACGCGGCGGGCAAGACCGGTACGTCGGAGAACAACCGCTCGGCCTGGTTCGTGGGCTACACCCCCGAACTCGTCACCGCGGTCGCCCTCTTCGGCGAGAAGCCCGACGGCACCGGCCAGGTCACGCTCACCGACGCGATCAACCCCGGCCGCGCCAACGGTGGTGGCGTCCCCGCCCAGATCTGGAAGCAGTACACGACGGGCGCCCTCGGAGGCGGCTCCGACACGGAGTTCGACCTGGAGATCTCCGAGCCCGTCCAGGAGCCGGAGGAGAGCCCGACCGACGAGCCGACGGAGACCGAGAAGCCGCACGGCCCGGACGACAAGCCGACGAAGACCAGGGAGCCGGACCGTCCGACCGGTACACCGGACAGCACCCCGACCGGCGACCCCACCGACCCGGGTGACTCGTCGGGGACCGACTCCGGCGGCACCGACAACGGCGGCACCACGGACGGGGGTACGACGGACGGTGGCACCACGGACGGCGGTACCTCCGACGGGGGCACGGACAGCGGTACGACGGACGGCACCACCGACGGGACGACGGCCGGCATCAAGCCGCCCAGGCGGTAAGCGGTAAATGGCTCGCGGTACAGCGGAAGGGCCCGGCGCATCAGTGCGCCGGGCCCTTCCGTCTCACGTCACGGCGACGCGTCAGCCTCCGTTGACGTCCTTCGCGATCCGGTCACCGATCTCCTTGTCGATGTTGCGCCAGTACTGCAGCGCGCGGTCCAGCACCGGTCGCGAGACGCCCGCCTTCAGATGACCGCTGACGTTCGACACCAGCCGGTCGCGGGCCGCGTCGTCGAGGACCTTGCGGACCATCGTGCCGGGCTGGCCCCAGTCGTCGTCCTCGGCGTGCAGCTTGTACGCCTCGCGGACCATCTCGCCGGCCGAGGCCCAGCCCGCGGGGTCGCCGAAGCGCTCCACGTCGGCCGCGGGGCCGCCGTACGAGTTCGGCGCGTACGGGCGTGCCGTGTTCGCCGGCTCGTACCGCATCGGGCCGTCCTTCGCGTACGAGCTCACCTGCGACCGCGCCCTGTTGGGCGGCAGCTGGTTGTAGTTCGGGCCGATCCGGTACCGGTGGGTGTCGGGGTACGAGAAGAGCCGGCCGAGCAGCATCTTGTCGGGAGACGGGCCGATGCCCGGCACCAGGTTCGACGGCTCGAAGGCGGCCTGCTCGATGTGGACGAAGTAGTTGTCCGGGTTCTTGTTCAGCGTCATCCGGCCGACCTCGATCAGCGGGTAGTCGCCGTGCGGCCACACCTTGGTCAGGTCGAACGGGTTGAAGCGGTAGTCCGGGGCGTCCTCGAACGGCATGACCTGGACGTTCACGGTCCAGGACGGGGCGTTGCCGCTCGCGATCGCGTCGAACAGATCGCGCCGGTGGACGTCGCCGTCCCGGCCCGCGAGGTCGTCGGCCTCGGCCTGGGTGAGGAAGTCGATGCCCTGGTCGGTCTTGACGTGGTACTTCACCCAGAACCGTTCGCCGCCGCCGTTCACCCACATATAGGTGTGCGAGCTGTAGCCGTTCATGTGGCGGTAGTTCTTGGGAACGCCCCGGTCGCCCATCAGCCAGGTCACCATGTGCGCCGACTCGGGCGAGAGGGTCCAGAAGTCCCACTGCATGTCGTTGTCGCGCAGCCCGTTGTCGGGGCGGCGCTTCTGCGAGCGGATGAAGTCCTGGAACTTCTGCGGGTCGCGTACGAAGAAGATCGGCGTGTTGTTGCCGACCAGGTCGTAATTGCCGTGCTCGGTGTAGAACTTGAGCGCGAAGCCACGCGGGTCCCGCCAGGTGTCCGGCGAACCCTGCTCACCCGCGACCGTCGAGAAGCGGGCCAGCATCTCGGTGCGCCTGCCCGGCTGGAAGAGGTCGGCCTTGGTGAACTGACTGACGTCGTTGGTGACTTCGAAGAAGCCGTACGCGCCCGCACCCTTCGCATGGACCACCCGCTCGGGGACCCGTTCACGGTTGAACTGGGCCATCTTCTCGATCAGGTAGTGGTCCTGGAGCAGGATCGGACCGTTGGACCCGATGGTGAGCGAATGCTCGTCGCTCTCCACCGGTATTCCGGAGTTGTTCGTCGTGTAGGTCACGAGAGCGTCCTCCCGTCGAGATGGGGGTTACGGGGTCGCTTCGTCCACCACAGCAGTCAACTCCGCCGATGAGAAGTCGGCAACATTTGGACTCGGTCCAATCCTGGGCCCCGTACGGCGTGTCCCGTACGCCTCAGTGTGTGGGCAGCTCGAACCACACCACCTTGCCGGTCGACAGCCGGGTCGCCCCCCACCGTCTGGCCAGCCGGTTCACCAGGAACAGCCCACGACCGCCCTCGTCCGTGTCCCGCGCCCGCCGCTGCCTGGGCAGCTGCGGAGAGTCGTCGCCGACCTCGCAGCGCAACACGTCCGTGCGCAGCAGCCGCAGCGTCACCGGCCGCTCCGCGTACCGCACGGCATTGGTGACCACCTCGCTGACCAGCAGCTCCACCGAATCGGAGAGCTCCTCCAGATCCCATCGGGCCAGCGCCCTGCGGGCCAGCCGCCGGGCCCGGCCGGGAGCCTGCTCCTCCGGCTCCAGGAACCAGTACGCGACGTCACTCGGCGCGATCCCGTCGAAGCGGGCCGCGAGCAGCGCGATGTCGTCGTCCCGGTCACCCGGGCCGAGCATGTCGAGCACGTCGTCGCAGAGCGCCTCCAGCGGCGGCGAGTGATCGGGGCCGGTGAGCTGCGCGGTCGCGGCGAGCCGCTCCCTCAGCTGCTCGATCCCGGTCCACACGTCCCGCAGCCGCGACTCGACGAGACCGTCGGTGTAGAGGAGCAGCGTCGCCCCGGCGGGCGCGTCCAGCTCGACGGCCTCGAAGTCCACCCCGCCGACCCCGATCGGAGCGCCCGGCGGGACCCGCAGCACCTCGGCCCGCCCGCCCAGGTGGAGCAGTATCGGCGGCGGATGGCCCGCGTTCGCGATGGTGATGCGGTGCGAGACCGGGTCGTACACGGCGTACATACAGGTCGCCATGCGGTCGGTGCCGAGGCGCTGGGCCTGCTCGTCGAGGTGGTGCAGCACCTCCTGCGGCGGCAGGTCGAGCCCGGCCAGGGTCTGGGCCGTCGTCCGCAGCTGGCCCATGATCGCGGCCGAGGTCATGGAGTGGCCCATGACGTCGCCGACGACCAGCGCCACCCGGCTGCCGGGCAGCGGGATCGCGTCGTACCAGTCACCGCCGACCCGCGCGGTCTCGGCCGCCGGCAGATAGCGGGACGCGAGCCGCACACCGGTCGGCTGCGGCAGGCCCTCGGGCAGCATCGTGCGCTGCAGCTCGTCCGCGATGTACGCCTCGCGGCCGTACAGCACGGCCTTGTCGATGCCCAGTGCGGTGTGGGTCGCCAGCTGGGCCGCCACCAGCAGATCGTTCGGCTCGAACGCCGGACGGTCGGGACGGCGCAGGAAGATCGCGGCGCCGATGACGCGCCGGCGGCCGCGCAGCGGGGCCAGGATGGCCCGGTGCCCGGTCGGTACGGTCTTCTCCACCCCGAGCAGCTCCGGCAGGGCCGCGCGGGCCGCGGCCGAGTCGCCGAAGACCGGCCGTACACCGCGCAGCACCTCGGCGAGCGCGCCGCCCGCCTGCACCTCGCACAGCTCCGCCGCGGGCAGGTCGGCCTGCGGGTTGAGCACCGGCACCTGCGGGGCGGCGAGGAACGTGCCGTCGGTGTCCTCGTCGGTCAGACGCAGCCGGTCGGTGCGGCGCAGACGCAGCACGAACGGCGCGACCGGCCGCTCGTCGCCGACCGGCAGCGGGTCGCGCAGATAGACGAGGATCGCGTCCGAGAAGGTCGGCACCGTGGCCCGGCACAGCCCGAGCACGATCTCGTCCAGATCTATGCCACGCGCGATACGTCTGGTCGCGGCCCCCACGAAACGCAGCCGGTCGCCCTCGCGCCGCGCGACCCCCGTGGGGTCCTGAGGTGTACCCGCCGCCGAGGCCTCCGCACCTGCCGCTGCCGCTGTCGCCGACCCGGCCGTCGGCGGCGCCGCCGGGACGGGGGGTACGGACGGGACGGGCGGCACGGGCGAGGCCTGGGACGAGGGGGGTGCGGGCGGCTGGGCGGGCACGCCGCCGGCCGCCGGCTTGGGGGCGTGCGCAGCCGCCTCCTGCCGGGGCCGGGTGCGTTCCTGCGGCCGGGCAGCAAGAGGCTGCCGGCCTTCGTGGGAGGTGGGATGCTCCGTCACGCGTGGGATTCCGTCCGTCCGGGCCGGTGATACGAGGCGAGGTCCTGTCTTCCGGATCGTGCCGGGCCGGTCCGGAGGGCCGGCCCTGGGGCCTGTCTTCCGGAACGTGCCAGGCTCGCCTCGGGTGCCGCTGTGCGCGTCCGGGAGCGGTGACGATCGCGGCTGCGCCGCGGGTCCCCGGACCTGTGTGCGGAGGATCCGCCCCTGGTCCGGGACGGCAGCGCCCCTGGACGGTCGATATAGCCCATACCCAATCCGGGCGTGGCGTCGACAAGTTGGGGGAGATCCGGGCGCACATCAAGCACGGTTTTCGTCCCCCTCGTGATGACTTGCGGTCAGTTCCGGTGCGGTGCTGAGTCGTTGAAGCGACGCGGCCTTGCGGAGGACGATCCTACGTTTGAACCCCGGGGGCGCATCAAGGGTCTCACGACGTCGTCATGCGGACGTGCGCGCCGCCGCGCCGGGCAGTGGCCGGTTCCAGTCGGCGGGCAGCTCGGGGACCGGCCAGCGCGGATCGGGCCGCCAGTCCTCCCAGCCGTCCGAGAACGGCGGCCCCCACGCCCGGATCACCTCGACCGCCGACTGCCCGGCCTGCCGCACCTGCCGGGCCAGCCGGGGGCCCATCAGCCCGGCCCGTTGCGCCTGCGCGAACTCGTCCTCGTCCAGCCAGCGCCAGCTGCGGTCCGGGCGCACCGCGATGTCGAGGAAGTGGTCCTCCGAGTCCACCCCGCCGGACCAGCGGGCGCGCGGCTCCTCGAGGTTCACGTACCAGTTCTTGAACCGCCAGCCCCGCTCCCAGAAAAGCCACACCGACCACGGCTCACCGGGCCGGGCCAGCTTCAGCACGCCCGTACCGAACCACCGTGACGTGACCGTGGTCCGCGGCGCGGTGTAGCGCGTCGCGAGCGGCTCCTGCTGCACGGGTGTACCGTCGGCCAGCACCGGCTTCACACACTCGGTCCCCGGCGCCATCCACACGGCCAGCAACTCGTCCGTGTCCTCGACGACGGTCACGGGCCGGCAGATGTGGACATCTCCGGAGGCGTTGCCGCGATAGCGCCAGAGGATGTGCTCCCCCGGCGCCCAGTGCCGTGACTCCGTGGGCGCTGCCGATCCTGTCATGCGCAGATCTTAGGCAAGGGCCCACCTGACCGCTGCGGTGCGGCTCACGTCCGGATCATCGGGGTTTGCGCACAAGGAGTTCGACCGTCACGCCGGTGTGCCGTTCCGCCCCGAAGGCGGTGTACTTCGCGCGGAGTGCCATGGCCTGGCCGAAGGGGAGCGCACGCAGCGGATCGGCATTTCCGTCCTCCGCCACCACCCAGATGCGGCGCTTGTCCGCCCCGAGGCACGTCGTCGGCTGCGGGCAGTCGACGGCGAACAGATCGTTGACCTCGACGGCTGTCCTGGCGACGAGCGCCTGGCGCAGCGTCAGATCGCGGGGGAGGTAGTAGTGGATACCGGTGCCGATCATCCAGGACTGGCCTCTGCCGTAGACGACCGTGTCTCCTGGACGGTGGTACTTCGCGATGGTCCGCGCGGCGGCCGGGTAGTCGACCCTGTGGGGCACGTCGTGCTCGTACTGCTCGCGCATCCTTGTCTGGTCAGGCACCACGAGCAACCCGAGCACGGTGACGGCGGCAGCTGTCGCGCCCCAGGACCGCGTTGTCGCGGCAAGGCCGGCACCGGCCAGTACCGACCAGGCCGGCAGGGTGAAAAGGGCGTACTGGTAGCGGAAGTAGGACACTTCCCCGTGGGAGGCCGCCCAGATCGTGAGGAGGGGCAGCACGGCCACCGCGATGCAGAGGACCAGGGCGTCGCGGCGCTCCTTGCGGACGGGCACGGCCAGTACGGCCAGCGCGATCAGGGCCCCGGCACACACGCCCGAGGCGAACACCTCCTGCGGGATCCGCAGGAGGCTCCAGCCGTCCGGCTCCTCGACCCAGAACAGCTGGCGGCCGTCATGGGACAGACCCAGGACGATGACCGGGCTCACGCAGGCCGTGCCGACGACGGCGGCCAGACCGAAGGACCAGAGCGCCCGGCGCTCGCGCCAGGCGTGCACCACCACGGCGACGGTGTGAGCCAGCACGATGCTCAGGGAGATGAGATGCAGAAGTCCCGCGCACGTCAGGCACAGGGCGTAGGCCCCCCAGCGCCACCAGCTGCGGGGCTTCTCCAGGGCCCGGAGCAGCAGCAGCGTCGCCAGGGCCGTGGCGAGCATCACCAGCGCATAGCCGCGGGTCTCCTGGCCGAACCGGCTGACAGCGGGAATCAGCGCGAACACGAGTCCGCCGCACAGCCCGGCGGGGGCGCCGAACAGCCGGCGCCCCGTCAGTGCCACCACGGCGGCCGCCACGGTCATGGCGAGCGCGGAGGGTGCACGCAGGGCGGTGGGCGAGTCCCCGAAGACCTCCATCCATGCGTGCATGAAGAGGTAGTAGGTGCCGTGGACCGCGTCCACATGCTGCAAGGTGACCAGGATCTGGCCGGTGCTCCGGCGAGCCACTTCCCATGTGGCCAGTTCGTCGGTGCCCAGCACCGGAGTGTTGATCTTGTACATCATCAGGGGGAGCGCGAGCAGCGCCGGCCACAGCCACAGCCCGGTCTGTCGTCTGACCGGCTGTTGCTGTGGCCCTGCGGGCTGAGCTTCGTCCGATCGCTGGGCCGGAGGAGAGAGAGTTGCCATGGCAACAGCCATAGCGGGGCCGGAGAGGTGCGTGGGGGGAGCCACGATCGACTTCCGCCGCTATTCGCCCGATCGGTCGTGTGTCGTGCGGTGAGCCGATCGTGTCCCGAGCCGGGCGGGCGGCCCTCCTAGGGCCGGGTCATCCGCAACACGTCCAGCGCCTCGTCCAGCTGTTCCAGCGTCAGGTCGCCCCGCTCCACGTACCCCGACTCCAGCACCACCTCACGGATCGTCTTCCGCTCGGCGAGCGACTTCTTGGCGACCTTCGCCGCCTCCTCGTAGCCGATGTACTTGTTCAGCGGGGTGACGACGGAGGGTGAGGACTCGGCGTACTCACGGGCCCGTTCGGCGTTGGCGGTCACGCCGTCCACCGTACGGTCCGCCAGCAGCCGGCCCGCATTGGCCAGGAGCCGGATGGATTCCAGCAGGTTCTTGGCCATGACCGGGAGCATGACGTTGAGTTCGAAGTTCCCCGCGGCTCCCGCGACGGCGACCGTCGTGTCGTTGCCCGTCACCTGCGCGGCCACCATCAGCACGGCCTCCGGGATCACCGGATTGACCTTGCCCGGCATGATCGACGAGCCGGGCTGCAGGTCGGGGAGGCTGATCTCGGCGAGCCCTGTACGCGGGCCGCTCGACATCCAGCGCAGATCGTTGGCGATCTTGGTCAGCGAGACGGCGATCGTACGGAGCTGTCCCGACGTCTCCACCAGCCCGTCCCGGGCCCCCTGCGCCTCGAAGTGGTCGCGCGCCTCGGTGAGCGGCAGTCCGGTCGCACGGGCGACCTCGGCGATGACGGCGGCGGAGAAGCCGGGAGGGGTGTTGATGCCCGTGCCCACGGCGGTGCCGCCGAGGGGGAGTTCGGCGAGGCGGGGGAGCGAGGCCTGGAGGCGCTCGATCCCGTACCGCACCTGTGCGGCGTAGCCGCCGAACTCCTGGCCGAGGGTGACCGGCGTCGCGTCCATCAGATGCGTACGCCCGGACTTGACGACGTCCGCGAACTCGGCCGCCTTGCGCTCCAGGGAGGCCGCGAGATGCTCCAGCGCCGGGATCAGGTCCCTCGTCACGGCCGCGGTCGCGGCGATGTGGATGGACGAGGGGAAGACGTCGTTGGACGACTGCGAGGCGTTGACGTGGTCGTTGGGGTGCACGGGCCGGCCGAGGCGCTCGCCGGCGAGGGTCGCCAGGACCTCGTTCGTGTTCATGTTGGACGACGTGCCCGAGCCGGTCTGGAAGACGTCGACCGGGAAGTGCTCGTCCCACCGGCCGTCGGCGACCTCGGCGGCCGCGTCCTGGATCGCCGCGGCGATGTCCTCGTCGAGCACGCCGAGCTCCGCGTTGACCTTGGCGGCGGCCGCTTTGATCCGGGCGAGGGCCTCGATATGGGCGCGTTCCAGCCGCATGCCCGAGATCGGGAAGTTCTCCACGGCCCGCTGGGTCTGAGCCCGCCATTTGGCGTGTTTGGGCACCCTCACCTCGCCCATGGAGTCGTGTTCGATCCGGTGGTCCTGTGCGTCCCGGTCGTCCCCGGAGCCCCGGTGGCCAGCTGTGGTGTCGCTTGTTTCGGACATCTCCAAACCTCCTGAAAAGGTGAGCACTTGTCTTGTTCTGCCTATTCCCAAGTGGTCTACCGGCCAGTAAATACCGTCGGTAACACCAAACCGGGGAGGCGCAATGAGGCGCACTGGACGAAGGCTTCGCCGAAGACTTCGCTGTACGGTCGCGGCCGCCGCGGCCCTTGCGGCGGCTCTCGGCACCATGGCAGCCACGACCCCCGAGCGCGCGCAGGACACGGCACGCTCGGCCGCAAACGCATCGTCGGTACCCCTTCCGCCCGAGCTGGAGACGATCCGGGCCGCCGAGGCGACCGCCCTCTACGGCGACCCGGCCGTGCGGCCGCTCGACCGGCGCAGGACCGCTCTGATCTCGCTCGGTGACAGCGAGATCTCCGGCGAGGGCGTGGGCACGTACGAACCCGGCACCGACGGCCCCGGCAACTGGTGCCACCGCTCTCCCGACGCCGCCATCCACCGCACGGGCATCGCGGCCGACGTGACGTACAACGTCTCCTGCTCGGGCGCGTACAGCGGCAACATCCGCATCGGCGGCTCGAAGCAGTACGCCGACGAGCTGGTCCAGAGCGACAGCCTGGCGATCAAGGCCCGCAACACCCGGATCACGATGGTGCTCCTGGTGGCGGGTGCCAACGACGACCTGCAGTTCGGTCCCGTGATGACCGACTGCGTCACCCGCTGGTTCCTGATCCAGGGCCCGTGCGAGTCGACGTACGCGGGCGGCTGGCAGGCCCGCGTCGACGGCCTCGTGCCCAAGGTCGAACAGACCGTGCGCGACCTCCGCACGGTCATGCGCGACGCCGGGTACGGGGACGGTGACTACAAGCTCGTCGTGATGGGGTACCCGAGCCCGATCGGCCCCGACTTCAGGGACAACCCGGGCTTCCCCGGCAAGCTGATCTGCGGCGGCACGGGGTACGACTCCGACACCGTGTGGGGCCGCAACACCGCCGTGCCGGCCTTCGAGCGGGGCATGCGGCGGGTGGCCAGGTCCACGGGCGCCGTCTACCTGGACAACTCGCGGCTGTTCCACGGCCACGAGGTCTGCATGGAGGACACCTGGGCGCGGGGGCTCCACATCGAGCTGTCCAACCCCTTCCCACCGGACTCCAATTCGGTCCGCCAGTCCTTCCACCCGAACGCGCGCGGACACGCCGCCTTCGCCTCCTGCCTGACCCAGCTCTACGACTCGGGCCTCGCCGAGGCGAGTTGCGCCGACCCGGCGTCCACGGGCAAGCCGGTGCTGTACCCGCTCGCCTGGGACGACGCGTACGGACCGCTGAGGAACGAGGCGACGGGGACCTGCCTCGACGTCGACGCGGCCGTGACGCGCAACGGGACCGGGGTGCTGGGCTGGGACTGCCACGGCGGACGGAACCAGGGCTGGTGGTACGACGCGGCCCGCAGGTCCGTGCACACCGAGCTCACCCAGGACCGCTGCCTGGACGTGCCCGGCGCCGACTACAAGGCGGGCGCGGCGCTCATCGTGTGGAACTGCTCGGGCGCCGCGAACCAGCAGTTCGTCCGGCAGGCCGGGACCGTCCGTCCGGCCGCCGCGACGGGGCTGTGCCTGACGCTGGCGGCCGCGAAGGACCGGGTGCGGCTGCAGCCCTGCGACGGCTCGGCGAAGCAGCGCTTCGCCTAGGGAGTTCGCGCGCCTGGACCGGCCTCGCCGCTGGGGAGCGGCGGGGCCCTTTGCGCGTGACCGGCACAGCCCTGGTGGCGGTGTCTCCGTCCTCGGACGCCGGACGGGCCGGGCAGGCGGCCGGTGCGGGCTCAATGCGAGCCGCTCGCGATCGCGGTGGTCGTCCTGCCACGCCCGCCAGGGCGCAGGGGCAGGGGGTTCGGGGGCGGAGCCCCCGGTCCGGGGTCAGGCCAGGCCCGGGCCCCGCACCGGGATGGTCGTGAACGTCGGCGCGGGCGCCGGGTCCTGGAAGAAGTCGTTGCCCTTGTCGTCCACGACGATGAACGCCGGGAAGTCCTCGACCTCGATCCTCCAGACCGCCTCCATGCCGAGCTCCTCGTACTCGACGACCTCGACCTTCTTGATGCAGTCCTGGGCGAGCCGTGCCGCCGGGCCGCCGATCGAGCCGAGGTAGAAGCCGCCGTGCGTGCCGCACGCGTCCGTGACCTGCTTGCTGCGGTTGCCCTTGGCCAGCATGACCTTGGAGCCGCCCGCGGCCTGGAACTGCTCGACGTACGAGTCCATGCGACCGGCCGTGGTCGGGCCGAAGGAGCCGGACGCGTAACCCTCGGGGGTCTTGGCCGGGCCGGCGTAGTACACCGGGTGGTCCTTCAGGTACTGCGGCATCTCCTCGCCCGCGTCCAGGCGCTCCTTGATCTTGGCGTGCGCGATGTCGCGGGCCACGACCAGCGGGCCGGTGAGCGAGAGCCGGGTCTTGACCGGGTACTTGGTCAGCTCGGCGAGGATGTCGTCCATCGGCTGGTTGAGGTCGATCTTGACGACGTCGCCGGCCTCGTCGAGGTGCTCGTCCGTCGTCTCCGGCAGGAAGCGCGCCGGGTCCGTTTCCAGCTGCTCCAGGAAGACGCCCTCGGCCGTGATCTTCGCGACCGCCTGGCGGTCGGCGGAGCAGGACACCGCGATGGCGACCGGGCAGGACGCGCCGTGCCGCGGCAGGCGCACCACACGCACGTCGTGGCAGAAGTACTTGCCGCCGAACTGGGCGCCGATGCCGATCTTCTGCGTCAGCTCGAAGACCTTCTCCTCGAGCTCCTTGTCGCGGAAGCCGTGGCCGAGGGCCGAGCCCTCCTCCGGCAGCTCGTCCAGGTAGTGCGCGGAGGCGTACTTCGCGGTCTTCAGCGCGTACTCCGCCGACGTACCGCCGACGACGATCGCCAGGTGGTACGGCGGGCAGGCGGCCGTGCCCAGCGAGCGGATCTTCTCCTCCAGGAACTTCATCATGGAGGCCTCGTTCAGGACGGCCTTGGTCTCCTGGTAGAGGAACGACTTGTTGGCGGAGCCGCCGCCCTTCGCCATGAAGAGGAACTTGTAGGCGCCGCCGTCGGTCGCGTACAGCTCGATCTGCGCGGGCAGGTTCGAGCCGGTGTTCTTCTCGTCCCACATCGTCAGTGGGGCCATCTGCGAGTAGCGCAGGTTCAGCCTGGTGTACGCGTCGTAGATGCCGTGCGAGAGGGCTTCCTCGTCGCCGCCCTCGGTGAGCACGTTCTGGCCGCGCTTGCCCATGACGATCGCCGTGCCGGTGTCCTGGCACATGGGGAGCACGCCGGCCGCCGCGATGTTCGCGTTCTTGAGCAGGTCAAGGGCGACGAACTTGTCGTTGGACGACGCCTCGGGGTCGTCGATGATCTTGCGCAGCTGGGCGAGGTGCGCCGGGCGGAGGTAGTGCTGGATGTCGTGGATCGCCTCTTCGGCGAGCTTGCGCAGCGCCTCCGGCTCGACCTTGAGGAACGTACGGCCGTCGGCCTCGAAGGTGGACACACCCTCGGAGGTCACCAGGCGGTAGGGCGTGGTGTCCTCTCCCAGCGGGAGCAGATCGGTGTACGCGAACTCTGGCATTACGGCCATTCCTCACTCGGCGGACTGCGGCGCGGCCTCCGTTGGCAACGCGTCCACCAGCGTAAGGCGCCCCGCGCCGTCCGGGCTTGTGAGGTAAGGCTCAGTTGCCGGGCCGCCGTTGTCCGGACCGGCGCTACCGGGCGCCGACGGCACCGCCACTAGTCGCGATCTATCGCGTTTCGCTAGGCTGGGGTCGTGGACCTCGAGAAGCATGATGCGGCGGCCTCCGGCCGCGGACCTCAGAAGCCGGTCGCTCCCGCCGAGCCCGCGGGCATCGCGGGCGCCGCGGACCCCGCGGGTGCGATCCGTGCCTCCGACGCCGACCGCGACCGGATCGCGGACATCCTCCGGGAGGCTCTGGCCGAGGGCCGGCTCGACGCCGAGGAGCACTCCGAGCGGATCGACGCGGTCTACCGCGCGAAGACCGTCGGCGAACTGGAGCCGATCGTGCGGGACTTGCCCTCCACCAGGCCGCCGCGCCCGGAACCCGCGGCGTACGCGTACGGGCCGGAGGTGCCCGACGGGCCGACGGAGAGCCTGGTCGCCATCTTCTCCAGCTCCACCCGCAAGGGCCGTTGGCGTGTGGGCGCCAGGACGAATGCCTTCGCCCTGTTCGGGAACGTCGAGATCGATCTGACCGAGGCCATGTTCGGCCAGCGGCTCACGGTCATCAACGCGACATCGATCTTCGGCAACGTCGAGGTGCGCGTGCCGGAGAACATCTCGCTGCGCGGCAGCGGCAGCGGGGTTTTCGGCAACTTCGAGGTGGTCACGCTGGAGGCCGCCGACCCGGAGGCCCCCGTCGTCGTGGTCAACGGGTACTCCGTTTTCGGCAATGTGGAGGCCAAGCCGAAGCGCGGCAAGCTCATCACCGATCTCCACGACCTCATGCGCAAGCACCTGCGCAAACATCTGGACCGGTGACGCCGTCAGTCGCGCAGGACTTTGATGCCTGGCGCCGTTCCGCTCCCCGGAACGCCGCGCCACTCAGTGCATAGGCGCGCGCACAGCGGGTAGGGCTTGCTGCATCGTCTCTCGCTCGCGAAGCCGTCGTCAGGAGTAGACCGTGCTGCAACTGCCGCATCAGCCCCTGCAGGTAGCCGCCGTTCCGACCCAGCGCACGTCTGCTCGGGAAGATCAGGACGGACCCTGGCACGCGGAGGCGGTGTGCCGCCGCGACGAAGCCGGACTGTTCTTCGCGCCGTCCAAGGAGCCAACGGCCGCGCGGCTCTCCCGCGAGGAGGCCGCCAAGCGCGTCTGTGCGCGCTGCCCGGTCATGGTCGAGTGCCGCGAGCACGCGCTGCTCCAGCCCGAGCCGTACGGGGTGTGGGGCGGGCTCACCGCGGCCGAGCGCCGCGTCGTCCTGGCCCGCCGCAGGCGGCGCGAGACGGAGCTGAAGAAGTCGGCATCGGCGGCCTGACCTCCTGACGTACGCCCCGCCGACCACGCGCCCACGGACGCGCCCTCGGCCTACGTACGGGAAAGGGGCGCCCCCACCGCACATGGGGGCGCCCTCTTCTGTTCGTGGCTCGGTTCGCCTCCGGGGCGCTTCAGCGGCTGTCGACGGTCGATCGTGCTCGGTCCCTCGTTCCTCGGGCCCTCCGCGCGTTCTCCCTGTCGACAGCCGCGCGCCCCTTCGGCTCACTCGCCCAAGCCGGGTCCGGCTCTACTTCGCGCGGTCGAAGTCGATGGCGCTGTACGCGCGCAGCTTCGACAGGCGGTGGGTGGAGTCGATCTGGCGGATCGTGCCCGACTTGGAGCGCATCACCAGGGACTGCGTCGTCGCCGTCTCGGCGCGGTAGCGCACGCCGCGCAGCAGCTCGCCGTCCGTGATGCCGGTCGCGACGAAGAACACGTTGTCGCCGCTGACCAGGTCGTTCGTGTACAGCACCCGGTCCAGGTCGTGGCCCGCGTCGATCGCGCGCTGCCGCTCCTCGGCGTCCTTCGGCCACAGCTTGCCCTGGATCGTGCCGCCGAGGCACCGGATCGCGCAGGCGGCGATGATGCCCTCCGGCGTACCGCCGATGCCCATCAGCATGTCGACGCCGGTGCCCTCGCGCACGGCCATGATCGCGCCCGCGACGTCACCGTCGGAGATGAACTTGATGCGCGCGCCGGTCTCGCGGATCTCCTTGACGATGCCCTCGTGGCGGGGCCGGTCCAGGATGACGACGGTGACGTCCTCGGGCGAGGAGTTCTTCGCCTTGGCCACGCGGCGGATGTTCACGGAGACCGGGGCGTTGATGTCGACGAAGTCGGCCGCCTCGGGGCCGGTGACCAGCTTGTCCATGTAGAAGACCGCGGACGGGTCGAACATGGTGCCGCGGTCCGCCGCGGCGAGGACCGCGATCGCGTTGGGCATGCCCTTGGCGGTGAGCGTCGTCCCGTCGATCGGGTCCACGGCGATGTCGCACTCCGCGCCGGTCCCGTCGCCGATGCGCTCACCGTTGAACAGCATCGGGGCTTCGTCCTTCTCGCCCTCGCCGATCACGACGACACCGTTCATCGACACGGTGTGCACGAGGGTCCGCATGGCCTTGACGGCGGCGCCGTCGGCGCCGTTCTTGTCGCCGCGTCCCACCCACCGCCCCGCAGCCATGGCGGCGGCCTCGGTGACCCGGACGAGCTCCAGGGCGAGGTTGCGGTCAGGGGCTTCGGGCGAGACTTCGAGCTGGGACGGCATGTTGTGCTCGGTCATCGGAGCGCACCTTTCTGTACGACGACGGCCGGAAAAAAGAGGGTGCTGTGACTCTATCGGTAGGTCGACAAAATGAGCAGAGGGGCCCACGTTTGAGCAAACATCCTTGATGCGACCATAGTGCGGTGGCAGGTATGCGAGGCAAGCAGACAGTACGCGGGATGATCCAGTCGTTGGCGGTGGTCCTGGGCGCCGCTTTCGTGGTCTATCTCTTCGTACCGCATGACGGCACGGGCGACCCGGTCAAGGCGAAGGACTACCGCGTCGAGCTGGTGACGGCACGGCGGGCGGCACCCTATGCGGTGGCCGCTCCCACCGGCCTGCCGGCGGACTGGAAGCCGACGTCGGCCCGGTACAACCGCGAGGACCACAACGCGTGGCACCTCGGCTTCCTCGACCCGGACGGGCAGTACGTCGCGGTCGAGCAGTCCACGGCTCCGGCCGGGAAGTACGTCCCGAAGGTCACCCAGCGGGCCGCGAGGACGGACCGGACCCAGCAGGTGGCCGGCGCGACGTGGGAGCGCTGGGAGGGCACGAAGTACGACGCGCTCGTACGGACCGGCGAGAACGGTTCGACGACGGTCGTCACCGGCACCGCGTCCTTCGAGCGGCTCGCGGAGATGGCGGCGGCGCTGGAGTCGAAGAAGGCGTCCTGACGTCCGAGACCTGGGACGAACGACGAGGCCGCCGCACCCCTCACGGGTGCGGCGGCCTCGTTCTGTTCCGTACGACGCTGTACGGGGTCCTTACGGGGCGTACGTCAGACGGTCTGGATGACGTCCTCGAACGCGAGGCGCGGCGAACGCGGGAACCAGGCGTCTTCGCCCGGCTTGCCGATGTTCACGACCATCAGCGGGGTGTGGTCGTCGTCCAGGAACTCCTTCTGGACGGCCGCGTGGTCCATGCCGTTCATCGGACCGGCGGCGAGGCCGGCGGCGCGAACGCCGATGATGAAGTAGGCGGCCTGCAGGGCGGCGTTCAGCGAGGCGGAGCCCTCACGGACCGGACGCTCGGAGAAGAACATGTCCTTGGCCTGCGGGAAGTGCGGGAACAGCTCCGGGAGCTCCTCGTGGAACTCGTTGTCCGCGGCGAGGATCGCGACCAGCGGGGCGGTCGCGGTCTTCGCCTGGTTGCCCTCGGCCAGGCAGTTCACCAGGCGCTCCCGGGCCTCGGCGGAGCGGACGAGGACGACACGCAGCGGCGACTGGTTGAAGGCGGTCGGACCGTACTTCACCAGGTCGTAGATCGCCTGCACCTGCTCATCGGTCACCGGCTCGTCGGTGAAGGTGTTGGCGGTACGGGCCTCACGGAAGAGGAGGTCCTGGGCTGCGGGGTCAAGAACGAGAGACATGCTGCGTACCTTCCGGATGAGCATTGGGGGATCAAGCTGTGGCCTCACCGTACGACGGGTTTAGGTGAAGCTTCAACTAAATCCGGCCCCTGGTGAGGCAAATCACTTAACTTTCAACAATGCAACGCTCAACTGAATCGGGGTATCGGTCTATGCCGCCCGCTGTCGTGCCGCCCGTCGCGGTGGCCTCAGAGGCGGGCCTGGTCGTCCTCGTCCTCGCCCTGGTCCCGGCCCTGCGCGCCCGCGTCCCCGTCCCGCCCCGCCAGCGCCGCGTCCAGCCGAGCCCGGGCCCCGTCCAGCCAGCGGCGGCACACCTTCGCCAGCTCCTCGCCGCGCTCCCACAGCGCGAGGGACTCCTCCAGCGTCGTGCCGCCCGCCTCCAGCCGGCGCACGACCTCGATCAGCTCGTCGCGCGCCTGCTCGTACCCGATCGGACCGATCGAGTTGGCCGAGCTCTCGTCCGTCTTCGCCGTCATGCGATCCACCCTATGTGCGAGGTCCGACAGTGACCGTGAACTCGCCTTCCGCGACCCTGGCCCGCAGCTCCTCGTCCGCCGCGACCTCGTCGGGGGCCCGCACGACCGAGCCGTCCGCGCGCTGCAGCACCGCGTAGCCCCGCTCCAGCGTCGCGGCCGGCGACAGCGCGACGACCCGCGCGCGGGTGTGGGCCAGCTCGGAGTCCGCACGGTCCAGCAGATGGCCGAGCACCCGCCGGCTCCGCGCGACGAGCGCGTCCGTCTCGTGCTCGCGCTCCTCCACCATCCGGTGCGGATGCTCCATCGAGCGCCGGGCCAGGGTGTGCGCGAGCCCGCGCTCCTCACGGTCGAGCAGCCCCCGTACCGTCCGCAGCGCCCGGTCCCGCAGCGCCTGCACCCGCTCCAGCTCCTCGCCGACGTCCGGGACGACCTTCTTCGCGGCGTCGGTCGGGGTCGACGCCCGCAGATCGGCGACCAGGTCGAGCAGCGGCGCGTCCGGTTCGTGTCCGATCGCGGACACCACGGGCGTACGGCAGTCCGCGACCGCGCGCACCAGCTGCTCGTCCGAGAACGGCAGCAGGTCCTCCACACTGCCCCCGCCGCGGGCGACGATGATCACGTCCACGTCCGGCAGCTCGTCGAGCTCCTTCACGGCCTGGACGACCTGGGACACGGCGCGCACGCCCTGCACCGCGACATTGCGCACCTCGAACCGGACGGCGGGCCAGCGCCGCCGCGCGTTCTCCAGCACGTCCCGCTCGGCCGCCGACGCCCGGCCGCAGACCAGGCCGATGAGCTGCGGGAGGAACGGCAGCGGCTTCTTGCGGTCGAGAGCGAAGAGTCCCTCCGCTGCCAGGGTCCGCTTCAGATGCTCCAGCCGCGCGAGCAGCTCGCCGATGCCGACCGGCCTTATCTCGACGGCGCGCAGCGACAGCTGCCCGCGCGGGGCGTACCACTCCGGCTTGGCGTGCACGACGACCCGCGCTCCCTCGGAGACGACGTCGGCGACCGCGTCGAACACCTGGCGGTAGCAGGTGACGCTCACGGAGATGTCGTACGACGGATCGCGCAGCGTCAGGAACACCACCCCGGCGCCCGGCCTGCGCGACAGCTGGGTGATCTGTCCCTCCACCCACACCGCCCCGAGGCGGTCGATCCAGCCCCCGATGAGCCGTGACACCTCGCCGACGGGCAGGGGAGCTTCGGCAGACGTAGTGAGACCCATGCACGCGAGCGTATCGGCACCCTCCGACAGGGCCAGGTCCTCGACGCCGGGTCCGGCCTACGAGGCGCGTTCCGTCCCCCGCCCCCTCTGGCCCACCAGTACCAGCAGCCCCACCGCCAGCCAGATCGCGCCGACCACCTGCGCCGTGCGCGACGCCTCCGCGATCACGGTGACCGTCACCATCGCGCCGAGCACCGGGATCAGCACATGCCGCCACCAGCTCGGCGGCCCTTCCATCCGGCGCACCGCGAACCACCCGACCACGCTCGCGTGCAGGAGCGTGAAGGCCGTCAGCGCCCCGATGTCGACGACCGACACCAGATGGTCCAGACCGTCGTCCCGCCGCGCCGCCCACACCGCCGCGGTCATCGTCACGACCGCGGAGATCAGCAGCGCCACCCGCGGCACACCGGAGTCGGTACGGGAGAGCCGGTGCGGCAACCGCCGGTCGCGGGCCATCGCGAAGAGGAGCCGGCCCGCCGCCGCCTGCCCCGCCAGGGCAGCGAACGTCGCTCCGATCGCCTTGCTCAGGGCCACCAGGTCGTGCAGCCAGGTCCCGACGGCCGCGTCCACGGCGTCGTAGAACGCCGACCCCTGACTCCTCGGGTCCGCCGCCGGCTCCGCCGACGACACCGGCTCCAGCAGCGCCACCAGATACGTCTGGGCCACGAAGAGCACCCCCGCCAGCCCCAGGCAGAACAGCACCGCTCGCGCCACCTGGCGCGACCCTCCCGTCACCTCCTCCGCGAAGGACGCGATCGCGTCGAAGCCCAGGTACGACAGCACCGCCACCGACACCGCGCCGATCACCGCGTCCGGCGCGAAGTCCCCGTCACCCGTGAGCGGCGACGCCCAGCCGCGCCGCGGCCCGTCCTGCACCAGGACCACGGTCGCCGACACCAGGAAGACGCCCAGGACCACGATCTCCATCGCCAGCACCGCGAAGCCGACCCGGGCCGCGGGCCGTACGCCCCAGAGGTTCAGCAGCGTGGTCACGACGACTGCGGTCCCGGTCCACACCCACCGGTGCACGGCCGGGACCAGTGCCTCCATCGCGATGCCGGAGAACAGATACGCGACGGCCGGGATCAGCAGATAGTCGAGCATCGCCATCCACCCGGCGATGAACCCCACACTCTCGCCGAGCCCCTTCCGCGCGTACGTGAAGACCGATCCGGCCTGCGGGGCGACCCGCACCATCTGCGCGTAGCTGTAGGCCGTGAACGCCATCGCGACCGTCGCGAAGACGTACACGAGTGCGACCGCGCCGTGCGACTTCGCGTCGAGGGTGCCGAAGACGCCGACGGGCGCCATGGGGGCGATGAAGAGCAGCCCGTAGACGACGAGATCCCGGAACCCGAGGCTGCGGCGCAGTTGGGTGTGCGCGTCCCGGTCGGTCCCGGTCCCGGCGCCGGTGCCCGCCATGGAGGCCTCCGTCCTCGTACGTACGGTCTTGATCACGTACGGGCACAGTCTCAGCCCTGTGGGCGATCGTTGGGCTGTTCGGCGCGCCCTTACGATGGGAGGCATGACTGCAACGAACGCCCGCCGCGTCCTGCTCGCCGCTCCCCGTGGCTACTGTGCGGGCGTGGACCGTGCCGTGATCGCCGTGGAGAAGGCCCTCGAGCAGTACGGCGCCCCGATCTACGTGCGCCACGAGATCGTCCACAACAAGTACGTCGTACAGACCCTGGAGAAGAAGGGCGCGATCTTCGTCGAGGCCACCGCGGAGGTCCCCGAGGGGTCCATCGTCATGTTCTCGGCCCATGGCGTCGCGCCGATCGTGCACGACGAGGCCGCCGAGCGGAAGCTCGCGACCATCGACGCCACCTGCCCCCTGGTGACCAAGGTCCACAAGGAGGCCGTCCGGTACGCCAACGAGGACTTCGACATCCTCCTCATCGGCCACGAGGGCCACGAGGAGGTCATCGGCACCACCGGCGAGGCACCCGACCACATCACCCTGGTCGACGGCCCGGGCGATGTCGACAAGGTCGAGGTCCGCGACCCGTCGAAGGTCGTCTGGCTCTCCCAGACCACGCTGTCGGTCGACGAGACGATGGAGACCGTCGACAAGCTGAAGACGAAGTTCCCGCTGCTGGTCTCCCCGCCGAGCGACGACATCTGCTACGCCACGCAGAACCGCCAGATCGCGGTCAAGCAGATGGGCGCCGATGCGGACCTGGTCATCGTCGTCGGCTCGCAGAACTCCTCGAACTCCAAGCGGCTCGTCGAGGTCGCGCTGGGCGCCGGCGCCCGCGACGCGCACCTCGTGGACTACGCGAAGGAGATCGACGAGGCCTGGCTGGAGGGCGTCTCGACCGTCGGTGTCACGTCGGGCGCCTCGGTGCCCGAGGTGCTGGTCGAGGAGGTCCTGGAGTGGCTGTCGCAGCGCGGCTTCGAGGACGTCGAGATCGTCAAGGCGGCCGAGGAGTCGATCACCTTCTCGCTGCCCAAGGAGCTCCGCCGTGACCTGCGCGGCGAGGCGGCCGCGCTCGTCGAGGAGTAGACGCCGAGGACCGGCCGTCGAAGGCCGGTCGGGGGGTAACCGTCAGCGGTTCCTCGTAACGTTGTGTCCATGAACGTCTTCGGAGTGGACATCGGCGGGTCGGGGATCAAGGGCGCTCCCGTGGACCTGGACCGCGGCGACCTCGCAGAGCCCCGCCACAAAGTACTCACACCGCATCCGGCCACGCCCGACGGCATGGCCGACTGCGTTGCCGAGGTGGTGCAGCACTTCGGCTGGTCGGGCCCGGTCGGGATCACCTTCCCCGGCGTCGTCACGGGTTCCGTGATCCGTACGGCCGCGAATGTCGACAAGGGCTGGATCGACCTGGACGGCGGCAAGCTGCTGGGCGAGCGGCTGGGCATGCCGGTGACCGTGCTGAACGACGCGGACGCGGCCGGGGTCGCCGAGATGACCTTCGGCGCAGGGCGGGGCCGCAAGGGCACGGTGATCCTGCTGACCTTCGGTACCGGCATCGGCAGCGCCCTCTTCATCGACGGCAGGCTCGTGCCGAACACGGAGTTCGGCCACATGGAGCTGCACGGCCACGAGGCCGAGAAGCACGCGTCGACCAAGGTCAAGGACGACGAGGAGCTGAGCTGGGAGCAGTGGGCGCACCGGGTCCAGAAGTATCTGCAGTACCTGGAGATGCTGTTCTCGCCGGAGCTCTTCATCATCGGCGGCGGGGTGAGCCGCAAGGCGGACAAGTTCGTGCCGCTGATCAAGCACGTGCGCGCGGAGATGGTCCCGGCGGAGCTGAGGAACAACGCCGGAATCGTGGGGGCGGCGATGACGGCGGCGGAGCGGTAGGTCCCTCCTGGGCGGGGCCCGGCTAGCGGCGGGCGCCGGGGCGGGGCTGGGCCTGGCCCGTTCGTCCCGCGCCCGCCCGTTCACCCAGGCGCTCGCCCGCTCGTTCGACCGGGTGCCGGACGGACCGGCGCCGGATCATCAGCGTCACCTTCCGTACGATCGTGATCAGCCCGGCGACGAGCGTGCCGCCGTACAACCAGCCCGCATTCACGGCCAGCGCGGTCACGACCGCCATGATCTGACCGCCGACGCCACCGATCCCGCCCGAGATCGGGACGACCCCGACCGTGAAGGCGATCGGGACGCTGATCGGCGCGGTGACCAGGTCGGCGCTCCGCACCCACAGTGCCGTCAGGGCGCTCAGCGGCAGGAAGAGCACGCCGTACACGACCGCCGAGCCGTCGAACAGCAGCTGGTCGAGGAGGCCGATCACCAGCATCGTGGCCGAGGCGAAGAGCCCGGCGCCGAGACCGGTCAGCCGGGGATTCGGCAGCCTGCGCAGCGCGAGGACCACCGGCGGCACCGGGCGCCCCGGCCGTGCGCCGGGCCGCCCCGGGGGACCGGCCTGACCTGACCGGCCCGGCTGTCCGGTCCTGCCTGGCCGGCCCGGGCTGCCGGGCCTGGCCGCGACCCGGTACGCCGCGGCGCCCTCGATGAGCGCGCCCTGACCGGAAAGAGGGGCCTGCGGCCGTGGCCGCTGTGAGGGACCTGTCCTTTGCTCCACGGAACCAAAGTAGGTCGCATTGAGTGAGTGTTCCGATACAGGACACGCCCTTTGGGTGACCTTGGCTGTAATCCCGCCCCCGCGGGGGCCTCCGAGGTTCCCGTCGTCGGCCCCGGCGACACGCCCGTAAACTGGGGGATCGGCCCACCCGGGGCCGGGCCCCCGGCCCTCAGCCAGTCCTACTCCAGGAAGTCGCCAACGTGTCGCTCACGATCGGAATCGTCGGTCTGCCGAATGTCGGCAAGTCGACCCTGTTCAACGCCCTGACCAAGAACGACGTGCTGGCGGCCAACTACCCGTTCGCCACGATCGAGCCCAACGTGGGCGTGGTCGGCGTCCCCGACGCCCGGCTCGCCAAGCTGGCGGAGATCTTCGGTTCCCAGCGGATCCTTCCCGCGACGGTCGACTTCGTCGACATCGCCGGCATCGTCCGCGGCGCGAGCGAGGGCGAGGGCCTCGGCAACAAGTTCCTGGCGAACATCCGCGAGTCCGACGCGATCTGCCAGGTCATCCGGGCCTTCAAGGACGAGAACGTCGTCCACGTCGACGGCAAGGTCTCGCCCAAGGACGACATCGAGACGATCAACACCGAGCTGATCCTCGCGGACCTCCAGACCATCGAGAAGGTCCTGCCGCGCCTGTCCAAGGAAGCCCGCATCAAGAAGGACGTGGCCCCGAAGGTCGCCGCGGTCGAGGCCGCCCAGGCCATCCTGGAGGAGGGCAACACCCTCTTCTCTCAGGGCGTCGTCCAGGGCTCCGAGAAGGCCGCGCTCCTGCACGACCTCCACCTGCTCACGACGAAGCCCTTCCTCTACGTCTTCAACGTCGACGAGGAGGAGCTCGTGGACGAGGACTTCAAGAACGAGCAGCGCGCCCTGGTCGCCCCCGCCGAGGCGATCTTCCTCAACGCCAAGCTCGAGGCCGACCTCGCCGAGCTCGACGAGGAGGACGCCATGGAGCTCCTCCAGTCCGTCGGCGCGGAGGAGCCGGGCCTGGCGACCCTCGCCCGCGTCGGCTTCGACACCCTCGGCCTTCAGACCTACCTCACGGCAGGCCCCAAGGAGTCCCGCGCCTGGACGATCAAGAAGGGCGCGACGGCCCCCGAGGCGGCCGGTGTCATCCACACCGACTTCCAGAAGGGCTTCATCAAGGCCGAGGTCATCCACTTCGGCGACCTGGTCGCCACCGGCTCCGTCGCCGACGCCCGCGCGGCCGGCAAGGCGCGCATGGAGGGCAAGGACTATGTGATGCAGGACGGCGACGTGGTGGAGTTCCGCTTCAACGTCTAGCGGCTGACATATCACCACGTCGCTGATCTGGCAAACATGCAGGTCAGAGAGGGTCCGACTCTTCGGGGTCGGGCCCTTGGTTTTTTCCCGTGCTGGGATGGTGCTGGGATAGCTGACCCCTCGTCACCTGTCATCACCCCTGCTCATCCCTACCGTGCTGGGATCGTGCTGGGATGGGATGAGGGTGCCCGTGCTGGGATGCGCTCTGTTCAGTGCCATGTGGCAGGGAGTTCGCGAGCGAGATCGCCTTCACGCCTTCTTCACGGCTTGGGGACAGTTCCGAGGAGTCGATTTCGTACCCGTTCGGCGTGGTCGATCTCCTGGCCGAGGAGGGGGAGGCGTCCGACCTGAAGCTGCTCCACACGACGAAGGGCGGCGTGACTGAGGCCACGCCGGCCGGGCTGGAACGGTGCGTCTGTGATTGGGGCCCGTCGATTACCCAAGATCCCCGACAGAGTCAGAGCCTAATTCCTGATAGATCCAGTAAGGCACGTACCGGGGGGCAGCGTTTGATGCGTCTGCGGACGGCGAGGACGCCGAGGGCGGGCGCGGCGGAAGGCGCGACTCGTGAGCAGGTGGGTGCCGGTCAGGTCCCGCAGGGACGTCGCCCGGCCCCGGGTCTTGAGGCGCAGGGTGCTCAGATACTCCGCCGCTTCGCGGGCATGGTCGTCGGTGAGCAGTTCGGGTGGCAGGTGGACGCTCCCGGCCTTCGCGCCGCTGTGGAAAGCTGTGGTGGCCCAGTAAAATCGCGACGTGACGGGGTGGATGTGGGGCAGACGGCTCGTGGGGCGTGATCGCGAGCTGGGTGTGCTGCGCGGCTTTGTCGACGCAGTGGCGACGGGCGGCGGTTCCCTGCTCGTCGTCGGCGAGGCGGGCGTGGGCAAGACTTCGCTCCTCGACGACGCGGCAGCCCACGCTGCGGAGCTCGGCACGCGCGTACTGCGGGCGTCGGGCGTCGAGTTCGAGGCGGAGGTGAGCTTCGCCGGGCTCCATCAGCTGGTCGCTCCGCTCGCTGCCGAGCTGGCCCGGGTCTCGTCCGATGCCCGGCGTGCGATCGGTGTCGCGGTGGGCCTCGCGGAGGGGCCCGCGCCGGATCAGCTGGCCCTGACGAACGCGCTGCTTGCCCTGCTGGCCGAAGCCGCCTGCAGAGAACCGGTGCTGGTGGTGGTCGACGACCTGCAGTGGCTCGACCGCGCGAGCGCCACCCTGTTCGGCATCCTCGCGCGGCGGCTGGGCAGCTCGCGAATCGGCCTGCTGGGCGTCGTGCGGACAGGCGAGGGCAGCGTGTTCGAGGAGGCCGGTCTCGCGGAGATACCCATCCGGCCGCTCGACGACGACGACGCGGCGGTGCTCCTCACCAACGCGTTCCCCGAAATGCCGCCGCGCGCCGCCCGGCAGGTCATCACCGAAGCCCAGGGCAACCCGCTGGCGCTGATCGAACTTCCGGCGCGGCTCGGCTCGCCGACCGAACCTCCGCTCGGCCGAACGTCGGTCGGCCGACGGTTGCGGCTGACCTTCGCCCGGCGGATCGAGGGGCTCCCCGCCAAGACGCGTGCCCAGCTGCTCCTCGCAGCGCTCGACGGTACAGGCATCCTGTTCCCGGGGATCTCGGCCGGCGAGCTCGAACCGGCCGAGCGCGCCCGGCTGATCCGTATTCATCCGGTCACCCGCGGAATCGAGTTCCGGCACCCGCTCACCCGTTCCACGGTCGTCGAGCTGTCCACCGAATCAGAGCGGCGCGGGGCACACGGGCGGCTGGCAGGACGGCATCCGGAAGGTTCCGAGCAGCGCGCATGGCATCTCGCGGAGGCGGCATCGGCGCCGGACGAGCAGATCGCGCAGCTGCTCGAGGAGGCCGCACTGCGGACGAAGGGGCGCGGCGACCCGGTCGGCGCGATCGGTCTGCTCCTGCGCGCCGCCGAGCTGAGCCCGAAGGTTGACGACCATCACCGCCGCGCCATGTTCGCCGCCTACCTCGGTGCCGACGTCACCGGGGACCTCACCGACGCACGGGCGCTCGTCACCGAACACCTCGGGCAAGGCCACGCGGTGGCTGCCGTCGCCACCGCGGCCTACCTGGTCAACAGCGGGGGCGATATCGACACCGCCCACCGGCTGCTGCTCGGTGCGGTGCGCAACGCACGTCGCCCGGTCGGGGTATGGGACGCGCCGCTCACGGAGATGGTCTACGTCCTGCAGGCGAACTGCTCCTTCGGGTGCCGTGCCGACCTGGCCGAGGACTACTGGGCGGTCCTCGACGGGCTCGGCGTCGGACCCCCGGAGATCCTGGACCTGCTCGGCAACACCTATCTCGCGCCGACGCGACGGGCCGGGCCGTCGCTCCCCGTGCTGGACGAGGCGATTGCCGGTATCGGCGAGCAGGCCGATCACGCCCACGCGGTGCGGCTGGGCACCGCGGCGCTGTACGTGGACCGGATCGCCGGATGCCGCGATGCGCTGTGGCGGGTGGTCGAGCACGGCCGCAGCGGCGGCGCCGTTGCGGCGGCCATCAAGGCGTATGCACTGTTGGGGTTCGACGGCGTGCTGAGCGGCGACTGGGACAGCGTCCTCCGGTTGGCCGAGGAGGGGCTCGCCGTCACGACCCGGCACCACTACCGGCTGCTCGGCGGCTTCCTGCAATACGACCAAGCGATGGTCGCTGCCGCGCGCGGCGACCGCGCCGCCGTCCGGCGTCTGGCCTACGACCTGGTCTCTTGGGCGGCGCCGAACCGCAACGGCTTCGTGCTCCAGCTCGCCGCGCACGCGAAGGCCCTCGACGCGATGAGCCACGGAGAGTTCGAGACGGCATACCGCCATGCGGTCGAGATCTGCTCACCGGAGACGCTGCCGGTCTACAAGCCTGCGGCGCTGTGGGTGCTGCTCGACCTCGTCGAGGCCGCCGTCCGGGCCGGGCGGACGCCAGAGGCCAGTGCGCACGTCGCCGACATCCATCGCTCAGGCGTCGCCGACTTCTCGTCCCGGCTCGCCATGATCGCGGCCGGCGCGACGG
Organism: Streptomyces sp. NPDC059909; assembly: GCF_042730885.1. NCBI lineage: Bacteria > Bacillati > Actinomycetota > Actinomycetes > Kitasatosporales > Streptomycetaceae > Streptomyces > Streptomyces sp. NPDC059909. Next base: position 79,785 of record NZ_JBHWKX010000021.1, read on the forward strand.
GGATGACCGCCCCGGCCGCGTCGTTCCGCGCAGCGTTCGACACCGCGCTCGCGACCCCGGGAGCAGACCGCTGGCCGTTCGCGCAGGCTCGGATCCAACTCGCCTACGCCGAACGCCTCCGCCGAGCACAGTGCGCCTCACAGGCCCGGCACCATCTGACGGGAGCCCTGGGCACCTTCGAACGCCTCGGCGCCGCCCCCTGGGCGGCCCGGGCACGCGCCGAACTTCGCGCAAGCGGCACGCCCGCCGCCCACTCGGCCCCGGGGACGACCGCCCAACTGACCCCGCAGGAGCGCGAGATCGCCGCGCTTGCCGCCGCGGGACTGACGAACAAGCAGATCGGCGAACGGCTCTACCTCTCCCCCCGCACGGTGAGCACCCACCTCTACCACCTGTTCCCGAAGCTGGGCATCAGCTCGCGGGCAGCACTGCGGGACGCACTCGCGGACCTGCGAGCGCACGAGCAGACGTAGGGATCACGAGAGCCCGTGCTGTTCGGGCCGCAGCTGTGCAGGGAAGACGACGCGCAGGCGTTGGACGATGCCGTTGCGGCGAAGCATGACCCAGGCCAGTCCCGGAGGGCAGGGATCGATCTTGCCGGGCGGGTTGGTGACGTCCACCCCCAGATGGTGATGTCGCGGCTTGCGACCACGTGCCGCAGGCCCTGGCGTACGCCGACCTCCAGCATGCGCTGCATCACGGAGGTGGGGTGGACGCGTTCGCCCGGTTGGGCCAGCCTGCCGATCATCTCGGAGTCCTTCGGCCACAGTTCGGCGATGTCCCGCGGCAGAGGCCGGCCGACCTCGGAGGCGTCCAGCGTCGCGGCGGCCTTCATGCCGGGCTTGCCTGGGTCGGTACAGCTGCGTCGTCGTGGGCCTGGCCGACGGTCGACAGCAGCACCTCGGCCATCTTGCCGCGGGCCTGCGTACGGTGCCGACCGGTATCTCGCACGCCGCCGCGATGTCCGTGTAGAGCTGAGTGCGCTGAAGTGGCGCAGCATCAGGACCAGGGGAGCCTGGGAGGAAGTTCCTTGACCGCGTCCCAGATCCAGTCGCGCAGGGCGTGACGCTCGATGACCCGCTCGGGATGCCACGGTTCGTGGTCGTGTAGTGGGACGTGGTCGAGGCGGCCGAAGTGTTCGAGATCGTCCAGGCCGGGCGTCTTCCGGATGCTGCGCAGGCGCGTCTTGCAGGTGTTCCGCACGATCTCCGGGCCGGCCTTCGAGACGCTTGCCCGGCTGTTGGAGTGAAGGAAGAGCCAGCGGAACTACGTCATCTGACGGGGGCGGCCGAGAGGCTGGAATTCTACAGTTCGGGCCAAGGGCCGCACATGCGGGCCCGGCGAACCTGGGAGGAATGATGAGCGACAACGCGCCGCGCGGGAACGTCGTGCTTGTCCACGGAGGCTTCGTGGACGGCTCCGGCTGGCAGGGGGTCTATGAGGCTCTCAAGGCCGACGGCTACAACGTGGCCGTCGTGCAGAACCCCACGCTGTCGCTGGACGGCGACGTGGCCGCCACTCGGCAGGTTATCGACGCGCAGCCCGGCCCGGTCATCCTGGTCGGCCACTCCTACGGCGGCGTCGTGGTCACCGAGGCCGGCAACCACGACAAGGTCGCCGCGCTGGTGTACATCGCCGCGTTCGCCCCCGACAAGGGCGAGTCCGTGAACACCCTGATCGCCGACCCGCCGCCGGGTGCCGCGGTCCCGCCGATCCTGCCGCCGGTGGACGGATACCTGCTCCTGGACCGCGAGAAGTTCGCCGACGCCTTCGCCGGCGACCTCCCGCGCGCCCAGGCCGAGTTCCTCGCCGATTCGCAGGTCCCCTGGGGCCTGGACGCGGCCGGCGGCGCGGTAGCGACGCCGGCGTGGCGCACCAAGCCGTCCTGGTACCTGGTGGCCACCGACGACCGCATGATCCCGCCGCCCGCCCAGCGCGCGATGGCCGAGCGCATTGGCGCGCACACCGTCGAGGTCGCCGGCAGCCACGCCGTCTACGTCTCGCAGCCCGCCGCCGTCGCCGATCTGATCAAGCAGGCCGCCAACGGCTGAACGGCGCCCGGACACCGCACCTGCCCAGCGCCCGCCGACCAGCCCCGGCCAGGGGCCGGTCGGCGGGCGCTGAACGTCCCGCGTCCCGGCCCCGAGCCCAGCTCCGCCGCCGGTCCCAGCCCCCGCACCGTGGGCGCCGCCATGTCCGGCCGAGGCCCCACGCTCCAACGTGCGGGCTCCACACCGCTCCACCCCGTCACATGAGGAGAGCCATCGTGAAATCCCTGCGCAGACGCAGCAAGTTCGCACTCGGTGCCGCCGCATTTACCCTCGCCGGTGCCGCGGCGTTCGCCACCTTGACGCCGTCGGCATCCGCGTCCGACGGCGACCGCCACCCGCGCCCGCCCAAGCCGACCGTCGTGCTCGTGCACGGCGGCTTTGCCGACGCGTCCAACTGGAACGGCGTGATGGCGCGGTTGCAGAAGGACGGGTATCCGGTGATGGCACCGGCCAACCCGCTGCGCGGCATACCCAATGACGCCGCCTACATCGCGAGCGTCCTGCGCTCGATCCAGGGGCCGATCGTCCTGGTCGGGCACTCCTACGGCGGCGCCGTGATCACCAACGCCGCGGCCGGGAACCCGAACGTCAAGGCGCTGGTCTACGTCGCCGCGTTCGTGCCCGACACCGGCGAGAAGCTCGGCGACATCATCAACAAGTACCCCGGCAGCGAGATCCAGGCCGCGCTGAACCCGGTGCCCTTCCCCAACCCGGACGGCAGCACCGGCACCGACCTCTACATCCGGTCGGACCGGTTCCGTGACGTCTTCGCCGCCGACGTCTCCAAGAACGAAGCCGCGCTGATGGCGGCCGGACAGCGGCCGTTCAGCGCCTCCTCCTTCGAGGACGTCACCACGGCGGCGGCGTGGCGCACCATCCCGTCGTACGGCGTGGTCGCCACCGCGGACAAGGCGATTCCGGCTGCCGTGGAACGGTGGGAGTACCAGCGGGCCGACGCCCGCCGCGTCGTCGAGGTCCGCGGCGCATCGCACGTCGTCATGATCAGCCACCCCGACGTCGTCGAACGCCTCATCGAGCAGGCCGCCGCCGACACCCGCTGACCCGCGCCACCGGGCGCCAGACCGGCCCGGCACAAGGCGAGGCACGACGGCGCCGCGGCCACCCGACCGCGGCACCGCTCGGCCGCACCGCAACCCCCGGTCTGGCGGGCGAGCCTTTTGTCCGGGCCCACTAAACCGACGGTGTCAGCCGATGTCGTCGGCGTGTAGGGACGGGCGTGGCCCGGAGTTGTGTAAGCGGTACTCGACGATGCCGGGTCGGTCGACGGTGGAGGGTCCAACGGCAATGCCTCCGCGAAGCTGCCGGTCAACAGCCGTACGGGCACCAGCTTCTGGGCCCGGCAGACGACGGCACCCGCCGGGTACGCCATTTACAAGCCTTCGAAGAGCTTCATCGCGCAGACCGGCGCCTCGGTCACCGTGACCGTCACGAACGCCAAGAAGGCCAGCGGCACGACTCCAGCCCCCACCTTCTCCACGAAGTCGTCCGACGAGCCGACCACTGTCCCGTCCACGCCGGGCACCACGGCCCCGGCCCAGGGCAACAGCACGGGCTCGTCGTCATCCGCACCGTCCGGCACCCCGGCCGCCAACGAGACCGCGACCACCCTGTCGAAACCACGCCCAGAACCGGGCGACAGACTGAACCCCCTTCCGTCGCCCGCTGCGCGGACCTTCAGTACTGTCTTCGCCTACACGGGCGAACATCAAGCTCAGACGTCCTTGATCTGTACGCGGTCGCCGCACAGTTTCGACCAGTCGTCGCGGTCCGAGGTCAGCACCAGGACGGGCGCCGGAGAGCGGAGCGCCATCGCGGCGACGAGGGCGTCGATGGCGTACTTGTGGCCGTGCAGGCCGCCGGCGTCGCTCAGAAGCTGCACCGCGGTAAGGCTGTCCGCCTGAGTGACGTCTTGGACCTGAAGCCGGGAGAGCACCCAGCGCAGCCGGGCGTTATCGATCTTCCCATAGACGGCCTCCACCACCGTCAGCGCTGACACGAGGACGGGCACGCCCACGCGCCGGGCTGCCTCGATCCGGGTGATCATCTGGCGGTCATTGCGCAGGAGCAGGGACAACGCCTGGGAGTCCAGAACGAGGGACCTGGCCGCGGGTTCCTTCATGCGGCGCTGTCGCCGGACGCGTACGGCGACAGCGCGTCACCGAACAGTTCGTGCTGCGCGGCCTGGACCTCGGACTCGCTCAACGGTTCGTGCTCGGCTTCGTAGGCGGCCACGATCTCGGCGAGGCCGTCCATCGCCAGCTGATGCCGGACCGCCGCAGTCACGTAGGCGGACACGCCGCGCTTGCCGGTGCGCGTGCGCAGGGCACCGAGGAGTTCCGAGGGCATCGAGACGGAGATGTTCTCCGTGCCGCCGGGGCGGGGTGACTTCATGGAGGCAAGTCTAGTACAGAAACTATTACAGCGTCTGGAGTGCTGCGCAGTTCGCATCCGGCGCTGGCGTCGGTGTGTAATCTTGGCGCCCTTGGGTCTTCTTGTACTTTGTCGCGCGTCCCGTGCTGGGATGGTGCTGGGATGCGCCCATAAAACCGCAGGTCAGCGACTCAGCGCACCTTCGGTGCGCGCCGGGGGCGTGGTAAATGCCCCGGTGCGCGCCGAAGGCGACGGGGCGGCTTTGGTGTCGGCCTTGGTCAGGCTGCGGCGTCCGGTGCGCCGGCTGTTCCCGGCGATGCCGTGCTCTCGCATGACCCGCGCCACCCGCTTGCGGTTGACCGGCCGGTCCTGTCGGCGCAGTTCGGCGGTGACGCGCGGGACGCCGTAGTTCCGCCGGGAGGCGAGGTGGATCACCGTGATCTTGTGCGCCAGGGCCTCATCGGCCCGCCGCCGCGCTTCGCGGGCTTCCCGTCCGGCCACCCACGCGTAGTACGTGGAGCGGGCGGTCTTCGTTACCTTGCACAGCAGCGTGATCGGGTAGTTCGCCTTCTCCGCGTGGATGAACCGGCATATCTTGCTCACCGGTCGCTCTCCTTCGCGAAGAAGGCCGTCGCTTTTTTCAGGATCTCGATCGTTTTCGCCTGCTCGGCGGTCAGCCTCCGCAGCCGCTTCAGTTCCTCATCCCGGTCGTCGGCGCTCTGCCCGGCCTGCCCGGCGACGGGGCCGGATCCGGCGTCCTGGGCGGCGCGGGCCTTCTTGACCCAGCCCCGCAGGGACTCCGAGCTGATCCCGAGCTCCCGGGCGACCTCGGTCACCGTCCGGCCCGACGACCGCACGAGCTCGATCGCATCCCGCTTGTACTCGTCCGAGTACCGCTTCGTGTACTTGCTTCCCACCTGGCACTGCTTCCTCTGGGCTCTCACGTCCCAGTCTCCAGGTGTCCACGATCAAGGGGTAGCTTCATGGCGCCCGCTACCACCGCCTCATGGTCCGACTGGGCAAGAAGAAGGCCCTGGTTGCCGTGGAACACTCCCTCATGACCGCCGTCTGGCACATGCTCGCCAACGACACGCCGTACCACGACCTCGGCGGCGACTACTACGCCAAGCACGACCCCGAACGCGCTCTCCGCCGGATCACCCGACAAGCCAACGCCCTCGGCCTCACCGTTCGCTTCGAACCCATCGCAGCACCCTGAACCCACCTGCCTGCCAGCGTTCAAGCTTCATTTTCGGACCAGAGCCTTGTTGTGGAATCCCGCTTCAACGTGTGACGGGCTGACGCCATGATCGGCTGAAGGCGGTAAAACCCCAGCTCAGGGGCCAGATCTTCGGGTCTGGCCCCTTCTTGATTTCTCTGGCTGGATCAGGCTGTTTCCTGGCCCTGTGCTGACTTGGTGCTGACTCTCGGGGTGGGTCTGTACATGCTCTGAGCTGGGGTTTCCGGGGTGTCGTGTGAGGCCGGACAGAACGAGGGGTGCACCTGGGGAGGGGGCACGGGAAACCCGGTGCGCATGGGGAAGGGGCGCCGGGCAGGGTGGGGGAGTGACTGACCTGCTGTGGGATGACGTCAGAGGGTTCTTCGACCCTGATCTGATGGGCGCGCTGCCGGACGTGCTCGTTCCTGGGGCCTCGGTCGAGGATTGGCAAGCTGTCCTCGACCTTGTTGACGTGAGCGGATGGAAGCACCAGTACTCCGAAGGAGAGTCGGTACTTCCGGTGCCTCGGGCGGAGACGGTGCTGTCCCGGCCGGCCGACGCTGAGTGTCCGCAGTTGAGGGTCTGGCTGGCCGCCGATGTGCTGGTGATCTTCCGCTTCTATTCGTCGGACGAGATCGACTTTGATGTCGACCTGCGGGAACTCCAGGGGCAGGAGCGACTCGACTTGTTCTGCGGGTTCCTCACGGCCATCGGACGGCGGTTGGGGAAGCCGGTGCTGATGGATGCCGAGGGCGGCGACGGCAACCATCCCGTACTCGGGTTCGAGGTCGAGAGTGATCGGGTCGTGATGTTGGCGGAGCCGTTCGTTCCCTGACCGCTGTTGGTTCGGGCCTCCTGGAACGACCCCTCTTTATGCGGCAACGCGAATATTCGCGCAACCGCATGGACGGCGACGGCGCCCCCTCCGTACGGTCGTGATGCCGCCCCACGAGGGGGCGTGAGACAGGGGGTTCACCATGGCTCGTGAGGAACTGACCCGGCTGACCGGCAACGGGAACGGCGAGTGTGGCAAGGACGACTGCCCGAACGTCTACCGGACCGCGTCCGGCTCGTTCGTCGTCCAAGGTGACGTGTCCCACGCGTTCACCGCTCCTGACGGCGAAGGGCTCGTGGAGATCCCGGAGGAGACATTGAGGGAGGCCTTCCGTGCTCTTGGCTGGTGAAGCGTGGGCGGTGCGCTTCGAGCGCTTCACACGGGAGGCGTGGCGCCTTGAGACACTGCCGCAGTACCTCATGCCGCAGGAGGAAGAGGAGTTCGCAGCGTTCCGTGCCGGAGCCCGCATCGCCCCGGAGACCGTAGCGAACGAGTACACCGATCGGCTACGCCGACAGGTTGCGGAAGGGCGCACACAGGGCCGCGTTCACGTCGTCACCCGCCCTCTGTCGGAATACCTGCGCTTCGAATTCCACCACTACTACAAGGCCCATGCCTTGGCCGGCGAGCAGATCCGCATTCTCGACGTCACGGACAGGCCCAACCCGCTGGATGGCGTGCAGGACTTCTGGATGTTCGACCATTCCGAAGTGGTTCTCATGAACTACCACCCGGACGGCAGACAGATCGGCCGCGAAGTGCACGAGGGTGATACGGCGCCGTTCATCGAATACCAGAGGATCGCGGTATCCGAGTCGGTTCCCTTTGAGGAGTACGTGAAGGGCCTTGACCTTTGAGCCGGAGGCCCTAGGTCAATCCAGGTCAGACCTAGCGGCGGTCCTGAAGAACGAGCGCAAGCGGGCCGGATGGACCCAAGTCCGGCTCGCGAAGCGCTGCAATATGAGCCAGACAAAGATCAGCAATATTGAGAGCGGGAAGCTCACCCCCGCCATAGTCGACGTGGAGCTGATCCTTGATGCCCTCGGTGCAGAGGGGCCGCTGGCTGCCGAGATCCTCGCCCTTGCCCGCTCCGCGAACACCGAGTGGCAGGACCACTGGAGCTCGCGCCGCAGGGGGCTGGACAAAAAGCAGAACGAACTGGCCAGGCTTGAGGCAGTCTCCACAGAGTTCCGCTACTTCCTGCTCTCCATGATTACCGGCCTGCTCGCTACGCCTGAGTACGTGCGCGCGAGCATCGCTGACGTTCCTGGAGACCAGTCCAAGACCATCGCGAAGAAGCTGGAGCGGCAAAGCGTCCTGGTCAATCCGGAGAAGCGGTTCACGTTCCTGTTGACGGAACAGGCCGTCAGGTGGCCACTGCTTCCGCCTTTGGAAATGGCCATGCAGATGGACCGGCTCGCGTCTGTGTCCCGTATCCCGAATGTACGGTTGGGCGTGATCCCCTTGGGAGGACACATTCCAGAGCGCCCCCTTAACACGTTCACAGTTTATGACCGTCGCCTGGCCACCGTGGAAACAGGAACAGGGGCCCTGATGCTTCGGGACCACAGGGACGTGAACGTTTACCGGGAGGACTTCGAACGGTACGAGGGATACGCCGTGTGGGGTGACGACTGCCGTTCACTCCTGAACGACTGGGCCGTGATCTTTACCCGACAACGCCAATAAACCTGGGCCCCTCCGACTCGCTCGATGAAACTGGTTGCTCGCTCGGGACATTCGGTCGGGGAGGCGGCAGGCGTGAGTAATCCGAGAACGACGATGAGCGGCCCGGTGTATTTGTCTCTGCCCCGGACTCCGCCTGATCCTGCGCCCGGCTGCGGGGTGTGCGCGGCGTTGGTCTCGCAGCGCCAGGCCGCGCGCGACAGGGGCGACCTGTCAGCAGCGACGGACGCGGACGTGGAGTTCTGCAACCACCCGCACCGGACACGTGGTCGGAGGAGGCCGTGAGCCGCTCTGTCCTGCGCTACGTAGAGCACAGGATTACTCAGCACCCGGGCACGGACGTGACGTTCGAGGCGGAATGCCTGGCCTACGAGTGCCGGTGGTCGGCGCAGCCGTCGGCGGACGGTGCTGCCGTGGACGTGGAGTGCATGAGCCATACCGGTCGGACAGGGCACGGGAGCTTCCGGCGCGTGTGTACGTCGTTTGCCTTGGTGGTGCGGACCGAATAGGAGCACACCCTTGGTGTGCTGGGATTCTTGACCGGTGCGGCTACGAGCCGTGCGGTGGCTTGGTGTCCCAATCGACGCGGGTCTGAAGCGTGACTGGGAGAATTTCGAGTTCGTCGTCCGCCAGCAGCAGCTCGGAGGTCTGTGCCGAGCAGCCAACGTAGGTCGACAGCAAGTCATAGTCGGTAGTGACCACCCAGCTGCGATCTTGCGGCCACCAGAATTCTGGGCCGCTCTCCCCCCAGGGCGGCGTCGTTCAGAGGATCTGTCCGACTTGATGCTGGTTCAGGTGACGGACATGGCTGCGGAGTTCGCGGGGCCGGAACGGAGGCAGGCACGGCCTCCGGGTGATCATGAGGTGTCGAGTCCCTGATCACCGCAACGGAAGACCGTGCCTGCCCGCTCATCATCGCCCATCCCCGCCGGCCTGAGCCAACTCGCCGTTGTCCGGCCCGCCGAGCCCGAGGACCACCCGGGCCTGCTGGTCTGCCTCGCAGCGGTGCCGGATACCCGACGGGCGGAGGGGCGGCGCCATCCCCTCGCCTTCATCCTCGCGCTCGCCGCGTGCGCGGTTCTGGCCGGTGCGAAATCCCTCGCCGCGATCACGGAGTGGGCCGCCGACGCATCACCCGCCGTACTCACCGCTCTCGGCGGCCCGGGTCGCGAACCGTCCGGTCCCACCCCTCCGGCCGAGGCCACGGTGCGCCGGGTCCTGCAGCGCGTGGACGGCGACGCCCTCGACACGGCAATCGGCACCTGGCTCGCTGCCCGCGACCCCGGCCGCCCGCGACCCGGTCAGGACCGAGCCCGGCAACCCCGTCACTCTCTGGCCGTGGACGGCAAGACCGTGCGCGGCGCCCGTCGCGCCGACGGCACCCAGGTCCACCTGCTCGCCGCGATGACCGGCACCGGACTGGTCACCGCCCAGCGCGAGGTGGGCGGCAAGACCAACGAAATCACCGTCTTCCGGCCGATGCTCGCCCCACTCGACCTGACCGACATTGTGGTCACCTTCGACGCCCTGCACTCACAAACCGCCCACGCCCGCTTCCTGGTGGAGGAGAAGCAAGCCCACTACATCGCGGTGATCAAGGGGAACCAGCCGCTGCTGCACCAGTACCTGAAGCAACTGCCCTGGCGGGAGGTGCCGCTGATGGACAAGACCCGCGCCACCGCGCACGGCCGCGACGAGATCCGCCGCGTCAAAACCGCCACCGTCACCCGCGGACTCGGCTTCCCGCACGCGGTCCAGGCCGTGCAGATCGTGCGACGCCGCCGCGTCATCGCCACCGGCAAGGTCACCCTCGAACGCGTCTACGCGGTCACCGACCTGGCAGCGGAGCACGCCGACGCCCCCGAGATCGCGCACCGCGTCCGCGAACACTGGGGCATCGAGAACAAGATCCACCACGTCCGCGACACCACCTTTGCCGAGGACGCCTCACACGTTCGCACCGGGACCGCACCCCGGGCCATGGCCGCACTGCGCAACCTGGCCATCGGCGCCCTCCGCCTGACCGGCTGCGGCAACATCGCCGCCGGCCTGCGCAAGCACTCCCGAGACGCCACCCGACCACTGACCACCCTCGGCATCACGTGATCAAACCGGACAGATCCCCTGAACGACGCCGCCCTGGCTCTCCCCCACCAGGTCCCTCACAGATTCTCTTACGTTCTCCAGGTCGGCCAGGGAGCTGTGACGGACGAGGGGTTCGTCGTCGTCGCCCCAGAGCATGGCCGCGAGGTCGTAGGCGAAGTACACGGCCTGCTCCCCGGAAACCATGCCGAGCAGGCGAGCAAGCGCCCGTCGGCTGCGCTCGTCGAGAGCCCCATCATCGGCCGCCCACAGCGGTTGTCCCGCGCTGAGCTCCTGGCGCCGCAACCACCTGTGGGATATCTCCGGGTGAAACGGAACATCAGAGTCCTGGGCCCACGACTCCCACGTGCGGCTGCGACCTGAACCGTCCGTGGCCTCGAAGCGGTGGAAGACCCGTACGTATGCCTCATAGCCACTCGGTACAAGCTCGGACACCACGTGCCCAGGCCCGTCCTCCGAGCGGCCGAGCCGGTTGTGGAGCCACGCCAGCTCAGTTCTGTCGTACTTCCATTCACGCCTCTCCGTCATGGCACCCATTCTCGTGCCACATGGCAGCACCTTTGGGGCGTGAAGCCGGGGGCCTGTCCAGGTCAGGTCAGGTCAGGTGACGGGCGACGCGCACACCATGAACGGCCCGGCAGCCTTGCTCCACGACTCGCCTCGCGCGAGAGTGGCTGCCCCCTCCGTACGCAGTGACTCGACCACGGGCGCGAGGAAGTCCGTCCGCCAGTGCTGCGCGCTCTCCGGATTCATGCCGCTCGACTCGACCACCGACCCACCCTGGCTTCGAGGACGGCCGCGCCCTGCGCCGTGTCGTCGCCGGTCCACTCGTCTACGTGCTCGGCCACCAAGGCCCAAGAGAGCTTGATCATGGGCTGGATCGTAGAGGCGATCGCGGAAGGAAGGGAGAGGGCGAAGGGGGTGGGGTATGACCCCTTGGACTGGTCACCGGCGACCGCCCCGTCTTAGCAGCGCAAATTCCGCCACGGTTCCAGAGCGCTCCGACCCTCAGCCGGCGACTTGCTACGGGTTATATTCGCAGGTCAGGAGAGTGTCGAGGCCCCATCTCCCGGCGGCCTGAGCGCATAGGAATGGGGGTGTTCGCCCTCCCCACGACGCTGGGTCCTGGCTGATGAGTCGTGCAGGGGGCGTTCATGGATGCGGAGTCGTCCCGGCAGCCTCAGGGCGGTTAAATGCTCAGGTGGTGAACTGGGCACGGATGTACGACTGCCACGGGGACATCGATCGCGTCCCTGAGCTCCTGGCGCGCGTCGAGCGCGAGGACGACGCAGCGGCATGGGATGAGCTGGGTTACCGGCTGGTCCTTGAGCGCGACTTGGTATTCCGCCAGTTTCGCCGCGCTGTCGCGTCTGGTGCGTCTCGCCTCGCGGAGCGCGCGGGCGCGCGGGCTGGCCGGGACGATCGTGCGGTGCGCGGGACGTGATGCAGCAGGCGCTTCGGCCGTCGCCGGTACGCGCCGTCGCCGTGGCGGCGTGACGTGCTGACCCGACGACACGGTGCTGACCCTGCACCCCGCGAAGGGGCGGAAACCCTTGGGGGCACTGGGAAGGAAGGGGTTCCATGAACGTTCCGCTTCGACGTGAAGTGCCCGCGATAGCGTCGTCTGACAATTTGGCAAAACGTGCAGGTCAATGGGGCCGGCCCGGTTCCGGGTCGGCCCCATTGCTGGATTCGTGCCGGTTGGACTGACGGTTTGCCACCTGTTGTCATCCCTGGTTCTCCGTACCGCTGCTGGCTGCAACTGGCGGGCCTTCGTCGTCGAGCATCGGATCGCCGGACTGGGTGACATGCCGCGTTCCGGTGGCCCTCCAGCCGCACCACTCGGGGACCTTCAAGCCGTCGACCGATCCGTACTTCCTCGGCAACCCCGCCCCGACCGACTGCACCGATCCGATGAGCACGGCTGCCGAACAACTCGCCCGGTCCGGGGACACGTTGTTCGTCATCGCCGCCGGAAACTCCGGCCGGAGGCTCAACAGCGTCTCCTCCCCGGGCTGTGCCCCCAGTGTGCTCACCGTCGGCGCCGTCGACCGCGACGACTCCACGGCGTACTTCTCCAGCCCCATGGCCACCCCGCACGTCGCGGGTGCCGCCGCCGTCGTCAAGCAGCGTCACCCCGACTGGACCGCGCAGCAGATCAAGGCCGCGCTCGTCTCCTCCGCGAAGACCTCCATAACCGGCGACGTCCGTGAGACCGGCGGCGGTCGCCTCGACGTCATGGCGGCGATCGACGCCAAGGTCATCGGCGCCCCGGCCGTCCAGGGCGGCACCTTCGACTGGCCGCAGAGCGGCGACGACCGCACCACCGTCGACATCCCCTACACCAACACCAGCGACCGGCCCGTGGAGCTGGACCTCGCCGTCCAGGGCGTCACCGGCAACGACGGCACGGATGTCCACTCGACGGTCGCCAAGCTCGGCCGGAGCGGCGTCACCGTCCCGGCCGGAGCCACCGTCAAGGTCCCACTGGCTCTCGACCCGGCCGCGCACCTGGAGCCCGGCCAGTACGGCGACATCACCGGCCGGGTGCTGGCCACCGCCGACGGCGTCAGCGTCTCCACTCCGTTCGCCCTGTACGTCCAGCCCGAGACCGTCACCCTGCGGCTCAAGCTCGTCGACCGCCTCGGCAAGCCGGCCACAGGCTCCTCCTCGCTCGATGTTGTCAGCACCGACATCGCCACCGGCGAGCGCCGATTCAACGAGGGCGCCACGGTCCAGGAGTACCGGCTGCGCCCCGGCAGCTACCTCGTGTCCGGCTTCGTCGTCACCCCCGACGCGGGTGAGGGCACGAAGCTCGCCGACTCCATCACCTACCTGGGTCGTCCGCAGCTGAAGCTGCAGAAGGACACCACCGTCGTCCTGGACGCCCGCGACGCCCACAGGCTGCGGATCAGCACCGAACGGCCCACCGAAGTGCGCTCCGGCACCCTGGCCTTCGCCCGCTCCTGGGACGACACCTGGCTGCACGCCGGCACCCTCTCCGGCGGGCGCACGCTCCGCGGCTACTACGCCTCCGTCGAGGGTGCGGCGAGCGACGGCGACTTCGAGTTCGGCAGCTACTGGCGTGCCGCCACCCCGCTGATCTCCGAGCTCGCCGTCGTCGGCGGTGAGACCCTCCACCCGGTCACCGCCTCCACGGGTTCGGTCAACCTCGACGGCACGGGTGAGGCACAACTGGTCGACGCGAAGACCGGCACGCCGGGGGAGCTCGCGGCCGCCGGAGTCCAGGGGAAGATCGCCCTGGTCCGTATCGCCGACGACCAGACCTACGTCCTCCAGCAGGCCCGCAATGCCAAGGCCGCGGGCGCCAAGGCCGTCCTCGCGTACCACTCCGCCCCTGGACGCCGGCAGCCGTTGACCAGCATCGGCGGCGGTGAGCTGCCGGTGCTCGCCGTCGAGTCCGCCGAGGCGACCACGCTGCTGGACCGGCTGGCCGGCGGTGAGGTCACCCTCCGCTGGAAGGCCGCCGCGAAGGCGCCGTACGCCTACAACCTTGCCTTCCCCCGGGGCGGCGGGATCGACGAGGACCTGACGTACGAGGTCAACGACGAACGGCTCGGCCGCACGGAGGCGACCTACCACGCCATGGGCGTCGCCACCGACTTCATCGACTTCGTCGGCGCCTCCCGGCCGATCGGGACGTGGGTGTTCCTCGGCCTGTTCGACGCCCTCCCGGTACCCGGCACCCGCACCGAGTTCTACACTCCCGGCGACACATCCTGGCAGCGCGCCATCTCCAGCAGCTTCCCCTGGGGTGAGGCCATGGTCGGCCGCTCGCGTGTGTACCAGGCGGGTGAACAGCGCGTGGAGAGCTGGTACGACGGAGTGATCGCCCCGGTCGCCCCGCGCGACGCCGACGGAAAGCCCCTCCTCACCGCCGAGCGCCAGGGCAACCTGATCGGCTTCGCCGCCGCGATGTGGGGCGACGGCACCCACCACGCCGAGGCCGGGTCGTTCGGCGACATCGGCAATCTGCAGCTACGCCGCAACGGCGAGCAGATCGGGTCGAGCTCCTACCCGTTCGGGGTGTTCGAGGTCCCGGCCGAGGAAGCGTCGTACGAACTCGAGCAGAACACCGGGAAGATCGGGTCCCCGGCCAAGGTCTGGAAGCGGTCCGCCGCCGTCAACACCGTCTGGCGGTTCCGCTCCGCGCTCGACGAGAACGTCTACTCACAGGCCATCCCGATCCTCTTCCCCCGCTACGGGCTCCCCGAGGTCGGCCTCAAGACCCTCCCCGCCGCCGACGGCCAGAAGATCACCCTGACCGCCACCGGCCACGCCGGCTACACCCCGGCCGCCCTGACCGACGCCAAGCTGTCGTACTCGTACGACGGGGGCGCGACCTGGACCGAGGCCGCGGTCTCGCAGCACGACGGCACCTGGAGCGCCACCGTGGACCACGCCGGCGCCTCCGGCAAGCAGGTCACGCTGAAGGCCGAACTGACGGACGCACGCGGCAACTCCGTCAGCCGGACCGTGGTCCGCGCCTACGACGTGCGCTGACCACGAACTGCCCCCGCCGGGCGTCCTGCTTGTGAGGGAAGGGACGCCCGGCGGGGGCCACGACCGTGAGCAGGGCCCGGGCATCGGCCGCCGGATCCCGCACGGCCCGGCGGCCCCACGAGTTCCAGGTGGTCGCGCACATCCGCGGCTGCATGCGCCGCGGAGGCCTCGACGAACCGGAGGCCGCCCGCTACTACCGGGTCTCCGCGAACGCGGCCCTGTCCTACGCCGCCATGGACGCCACCCTCCACGCCTGGACGCCCCCACCCGCGAGGCCGACCCGCGTCCCGGCAGACCCAAGTCGGGGTCGGCCCCCTTCGCGTAGGCGGGGGTAGGTTCGTGCAGGACGTCCTCCGTCCGTCTTCGGTGTGGTGATGTGTGGAAGAGGAAGCGATCCGTCGTACGTTTCTGAACCGCCGGTGTCCCTTCTTGGTGGCGCCGTTGTTGGCGTTGCGGTTGCCGTTGCCGCTGTGGTGCTGGTGATCCAGCCGGGGGCGGACGAGAACGGCGAAGCGGTTGCCGAGTCGGAACGGAGATGCGCCTCGTCGGTTCCGTGCGCCTCGGGTACCGGCGGCTATGACACCTACCGCATACCCGCGGTCGTCCGGACGCGAGCCGGGACCTTGCTCGCCTTCGCCGAGGGGCGGGTCGGTGGCGCGGGGACAGCGGCAGCATCGATGTCGTTCTCAGAGGAGCCGCACGAGACGATCGAGATCCGCCGTATCCCGTTGAAGGAGCTGTCACCGAACGGCGCGTAGCGCCCTCCCGCGGCAGCGCACCGGCCGCATAGATATCGGGGTCAGGTCGTCGCCACCCCCGACTTGAGCCCCGCCCCGCACAGCGGCAGCACCGCGCTGCGGCCGTCCAGCCCGTACGCCCCGAGCGCCGCCCAGCACGCCACTCCCGTGGACTCGACGTACAGCCCCCGCCCGGCGAGATCGAGCTGCGCGGCGCGGATCTGGTCCTCCGTCACGGTCAGGAAGGTGCCGCCGGTGGCGCGGACCGCGGTGAGGATCTGCCGGGCGCGCGGCGGGTGCGCGATGGCGATGCCCTCCGCGAGGGTGGGGGTCGGGGACGTCGGAGCGAGCACGTCGTCGGCGCCCGCCCGGAAGGCGAAGGCGAGCGGCGCGATGGCGGCCGCCTGTACCGCGATCAGCGCCGGGCGCTCGTCGATGAGCCCGTGACCGTACAGCTCGTCGACGGCGAGCGCGGCGCCGAGCAGCAGGGTCCCGTTGCCGACGGGGACGACGAGGGTCTCGGGCAGCCTGCCGCCGAGGTCCTCCCAGATCTCGTAGACGTACGTCTTCGTGCCGTGCAGGAAGTACGGATTGAAGACGTGCGAGGCGTAGAAGACCCCGTCCTCGCCCGCCGCCGCGCGGGCCGCCCGCGCCGCGGCCTCGCGGTCGCCGGGCACGATCTCGAGATGGGCGTCGTGCGCCCCGATCTGCTCCACCTTCTTCGGGGAGGTCCCCTCGGGGATGTATACGGTGCAGTCCAGCCCGGCGCGGGCGCAGTACGCCGCGAGCGCCGTGCCCGCGTTGCCGCTGCTGTCGGCGATCACGCGCCGCGGCTTCAGCTGCCGTGCCAGCTCGGCGAGCATCACCGCGCCGCGGTCCTTGAACGACAGGGTCGGCATCAGGAAGTCGAGCTTGGCGGTGACGGTGTCCGTCAGCGGGACGAGCGGGGTGCGGCCCTCACCGAGGGACACCGCCGCGCGGGCGTCCGACGCGCGCAGCGGGAGGGCCTCCTCGTAGCGCCAGAGCGAATTGACGCGTCCGGAAAGAGAGTTGCGCTCCACGGGGAAGGCGGTGAAGTCGAGGTCCCAGGGGCCCTGGCACTGCGGACAGTGCCAGGTGAGTTCCTCGACGGGGGAACGTACGTCGCACATCGGACAGAGGTATTCCGTCATGTGATCCAGGATGGCAGTTGTGTGGCACACGTGTTACGCGGCCTTCAAAGCTCTTGTGGGATTCCTACGGATCAGTCAATCTTTCGGACGGCAGCGGCACGGCACCCTCGCAGACATCCCGACGGACACCCCGGGCAAGCGGATTGTCATGCTCCTGTCGATAACCCCCACAGCAGCGCACCACCAATGAGGAGGATCCCTCACATGTCCGTGATGCGTAATTCGCGGCGAAGACTGTCCGCCGTGGGCGCGATAGCCGTCGCCGCACTCGCGCTCGGTACCGCGTCCGCCCTTCCCGCCACCGCGGCCGAAGCCGCCCCGGAAGGCGTCATCCAGAACGAGGACGCGCCCGGCGCCATCGCCGGCAGCTACATCGTCACCCTCGACGAGTCGGCCGCCGACGCGAGTTCCAAGGAGGGCAAGGCCCTCGCCGCGGAATACGGAGCGACGATCAAGAAGACGTACAACGCCGCCCTCAACGGATACGCCGTCGAACTCTCCGAGGCCCAGGCCAAGAAGTTCGCCGCGGACCCGGCCGTCGAGTCCGTCGTGCAGAACCGCGTCTTCACGATCTCCGGCACCCAGCCCAACCCGCCGTCCTGGGGCCTGGACCGCATCGACCAGCGGGCGCTCCCGCTGAACCAGAGCTACACCTACCCCGACCCCGCGGGTGAGGGCGTCACCGCGTACATCATCGACACCGGTGTGCGGATCACCCACAGCGACTTCGGTGGCCGGGCCTCGTACGGCTACGACGCCATCGACAACGACAACACGGCGCAGGACGGCAACGGCCACGGCACGCACGTCGCCGCCACCGTCGCCGGAAACTCCTACGGTGTCGCGAAGAAGGCCAGCGTCGTCGGCGTCCGCGTGCTCAACAACTCCGGCTCCGGCACCACCGCGCAGGTCGTCGCGGGCATCGACTGGGTGACGCAGAACGCCGTCAAGCCGGCCGTCGCCAACATGAGCCTCGGCGGCGGCGTCGACTCCGCCCTCGACACCGCCGTACGCAACTCGATCGCCTCCGGTGTCACCTACGCCATCGCGGCCGGCAACGACGGCGCCAACGCGGCGAACACCTCGCCCGCCCGCGTCACCGAGGCCATCACCGTCGGCTCGACCACGAGCAGCGACGCGCGCTCCAGCTTCTCCAACTACGGCAGCGTCCTGGACATCTTCGCGCCGGGCTCCTCCATAACCTCGGCCTGGAACACCAGCGACAGCGCCACGAACACCATCTCCGGTACGTCGATGGCGACCCCGCACGTCGCGGGCGCGGCCGCGCTCTACCTGGCGAACAACCGCACCGCCACCCCGGCGCAGGTGTCCTCCGCCCTGACCACCGCGGCGACCCCGAACGTGGTCGGCAGCCCCGGCACCGGATCGCCGAACCGCCTGCTGTACGTCGGCGGCGGCACGACCCCGCCGCCCGGCCCGAAGTTCGAGAACACCACGGACTACGCGATCAACGACCACACCACCGTGGAGTCGCCCGTCACCGTCAGCGGCGTCGCGGGCAACGCCCCGTCCGCTCTCCAGGTCCCGGTCAACATCGTGCACACCTACATCGGCGACCTCCAGGTCCAGCTCATCGCTCCTGACGGCACCGCCTACACCTTGAAGGGCTACGGCACCGGCGGCAGCGCGGACAACATCAACACCACGTACACCGTCAACGCCTCGTCGGAGGTCGCGAACGGCACGTGGAAGCTGCGGGTCAGCGACAACGCGAGCATCGACACCGGGAAGATCGACTCCTGGGCGCTGCAGTTCTGACGCGCGCTGAGCGCATGGGCCCTGAGCCCTGAGCTCTGAGCTCTGAATCCGGGGGGTGGGGCGGTCGCCGAGGCGGCCGCCCCTCCTCACGCGTCGAGCAGTCCGTACATGGCGGACGGCGCTCCAGGCACAGTGCGTTCCAGGCCTCCGCATACGCGGGCTCCAGCAACCGGAGCGGCACGTCGGCCGGTGCGGCCGCAGGTGCCGATCGATGAGACCGTCGACGCCATGGCTGGTGTTGGCACTGCCGTGTGGTCGGGTCGGGTCGCGGCATTCACGTCGGCCCAGTGGATGGCGTGTCCGGGCTCCTGGCGATCGCCGTGCGCGGCGGTGAGCTGATCGATGATCTCCAGCCCGCGGCCGTGCTCGTCGGGAGTGCAGCCGGCTGCCCAGTCGGCTGGAGCGGGAAGGTCCGATCCGGCTGACCGTGCTGGCAGCGGCGGAGGGCGTCGCCCAACCGTCGATGACCGCGCTGGTGCACCGACTGGAGGCCCAGGGCCTGGCATCACTAGTGGACCATCCCGAAGACGGACGGGTCCGCCTCGTCGCCATCACGGATGCCGGGCGCGAGGTGCTGGCCGAGCGCCGACGCGCGCAGTGTGCCTGGGTGACCGACCTGCTGGCCGCGTTGCCCGAGCAGGACGTGCGGGCGCTGGGCGAGGCCATGCACACGGCCCTGCCCATCGTTCGGCGGATGGTCCAAACCGCCCCGCGACCCCGCGTCCCCGGCGGCGGGTCGGCCTCCTGAACCTCCGGGCTGCGCGCTTCGGTGTCTCCTCCTGCAGGCGGGACCTGCTCCGCTGCCCCGTCGCGCCCCACGCGCGCCGGGCCCCGGTCCTGGCACTGCCCCCATACCGACTTCCGGAAAGGGCGGAGATCCATGAGCACCATCTCGGCACCCGGCACCCGGCACCCGGGACCCGGCACCCGGCACCGACGCGCCGCCGGCGCAAGTACCGGACTTCCCGATGACCCGGGCGGCCGGCTGCCTGTGCCGCCGCATCCCCACCCTGCAGCCGGCGGCGGATCTCGACGAGATCCCGTTCAAGCACGACGGAGCCGTCTACGGCGTCTACGAACTGCCCGTCACCTGGTGACCGCGGCCAAGTGCCGCGCAGGAAAGGAGGATCCGATGAAGGTGGTCGTCGGCCAGAGCAAGTGTGTCGCCTCCGGCCAGTGCGTGCTGGCCACGCCGGAGGTGTTCGACCAGCGCGAGGAGGACGGCATCGTCGTCCTGCTCACCGAGAACCCGCCCGAGGACCTGGCGGACGACGTCCGGCAGGCCGCCGCCTCTGCCTGGCCCAGGCGATCTGGGTGGAAGAACAGGAGGACGAGCAGTGAGGCGGATCGTCATCGTCGGAGCCTCGGCCGCAGGTCTGACCGCGGCCGAGACCCTCCGCCGCCGAGGCTGGGGCGGCGACCTCACCCTGATCGGCGAGGAGTCCCATCCGCCGTACGACCGGCCGCCGCTGTCCAAGCAGACCCTCACCGGCGCCTGGGAGCCCGAACGGGCCACCCTGCGCTCCCCACAGGACCTGGCGCGGCTGGAGGCCGACCTGCGGCTCGGACAGCGCGCCACCGCCCTCGACGTGGAGCGCGGCCAGGTGCGTCTGGGCAACGGCGAGAGCATTTCGACGCTCTGGTCATCGCCACCGGCGTGGTCCCCCGGCGCCTTCCCGACAGCGATCTGGCCGGAGTCCATGTCCTGCGCACTCTCGACGACGCGCTCGCCCTGCGTGCCGCGCTGCTCGCCGGGCCCCGGGTGGTCGTCGTGGGCGGCGGGTTCCTGGGCACCGAGGTCGCCGCGGCGGCCCGGACCATGGGCCTGGAGGTGACCGTGGTCGAGCCGGAGCCCGTCCCGGTGCGACGCCCGTTCGGCGACCGCATCGGCGCGCTCGTCGCCGACCTGCACCGCGACCACGGAACGCGCCTGCGCTGCGGGATACCGGTGCGCCGCCTGCGCGGTGCAGGCGGCCGGGTGACCGGGGTGGAACTCGGCGACGGCACCACGCTGCCGGCCGACGTCGTCGTCCTGGCCCTCGGCTCCACGCCCGCGACCCGCTGGCTGGCGGGCTCGGGCCTGAGCCTGGGGGACGGGGTGCTGTGCGACGCGTCGTGCCAGGCCGCACCCGGCATCTACGCCGCCGGCGACGTCGCCTCCTGGCACAACCCGCACTTCGGCACCCGCATGCGCCTCGAGCACCGGATGAACGCCACCGAACAGGCCATGGCCGCAGCCGGCAACCTGCTCGGTGACGCCAACCCGTTCGCTCCCGTGCCCTACTTCTGGACCGACCAGTACGACACCAAGATCCAGGCGTACGGCATCTTCCCACCCGACGCCGCCGTGCGCATCGTCCACGGCGACCCGCAGGACGGTCACTTCGCCGCCGCCTACGGCCACCACGGGAGGGTGGTCGGCGTACTCGGCTGGAACACCCCCCCGCCACGTACGCACGACTGCGCCGCCTGGTCGCCGAACGCGCGTCGTGGACAGCCTTCACGGCCACACCCGCGCTCCGCCCGGCAACAGTGAACTGAGCCCCAGATCCCCGCAGGAAGCCATGAGGGAGGACAGCCGGTGACCACCGACGGAACCCCCCCGCCCGGCAGGCAGCACCCCCGGCGTTCGGCCCCACGATCGGCGTACCTGGATCGGCGCCGACCACCCCCGCTACAAGTGGGTGGCGCTGTCCAACACCACGCTCGGGGTCCTGATCGCGAGCATCAACACCTCGATCGTGCTGATCTCGCTGCCCGGGATCTTCACCGGCATCCGTCTCGACCCGCTTCAGCCGGGCAACGTCAGTTACCTGCTGTGGATGCTGATGGGCTACCTGCTCGTCACCGCCGTGCTGGTCGTCACCCTCGGCCGACTCGGCGACATGCGCGGCCGGGTACGGACCTACAACGCGGGATTCCTCATCTTCACCGTCAGATGGTGGCCGGACTCGCCGGCTCGCTGCCGCACACCCTCAGCTCCGGCCTCACCGCCCAGCACGTACCCGCCCCAGCCGCACACACCATCGCAGCGCTGCCGCCGGTCGAGGTCCTGTTCGCCGCCTTCCTCGGCTACAATCCCATCCAGCAGCTCCTCGGCCCGGCCATGCTCGGCCACCTGCCGCCGGCCAACGCCGCCATCCTGACCGGGCGGGACTTCTTCCCGCACCTGATCTCCCGGCCCCTTCCACGACGGCCTGATCGTCGTCTTCACCCTGGCCATCGCCATGGCCCTCATCGCCGCGGCCACCTCGCTGGTCCGCAGACGCACCGGGACCGCGACAACGACAGCCCCCGCCGTCACCACGCCCAAAGCCTCCGCCGGCACGGGCGCTGACGGCCCGCCCGGACGAGCGCACTCCTCTGCGGCGGCGACCGGGGCACGCGGGGACCACGGGTCACCGGGCGGGGTGAGAACCGGATGGACGGCCCCTGCCCGTGTGGCCGTCGAAGCCCCTGCCGAGGAGTACGACACGGCGAGCGACCTCGGAAAGCGTGCCTCCGAGGCAGAGCATTCGGGCGACTTCCACAGCAGCCGCTATGAAGCCTCGCATGCGCTCGGCCTCACCGCGGTACCCCCGGCCGTTCCGGACGAGGACCCCGAGGACCCCGAAGAGCCGGAAGCGGAGGACAGCGAGGATCTGTGAGCGGGGCGGCCCCGGCCGGCGTCGGCCAGGGCCGCCCCGCCCGATCGCTGGCGTCGCGTCGGCGTCTGCGTCTGCGTCGCCTCAGCGGCGCTCGAGGCCCGTGTCGATCGCCGTGATCAGCTCCCCGTCGGACGTGTCCCCGTCCAGGGACCAGAACATCGCGCCGCCGAGCCCGCGGTCCCGGATGTACGCGGTCTTCGTGCGCAGCACCTGCGGATCGTCGTACGTCCACAGCGTCGTCCCGTCGAAGAGCCACGCATGGCCGCCCCGCCGGTCGCGGTGGACCGTGTACGTGCCCGACTCGGCGAGCTTCTTGAGGGCCTCGTAGTCCTCGTACCCCGCCGCCCAGGTGGCGGGCGCGGGCCCGCTCGCCGGCTGCCCGAGGCCGTCCCCGCCGCCGGTGACGCCCGTCCAGCCCTGGCCGTAGAACGGCATGCCCATCACCAGCTTGCGGGCGGGTGCGCCGCGGCGCAGCCAGTCGCGCACGGTCTGGTCGACGCTGAAGTCGTCGCGCGACGCGAACAGTGCGGACTGCTGGGCCGTCGTCCTCTCGCCGGAGACGTGGAAGTCGTACCCCTGGAGGTTCACGAAGTCCAGGTCCCGCATGATCTTGCGGACCTCGAAGCCGGCGTCGATCTTGGCGGGTGCGGTCGGGACGAACGCCGTCAGTTCGTAGTGCCTGGGCTTCTTCAGCGTCCGGCCGTACGCGTCGAGCTGGGTGCGGAACTCCCGTACGAGCGCGGTGAAGTTCTGCTTGTCCTCGGGGCGGAAGACGGTGTCCGCGTCGCCCGCCGAGCCCGGCCACTCCCAGTCGAGGTCGATGCCGTCGAAGAGGCCGGCCGCCGCTCCGGTTCCGCCGCGGGAGCCGTCGACGGGGAGGTTGCCCTTGATGTAGAGGTCGAGGCAGGAGGCGACGAACGCCTTGCGGGAGGCGGAGGTCCGGGCCGCGTCCGAGAAGTGGGTCGACCAGCTCCAGCCGCCCAGGGAGATGAGCACCTTGAGTCCGGGGTGCTTGGCCTTGAGCTCGCGGAGCTGGTTGAAGTTGCCCGCGAGCGGCTGCTCGGCGGCGTCGGCGACGCCGTCGACCGAGCCGGCGGCATCGAGCGGACGGACGTAGTCCGCCCAGGCGTCGGCCTCACCGGGGACATTGCCGGTGAAGCACTTGCCGTCCGGACTCACGTTGCCGAAGGCGTAGTTGATGTGGGTGAGCCTGGCCGCGGTGCCACTCGTGTCCAGGTCCTTGACCTGGAAGTTCCGCCCGTAGATGCCCCATTGGGTGAAGTAGCCGACGCGCTTGTACGCGGGTTTGTGCCCGGGACCGTGCCCGGGCATGTGTGTGGGCTGGTACGAGGAGCGGCCGTCCCCGTCCGCGCGGGCCCCGTCCGCCGAGGCGGAGGGGGAGAGCGTGGCGAGGAGGGAGAGCGAGGCGGCGGCGATGGTCAGCCGGGCAAGGGTTCTTCGGCGCATGAGGCTCATTCCTGTGCGTGTGCCGGAGGGTTTCCATGAGCGGTGCGTGCTGCCGTGCGCGGTACGGACAGGAAGGTATTGGTCTGGACCATTTGCGGTCAAGGATTCGGGGCGCGGGATCAGGAATCCGGCGCACATGTGCCCGAGGTGGTCGCCATACCTGCGGTAAGCACCCGCGTAAAGAGCGGTAATCACTTCGGGTGAAACTCTGGCCCATGCTTGCGGTAGGCAACCCACGGTTGCCAGGCTGTTGCTGTCTGTCAACCTGTTGGGAGTGGCCAGTGACATTCGGTGAGCAGCCCGCCTATCTGCGTGTTGCAAGCGATCTCCGCCGGAAGATCGTCAACGGCGCACTGCCGCCGCACACCCGCCTCCCCTCGCAGGCCCGCATCCGCGAGGAGTACGGGGTGTCGGACACCGTCGCGCTGGAGGCGCGCAAGGTGCTGATGGCCGAGGGCCTGGTGGAGGGCCGCTCCGGGTCGGGTACGTATGTGCGCGAGCGCCCCGTGCCCCGCCGGATCGCCCGCTCCGGTTACCGGTCGGCGTCCGGCGCCAACCCCTTCCGGCAGGAGCAGGCGGCGGACGGGGCGCGGGGCACGTGGGAATCCAGCAGCGAGCAGGTGGAGGCGAGCGCCGCGATCGCCGCGCGGCTGGACATCACGGCCGGCGACCGCGTGATGCGCACGCGGTACGTCTTCCGGGACGCGGGCGAGGCGATGATGCTGTCGACCTCGTGGGAGCCGCTCGCTATCACCGGGCGCACGCCCGTGATGCTGCCGGAGGAGGGCCCGCTGGGCGGCTGCGGGGTCGTCGAGCGGATGGGGGCGATCGACCTCGTCGTGGACAACGTGGCGGAGGAGGTCGGCGCGCGGCCGGGGCTGGCGGAGGAGCTCCTGGCGCTCGGCGGTGTCCCGGGCCATGTGGTCATGGTCATCCAGCGGACGTACTACGCGTCGGGGCGTGCGGTCGAGACGGCCGATGTCATCGTCCCGGCCGACCGCTACCGGATCGCATACCACCTGCCGGTGCGGTGACCCGCGGTGGCGCGAATGCCGGACCGCGGTGGGCGGCTGCCGTGACCACCGCGGCGTGAGCTCCCCCACCGCAGTGGCAGGGCCACGGTGGCCGGCGGGGCTCCAGGTGCGGTCCGGCCGAGCTCCGGCCGGACGTGACCGCTGGGCGAACACGCTGTTCGCGGGGCGTGATCACGAGTTAACGCGGACCCTGGACCCGTAACGCCGGGGCAATTGCCCGCAGCGTCAAGTTGTCATGCCCGGCTCCTACTTTGCTCGTCCGTACCCGAAATCCGGTCGGACGACAGGAACCCTCATGACGGATACGGTCACCCGTGACACCGAAGCGGTGGCACCGCCGCCGCCCAAGCGCAGCTACGCGAAACTCGCTGCCGACGAGAGCCGCGAGGACTACTCGCTCCGCTATGCCCCGCACTCCTTCCGGCGCTGGTCGCCCTCGATGGTCGCGGGCACGGCGCTCGGCGGGATCGCGTATCTGGCCGACTTCGCGATCGGCGCGTCGATCGTCTTCACGTACGGCTTCACGAGTGGTCTCGCCTCGATCCTCACAGCTGCCGTGATCATCTTTCTGACGGGCATTCCGATCGCCCGCGCCTGCGCCACATACGGCCTGGACATGGATCTCGTCACGCGCGGCGCCGGCTTCGGCTACTTCGGCTCCACGCTGACGTCCCTGATCTACGCGTCCTTCACCTTCATCTTCTTCGCGCTCGAGGGCTCGATCATGGCGCAGGCCCTGCACCAGGCCGTGGGGCTGCCCGTCGAGATCGGCTATCTGGTCACGACGCTGATCGTCATCCCGATCGTCTTCAAGGGGATGGGCGCGCTGGCGAAGGTCCAGGCATGGACCCAGCCGGTCTGGATCGTCGGGATGGTGCTGCCGTTCGTCGTGCTCGCCTTCGAAGCGCCGGACGCCTGGGGTGCGTTCGCCTCCTTCGGGGGTACGGAGGGTGCGGGCGCGGGCTTCTCGTGGATCGGCTTCGGGCTCGGCACGGGCGTCGCCCTCTCGCTGATCGCCCAGATCGGTGAGCAGGCCGACTATCTGCGCTTCATGCCGGCCAGGACCGAGCGGAACAAGCGCCGTTGGAACCTCGCGGTGCTCGCCGCCGGGCCCGGCTGGGTCGTCATCGGTGCGGCCAAGCAGCTCGGCGGTGCTTTCCTCGCCTTCGTCGCACTGGAGGCGGTGGGGAAGACGCACGCCCTGGAGCCGATCGCCCCTCAGGTCGAGGCGCTCAAGCCCTGGCTCGGTTCGGTGGCCCTGCCCGCGGCGGCGGTCTTCGTGATCGTCTCCCAGATCAAGATCAATGTGACCAACGCCTACAGCGGCTCGCTCTCCTGGTCCAACTTCTTCTCCCGCATCACCCACAAGCACCCCGGCCGCGTCTGGTACATCTTCCTCAACCTCGCCATCGCCCTGACGCTGATGGAGATGAACATGTTCGCGGCGCTCGGCAAGTTGCTGGGCTTCTACTCGAACGTCGGCATCGCCTGGATCGCCGCCGTGGCCGCCGACCTCGTCATCAACAAGCGGATCGGGCTCAGCCCGCCGTACATCGAGTTCAAGCGCGCCTACCTCCACGCCGTCAACCCGGCCGGCTTCGGCGCGATGGCCATCGCCTCGACCGTCTCCATCCTGGCCTTCTTCGGGGTCTTCGGGCAGTACGCCGAGGCCTTCTCCACCTTCATCGCCGCCGGACTGGCGCTGGTCCTCTGCCCCTTGATCGCCTGGGCGACGAAGGGCAGGTACTACCTGGCCCGCCCGAACCCGGTGAACGGGCCCGATGTCGTCGTGGAGGACGTCACCGCCACCCATACCTGCGCGGTCTGCGAGACGGCGTACGAGCTGCCCGACATTGCCGACTGCCCTGTCCAGTCGGGCCCGATCTGCTCCCTGTGCTGCTCGTTGGACTCCGAGTGCGGGGACGTCTGCCGCAAGGAGCCCGCGGCCTCGGGGCCGGTGCTGATGCCGCTGCCGACGGTGCGTACGGACTGATCTACGTCGCGACGTACGGCACCACCTGACGCACGACGCACGGCACGAGGTAAGGCGCCGACAGCACCTGTCGGTTGTCGTGGGGGCGCACGCGGCTGCGTGCGCCCTCCGTCGTGTGCCCCGTCGTTGGCCGGATCCGTCTCTCTTTGTGAAAACACGTATCCGCTGAGTAAAGGTCAGGCGTAAGCTCGGGCATATGCGTAGTGCGGTTTCCTGGGGACGGTGGGAGTTATGCAGGCCGGCAGCGGAAGGGGTGCGATGAACGACAGCGGCGCAGTGCTTCCCTGGCTGGTCATTCGTCAGGACGACAACGGCAACCGCTATCGCGTCGGCCGGTACGCCACGGAGGACGAGGCCCAGAAGATCGCCGACCGCCTCGATGCCCGCGGCCACAAGCAGCTGTACTGGGTGGAGCGCATCGGGCAGACCACTCCCTGACGTCGCAGAAGCGCACACGTGAGTGCGGCGGGGCTGTCCGGGGCCCGGCGGCAGGGTCCTCGGATGCGGGTTACGCTCCGGCGCATGACAGATCGCGTGACCGCCCGGGTCGTGGTGGCCGGAGCCCTGTACGACCAGGGGCGCCTGCTCGCCGCCCGCCGGAGCTCCCCGCCCGCACTGGCCGGCCGCTGGGAGCTGCCCGGCGGCAAGCTGGAGCCCGGCGAGACCCCTGAGCAGGCCCTCGTGCGCGAGCTGCGCGAGGAGCTGGGCGTCGAGGCGGAGCCGGTCGAGCGGGTGCCCGGCGAGTGGCCGCTGGGTCCCGGCTATGTGCTCCAGGTCTGGACGGCCCGGCTGCTCTCGGGCGAGCCGCACCCGCTGGAGGATCACGACGAGCTGCGCTGGCTGGCCCCCGACGAGCTCGACGCCGTGGACTGGCTGCCCCAGGACCGCCCAGCGGTCGTCGCTGCGGTGCGCCGGCTGCCCTCGGGACCGGCGCTCCGGTCCTTGGGCCCCGCGGGCGGGCCGGACTCCCCGGGCAGCGCGGGTAGCTGACGGGATACGCCGTTCGTGCCACCGCGCGCCCCACTCGGAGATAGCCTGCCCCAAATATCGGGTATGGGCTGATTAACCCTCCGAAACCGGACATGGGTCAGCGGCTGTGGCTGATCTTGGGAAGTGGTCGGCGTGATCGACACCGAAGGCGATGTCGCCGAGTGGACCTTCCCTGCCGAGCCCGATGTCGTACGTGCCGCACGTCACGCCGTCCGCGAGGCTCTGCGCGCCTGGGAGCTGGACGCCGTGGTCGGCGATGTGACCGTGCTCCTGGTCAGTGAGCTCGTGACCAATTCTCTTCGGTACGCCTCCGGCCCCATCGGCGTCCGTCTCGTCCGGCCGAACCCCGACGGCGTGGTCGCGCCACTCCCTTCCGCACTGCTGGTGGAGGTTTCCGATCCGCTTCCGGATCCGCCCCTGGAGCGCCCTGCCGGGCCCGATGACGAGGGTGGACGCGGGCTCCAGCTCGTGGCCTGCACGGCCAGGCGGTGGGGCACGCGGCGTGGCAGAACCGGCAAGACCGTGTGGTTCGAGCTGCCTCTCCCGGGTTAGAAGTGTGAAGGGACAACGATCACGGTCTCGGCTCAAAATGAACGAGATCGCTCTGTGATCGTGAACGCCGTGTCGCCAGAGGCCGTAGTGCTGAATACTGCGGGCATGGCCGGTCCGGTGCGGTGAGCTGGAGGGGACGGTCGCGTGAGCGAGATACCTGAGACGGCGAGCGGCGTGGTGTGGCAGAGCAGTCCGCCCGGCTCGATATACGACTACATCAAAGTCGCGTCTTTCTCGATCGGGCCCGACGGGCTCGTCGACCAGTGGAGCCGGCGCGCCGCCGAGCAGTTCGGCATCGAGTCCGCCGAGGTCAGGGGGAAGGACCCGGTCGAGGTATTCATGCCCGCCGAGCTGCGCACCCGGGGCCACCGCAAGATCGCCGAGATACTCGACGGCAAGGAGTGGACGGGCCTCGTCCCCTTCCGTATGCCCGGCGAGGGCGGAGCCCACGGGCTCGCCGAGGTCTATGTCATGCCGAGCGAGACGGACCACGGCGAGCGCGCCGCGATCTGCATCGTCGTCGACGTCCGCGCCCTGCGCGGCATAGAGACCGATCTTGCCTCGTCGCAGGCTATTTTCGGCCAATCTCCCTTTGGGTTCCTCCTGTTCGGCCCCGACCTCACCGTCGTACGCGCCAATCAGCGGTTCGCGACCGTCTTCGGCGGTGCGGCGGCGGACCACCGCGGCCGCACCGTCTTCGACTACCTTTCCCGGCCCGAGGCCGAACGGATGACCGCGGCGCTCCGACGGGTGCTGGAGACCGGCGAGTCCGTGACCGATCTGCAGATCGTCGGCACCGCCCCCGGCAGCACCGACCGCCGCCACTGGTCCATCAACCTCTACCGCGTCCACAGCGGGACAGGCCGCCCCGTCGGCGTCGCCGGACTCGGCACCGACGTCACCCGTCGTCAGATCGCCGCCCGTGAGGCCGCCAGCGCCCGCCGCAACCTGGCCATCCTCAACGAGGCCAGCGCCAGGATCGGCAACTCCCTCGATCTGGAGACCACCGCCCGCGAACTCCTCGACGTCGCCGTCCCCGGCTTCTGCGACCTTGCCTCCGTCGACCTCTACCAGGGGCTCCTCACCGGAGACGAAGCCCCGCCCGGACGCTGGGGCTCCGCGCACCCCGAGGGCTTCGGCGGCGGCAGCGCCGAGCTGCGCCGGGTCGCCTACGCAAGTGCCGTGTCCGACGCCGTCCTTGCCGACGGCTCCGGCGGGACGGGCAGGTCCCCCGAGTCCGACGGGTCCCACGGCGCCAGTGGCTCCGGTGCGGGAACGCCGGCCTCGCCCGGGGTCGGAGCCGTCCACCGCTACTCGTTCAACTCGGCCAGCGCCGTCGCCCTCCGCACCGCCCGCGTCCAGACCATCCCGGGCGAGGAGGGCAGCCTCGTCCAGTCCACCCTCGCCGTGCCGATGGTCGCCCACGACTCGGTCGTCGGGCTCGTCCAGTTCTCCCGGGCGAAGGGCAGCGAGCCCTTCGGGGAGCGGGACCGTGCGCTTGCCGTCGAGCTGGCCGCCCGTGCAGCGGTCTGCATCGACAACGCCCGCCTCTACCGCCGCGAGCACGAGCGGGCCCTGATCCTCCAGCGCAGCCTTCTGCCCCCCGGCGACCCCGAGGCCGCCGGCCTCGACATCGCCTGCCGCTACCTCCCGGGCAACACGGCGACCGAGGTCGGCGGGGACTGGTTCGACGTCATCGAAC
The DNA here is from genome assembly GCF_042730885.1 of Streptomyces sp. NPDC059909. Lineage (NCBI taxonomy): Bacteria > Bacillati > Actinomycetota > Actinomycetes > Kitasatosporales > Streptomycetaceae > Streptomyces > Streptomyces sp. NPDC059909. Next base: position 109,667 of record NZ_JBHWKX010000021.1, read on the forward strand.
TCCCCGGCCACCGCACCGCCCTCGTCGTCGGCGACGTCATGGGCCGCGGACTGCGCGCCGCCGTCGCGATGGGCGAACTGCGCACTGCCGTACGGACCTTGGCGCTGCTCGACCTGGAGCCCGCCGAGGTGCTCTCCGCCCTCGACGAGATCGCCCGCGGGCTCGGCACCCCCAGCGGCGCCCAGCAGGCGTCCCGCGTCGCCCACAAGTCCCGTGGCCCCGAGCTCTCCGAGGTCTATCTCGCGACCTGCGTCTACGCCGTCTACGACCCGGTGACCAGACGCTGCACCTTCGCCAACGCCGGCCATCTGCCGCCCGTCCTCGTCGAACCCGGCGAGGAGGCGCTGCTGCTCGACGTGCCGCCCGGGATGCCGCTCGGCGTCGGCGGCGAGCCCTTCGAGGAGGTCCAGGTCGAACTCCCGGAGGGCGCGCTGCTCGCGCTCTACACGGATGGACTCGTCGAGTCCCGGGACCATCCCCTCGACGAGGGCCTCAGCGCCTTCCGCCGGGCGCTCACCGAATCGGACCTCCCGCTCGAGGACGTCTGCGACCACGTCCTCGGCACCCTCGACACCCGGCACGGCGAGGACGACATCGCCCTGCTGATGGCCCGGATCCAGGGCATGCAGACCGAGTCCGTGGGCGACTGGCGGCTGCCCCGCGAACCCCGCTCGGTGGGCCGCGCCCGGGAGCTCGCCCGGGCCCAGCTCGTCGCCTGGGAGCTCGAACCGCTCGTCGACACGGTCGAGTTGCTCGTCAGCGAACTCGTCACCAATGCGCTGCGCTACGGCGAGGGCGAGATCCGCCTGCGGCTGCTGCGCGACCGAACCCTCGTCTGCGAGGTGTGGGACGCCGGTCTCGTACAGCCGCGACGGCGGCGCGCACGGGACACGGACGAGGGAGGCCGCGGACTGCAGCTCGTCGGGCTGCTCAGCGCGGCCTGGGGCTCGCGCCGCACCCCGCGCGGCAAGACCGTGTGGTTCGAACTCGCCCTGCCGGACGGCGACTCGACGTCCGAGCCGAGTGTGGAGCAGCTGCTCAGCATGTTCTGACCCGGACCGGGGCCCCGGACCAGGGCGCGGGCCCTGGTACACCGCGTCCCGGGGGCCGCTGCCCTGGCGGACCGCGTCGTACGCCCCGCGGCCCGGCGGGACTGCGCCCGGTGGTGTGCCGCCCCGCGTCCGTGCCGCTACGCGGCCTTGAGGGCCGCCAGACGGGCCTCGATCTCTGCGTTGTCGTCGAGGGCGTCGAGCTGCTCGAACTGGGCGTCCAACGACGAGGCGGCGAGTTCCTCCTTGCCCTTCGCCTTCGCCTCCTCCCGGCGCACCTTGTCCTCGAAGCGGTTCAGCTCGCTCGTCGGGTCCAGCACGTCGATGTTCTTGACGGCGTCCATCATCTGGTTCTGCGCCTGGGCCGACCTGGCCCGGGCCACCAGCTCGTCCCGCTTTGCCTGGAGCTCGCGGAGCTTGGTCTTCATCTGGTCGAGGCCGGACTTGAGCTTGTCCACGACCTGCGTCTGCGCGGCGATCGTGGGCTCGGCCGTCTTCGCCTCCCGCTCGGACTGCAACTGCCGCTGCAATGCCACCTTCGCGAGGTTGTCGAACTTGTCGGCGTCCGCGGTCTGCCCCGACGCCCGCAGCTCGTCGGCCTTCCTGCTCGCCGCCAGCGCCTTGCCGCCCCACTCCTTGGCCGCGTCCACGTCCTCCTGGTGGTCCTGCTCCATCAGGCGCAGATTGCCGATGGTGCCGGCGACGGCCTGCTCGGCCTCCGCGATGTTGTTCGTGTAGTCCCGGATCAGCTGGTCGAGCATCTTCTGCGGGTCCTCGGCCTGGTCCAGGAGCGCGTTGATGTTGGCCTTCGCCAGCTGGGCGACACGGCCGAGGATCGTCTGCTTGGTCATGGCACTTCTCCTTGTGCGGAAGCGGAATACGAGTCGGTGGGCGCCGTAGCCGGAGCCGGGATCGGAGTCGGAGTGGAAGGAGGAACAGAACCGCGTCAGAAACGGCCGCCACCGCCCAGCCGGCCGCGAGTGCCGCCACCGCCGAAACTGCCCGGACCGCCGCCGAAGCCGCCGCCCCCCGGACCTCCGCCAAATCCCCCGCCCCCTCCTTGTCCGCCCCCGCCGCCGAACAGGCCGCCGAGAATGATTCCGCCGAGCACGGCACCGCCGAGCCCGCCTCCACCTCCTTGTACACCGCCCGACCCGAACGGGTTCCCGTACGAGCGGACGTCCTGCTCGGCGAAGCTCTGGGCCTGCCGGGCGAGGGAGTCCGCCTGCTGCGCCTCGACCAGCGCGGCCGGTGCCTCGCCCGCTCCCGCGAGCTCCTGCGACCGCTCCAGCCGCCGTTGCGCCTCCGCGAGCCGGGTGCGGGCCCGGGCCCCGACCGCCCCGCGGTGCGTCGTGATGAAATCCGCGGCCGCCCCGATCGTCGAACGCGCCATGAGCGTCGCCTGGTCCAGCAGCGCGCGGGCCCGCCGCGCGCCCTCCTCGCGCTCCCGCGCGCCCGCCAGGGCCTCCTCCAGCACGGCGTCCGCCTCCTCGACCCGGCGCAGCGCGTCGATGGGGTCGTACGGTCCGGCGTCGGTCTCCCGCCGCACATCGGCGACCACGGTCTCCGCCCGGGCGATCCGGCCCTGGAGATCGGCCGTGGACACCCCTGCCGCCGTGCCTTTCAGCAGCCCGCGGGCATCTGCCAGGTCCGCCTCCGTCTCGCCGAGCGCACCCGGAAGCTTTCCGGCCGCTTCCGCCAGCTCCTGGGCACGCCGGTCGACGGCGTCGATGAGCCGCTCGGCCTGGTGGACCGCCCCTTCCCCGGCGCGGATGTGGACGGCGGCCGCGGCGTTGTCGCCCCCGTCGACGGACTGGCGCGCCTGGTCGAGCGTGGTCGAGGCGAACAGCAGCCGGTCCTTCGCCTGTTCGACGTCGCCCGCGACCGGCGCGGCGGCCGACTCGGCGTACCGCCGGCGCATGGCGGTGAGGGTGGCCTCGGCCGTACCGGCCCTTCCGCTCAGCTCCTGGTACGCGGACTCGGCCGTGGCCAGGGCCTGCGGCGCGTTCTCCTCGAGGGCGCGCAGCCGGTCGAAGTCCTCCGACTCCGCGTCCAGCCGCCGATTGGCCTCCGCGCAGCGGAAGATGATCTCGTCCAGCATCTGCCGCCGGGTCGCATCGTCCTCGGGGTAGGCGTCGTCAAGCGCCTGCCGCAACCGGAACGCCGCGGTCAGCTCACTGTGGGCGTACGCCACCGCCTCGGTGAAGGGCTTCGCGGCCTCCTCGCCGAACTGTGCCGTGGCGAAGCCGAGTTCCTCCTGGCTCGTACGGAGTGCGTCATCCGTGTCCACCAGGCTCTGCTTGGCCTGCGCGTCCAGTTCCGGGAGCGGCTTCGGCGCGGGCGTCGACGGGTGTGCCGCCGACGGCTCGTCCGACCGGCCCCAACCCTGCCCGCCGCGCGGGGTCGTGCCTTCCGCGGCCCGGCGTCTGCGCCTGCTGTACGCGTACGCGGCGACGGCACCCGCACCGCCCAGCACGGCCACCGGAACGATCAGGTCGGAGGCGGAGGTGCCGTCCCCGCCGCCCGGATCGGGATTCCCCGGTGTGATCGCCGGCGTGGGCACGGGCCGGCCCGCGAGCACCGCGTCGTAGCCGTCGGCGGCCCCGATCGCGGCCCCGGCCCAGTCGTTCCGACGGAGCGGCGGCTCGATGGCGGTCTGCGCGACATCGTCGAACTGCGCCTGTGTGATGCGGGAGTCGGCATCGGCGGAGTACGCGTACTGCCGGTCGCGCGTGGCGACGGCGAGCAGGACGTCGTTCCGGCCGAGCCCGTTCTTCGTGGCGGTCTGGTCGGCCCAGCTCTGCGCCGGGCGGTCCGAGAAGTCGTGCACGTAGACGACGAAGAGCTGGATGCGCTGGTCGTCGTAAAGGCGGTCGAGGGCCTGTGCCACCTGGTCCTCCCGGTCGCCGAGCGCGTCGACGCGGTCGGTGATCTGGCCCTCGCGGGACAACTGCACCGGATCCTCGGCACGGGCGCCCTGAACGGCGGGCACGATGAGCCACCACGCCGCCACCAGCACGGCGAGCAGAACCCGGGCGGCTATTCGTGTCACGCTTGGGAGGTTATGTCCGCTATTTGCTCCGCGCGACCGGACGGGCCCCGGGCTCAGCCGAAAATCGCGGGCCCGCCCGGAGTCTCGTCCCTAGCCTGGTGGGCATGGGTGAGGGGACACAGCACATATGGGCCGGGGCGCGCGAGCGGGTGACCGCGCTGCGCGAGCACGGCGGAGCGCGCGAGGTCTTCGGCGCCCGGGGGCACGGCTTCGAGCTCCAGCCGCCGATGAGCGAGCAGGACGTACGCGCGCTCGAGACCGAGCTGGGCACGGAGCTCCCGGCCGAGTACCGGAGCTTTCTGCTGACGGTCGGCGCGGGCGGCGCAGGGCCCGACTACGGACTGACCACACCACTGTGCGAGGACGGCCGCTGGGCCTGGCGCGGAGTCGGTCTTGCGTACGAGGGGATGAGCACGGCCGTCTCCGACGCGGGCATGCCCTTCGCCCCGGACGAGGTGCAGCGACTGCTGGACGCCTACGACGACGAGGAGCCGGAGCCGGACGACTACCCGGACCAGGAGGAGTTCCGGCGTGCCCACCGGGCCTGGGACGACCGCTACGAGGAGCTGTACGACGCCCAGACCGCAGGCTCGGTCTTCATCGGCGAGCAGGGGTGCGGCTACTACTCGCTGCTGGTCATCACGGGGGAGCACCGCGGCACGGTCTGGGACGACGTGCGGGCCTGCGACGGCGGAATCGTGCCGAAGGGCGGGAGCTTCGCCGCCTGGTACCTGACCTGGCTGGCCCGTGCCGAGGCCGTCGCGTACGAGGCGTGATCGGCGTCCGCGTACGGGGCGTGATCGCCGTTCGTGATGGCGTGTGATCGCCATCGTCACGGGCTGTGACCGTCACTGTCGGTGGTGGCGTCTACGGTGGGAGACCATACGGCACTTCTGACGGGGGGATCCGGTGAACGTACGACCGCGCCACCAGGGCACCACATACCGGCGCCGCCCGGGCCCCGGACCCGGGCGGGTGCCGACACCGGAACGGCACCGGCACCGGCACCGGCACCGGACCCGGACGGCCCCGGCACCGGACCGGCCGGGTCCCTGCGGCCCTCTACGAGCTGGAGTCCCGCCGCCGGATCTTGTTCCCCAGCCACACCAGCGGGTCGTACTTCCGGTCGACCGCCCGTTCCTTCAGCGGGATCAGCGCATTGTCCGTGATCTTGATCTGCTCCGGGCACACCTCGGTGCAGCACTTGGTGATGTTGCAGTAGCCCAGGCCGTGCTCCTCCTGGGCCGTGCGCTTGCGGTCCAGGCCGGCCTCGGCGGCCGCGTCCAGGGGGTGCATGTCCAGTTCGGCGACGCGCATCAGGAAGCGGGGGCCGGCGAAAGCCGGCTTGTTCTCCTCGTGGTCACGCACCACATGGCAGGTGTCCTGGCACAGGAAGCACTCGATGCACTTGCGGAACTCCTGGGAGCGGTCCACGTCGGCCTGCTGCATGCGGTACTCGCCCGCGGCGAGCCCGGGAGGCGGGACGAACGACGGCACCTCACGGGCCTTCTCGTAGTTGAAGGAGACGTCCGTGACCAGATCGCGCACCACGGGGAAGGCCCGCAGCGGGGTCACCGTGATGGTCTCGGCCCGGTCGAAGACCGACATGCGGGTCATGCACAACAGCCGCGGGCGCCCGTTGATCTCCGCGCTGCACGAGCCGCACTTGCCCGCCTTGCAGTTCCAGCGCACCGCCAGATCAGGGGCCTGGGTGGCCTGCAGCCGGTGGATGATGTCCAGGACGACCTCGCCGTCGTGGACCTCGACCGTGAAGTCCCTGAGATCCCCGCCCTCCTGGTCGCCCCGCCAGACCCTGAACCGAGCGTCGTACGTGCTCATTCGTACAGCTCCTCTTCGGCGAGGTACTTGACCAGCTCCTCCTTCTCGAAGAGGGCGAGCAGGTCGGGGCGGATGGGATCCGTGGTCTTCCGTACGAGATCGATCTGGCCGCGCGCCGGGTCGGTGGCCGCCAGGCCGCCCGTGGGGTCCACGAGCCGGCACAGCAGGTTGATCCGGCGCCACTCGCGCTCCATGCCGGGGCAGTCCTCGCGGGTGTGGCCGCCGCGGCTCTCGGTGCGCTCCAGGGCGGAGCGGGCGATGCACTCGCTGACCAGCAGCATGTTCCGCAGGTCCAGGGAGAGGTGCCAGCCCGGGTTGAACTGCCGGTGGCCCTCGACTCCGGCACGGCGTGCGCGGACCCGGAGCTCGGCCAGCTTCTTCAGGGCCTGCATCATCTCCGGCTCGCGCCGGATGATGCCGACCAGGTCGTTCATGGTCTGCTGGAGTTCCTGGTGCAGGGTGTACGGATTCTCCGGGGCCGCGCCCGGCTCCGGGCCCTCCGCACTGAACGGACGCAGCGCCTCCGCCGCGGCCGCGTCGATCTGCGCCTCGTCCACGACCGGCCGGCCGGCCCCGGCGAGCCCCGACGCGTACTCCGCGGCGTGGAGCCCGGCCCGCCGCCCGAAGACCAGCAGGTCGGAGAGGGAGTTGCCGCCCAGCCGGTTGGAGCCGTGCATACCGCCCGCGACCTCGCCCGCCGCGTAGAGCCCGGGTACGCCGACCGCGGCGGCGGTGTCCGACTCGACCGCGATGCCGCCCATCACGTAATGGCAGGTCGGCCCGACCTCCATGGCCTCCGCGGTGATGTCCACGTCCGCCAGCTCCTTGAACTGGTGGTACATGGACGGCAGCCGGCGCCGGATGACCTCGGCCGGCATCCGGGTCGACACATCGAGGAACACACCGCCGTGCGGGGACCCGCGGCCCGCCTTCACCTCGGCGTTGATCGCGCGGGCGACCTCGTCACGGGGAAGCAGCTCGGGCGGGCGCCGGTTGTTGTCCGGGTCCTCGTACCAGCGGTCGCCCTCCTCCTCGGACTCCGCGTACTTCTCCTTGAAGACGTCCGGGACGTAGTCGAACATGAACCGCTTGCCGTCGCTGTTGCGCAGCACCCCTCCGTCGCCACGCACCGACTCGGTGACCAGGATCCCCTTCACCGACGGCGGCCAGACCATGCCGGTCGGATGGAACTGCACGAACTCCATGTTGAGCAGCGGGGCCCCGGCGAGCAGCGCCAGCGCGTGCCCGTCGCCCGTGTACTCCCACGAGTTCGAGGTCACCTTGAAGGACTTGCCGATGCCACCGGTGGCCAGCACCACCGAGGGTGCCTCCAGCACGAAGAATCGGCCGGACTCGCGCTCGTAGCAGAAGGCGCCGGACACCCGACCCGCGGCGGGGCCGCTGCCGGATGCCGTGTCCTTGAGCACCCGCGTGACCGTGCACTCCTGGAAGATCTTCAGCCGTGCCTCGTAGTCCCCGAACTCGGCCTTGTCCTCCTGCTGCAGCGAGACGATCTTCTGCTGGAGCGTCCGGATCAGCTCCAGGCCCGTTCGGTCGCCGACGTGCGCCAGCCGCGGGTACTCATGTCCGCCGAAGTTGCGCTGGGAGATCCTCCCGTCCTTCGTACGGTCGAAGAGCGCCCCCCACGTCTCCAGCTCCCAGACCCGGTCCGGCGCCTCCTGGGCGTGGAGCTCCGCCATCCGCCACTGGTTGAGGAACTTCCCGCCGCGCATGGTGTCGCGGAAGTGGACCTGCCAGTTGTCGTGGGGGTTCGCATTGGCCATGGAGGCGGCGATTCCGCCCTCCGCCATGACCGTGTGCGCCTTGCCGAAGAGCGACTTGCAGATCACGGCGGTACGGGCCCCCCGCTCGCGCGCCTCGATGGCGGCCCGCAGCCCCGCGCCGCCCGCGCCCACGACGACGACGTCCCACTGCTGCCGTTCCAGATCGGTCATCAGTTGGCACCTTCCTTGGGTCCCTAGAAGAAGCGCGGGTCGTCGAAGGCACCGGTGGCCAGCAGATACACATAGAAGTCGGCGAGCGCGACGCTGATCAGCGACGCCCAGGCGAGCAGCATGTGACGCTCGTTCAGCTTGCCGACCCAGCCCCACAGCCGGTAGCGCACCGGATGCTTGGAGAAGTGCTTCAGCCGTCCGCCGATGATGTGCCGGCAGGAGTGGCAGGACAGGGTGTACGCCCAGATCAGCACGATGTTGACGAGGAAGACCAGGGTGCCGAGACCCATGTGGCCCCACGCGTAGTGCTCGTCGCGGAAGGCGAGCACGGTGTCGTACGTGAGGATGCCCGCGACGGGCAGCGCCGCGTAGAAGAAGTAGCGGTGGATGTTCTGGAGGATCAGCGGGAAGCGGGTCTCACCGGTGTACTTCTTGTGCGGCTCGGCGACCGCGCAGGCCGGGGGCGAGGCCCAGAAGCCCCGGTAGTAGGCCTTGCGGTAGTAGTAGCAGGTCAGCCGGAAGCCCAGCGGGAAGATCAGGATCAGCAGCGCCGGGGAGAGCCCCCACCAGCTGCCGAAGATCTCCCAGTTGGGGCCGCCCTTCATCGGCTCGCAGTTCTCCGCGAGGCAGGGCGAGTAGAACGGCGACACGTACGGCGCGGCGTAGTAGTCGCTGTTCGCGAAGGCCCGCCAGGTCGAGTAGACGACGAACGCGAGCAGACCGGCGGCGGTGGCGGCGGGTGCCAGCCACCAGCCGTCGGTCCTGAGATGGCGGGGGGCGATGGCGGCGCGCGAGGCGCCGTGCACGCCCGTGTCGGTGTGGGGTTCGGTGCCTGTGGCCAACGAGGTCTCCTAGATGATCAATTCCAAGGGGTCAGTGATCGTACGTCGTGAGCGAGCGGAGGGTGGCTTGTCCGGTGTGGTCGTTGTGCCAGATCACGGCGGTC
>NZ_JBHWKX010000022.1:0-115336 GCF_042730885.1 Streptomyces sp. NPDC059909
CCCGTCGGCCCCACAGACGCTGACCGGGCGACCGTGAACGATCCCGCCGATCAGGACCTCCCGGCCAGCTGACGGTTACTGAGACGCGCTCCTAGGCCGTCCTGTGGGTCCGGTCCTGTCGGGCGTCCCGGCAGGACCGGGCCGACCGGCCGGACTCGCCGGTCCGGCCGAGTGCACGACCGTACGGGTGCCCCGAAGCGGCGGGGCACCCGTACCGCGGCACTCGTACCGCGGCACTCGTGTCGCGGCAGTCCCGCCGCGGCACCGAACTCACGCCGCCTGTGCGGGAATCTCCGGCCGCAGCGGCCATGCGGGATCCACCGACTCCTCCGAGCCGTTCCGCGCGAACCACGCCTGCAGGCCCCGCGCCTGCGCCGCGTGCCACACCGCCTGGAGCGTGTGCAGCTCCGCCGGGGACAGCCGCTCCAGGCGCGCGGCGAAGCGCCGCCCCACCGCCCGTACGACCTCCAGTGCGGCGGTCGCGTCCGCCGCGGCGTCGTGCGCCTCGTCCAGCACGACCTCGTACTGGGCGCACAGATCCGTGAGGGTGCGCCGGCCCTTCCGGTAGCGGTCCAGATGCTTGTCGAGGACGCGCGGGTCCAGGACGCACATCGGTACGTGCTCCAGATAGTGCGCCAGCGACGAACACCGGTGGCGACGCAGTTCGCGGTCCACCAGGGTCAGATCGAACGGCGCGTTCATGACGACGAGCGGACGGCCCGCCGCACACTGTTCGGCAAGCGCCCGGCCTATCTCCTCCATCACGGGAGCGGGCCAGCGGCCGTTGCGCTGCAGATGCTCATCGGTCAGCCCGTGAACGGCAGTGGCCTCCGCAGGTACCGGTATGCCCGGATTGACCAGCCAGCTGGTGACGCGCGGGCGACCTCCCGCCGAATCCTGGACGACCAGCGCGGCGGACACGATCCGGTCCGTCTCGACGTCCACGCCCGTTGTCTCCGTGTCAAATGCCGCCAGGGGCCCCTCATACCAGAGTGTCATCCCCGAACTCCTCGCCCATGCCTGGCAGATGGCGTGATCCCCCTGCCCGAATCGGTGATACCCGGACTGTTTGCGCAGTACGCAGGCGGGTGACAACACAGATGACGGGGCGCGAAGTTGACGGCCCGTCGCATGAGCGGAAGGGGCGCGTGGCTGTCGAAAGGGAGATTGCAATCGATATGCGGCTAGCGCCGCGCGTGCGGAGACTGCGAGGAACGAGCAGTCGAGCACGATCGACCGTCGACAGACGCTTGAGCGGCCCGGAAGCGAACAGAGCAAGGGGCAAATCGATCGGCACAGCCCGGAAGGCAGACGGAGCCATGGCGCTCGCGCAGCCCGAACCGGGTGCGCTGCCCGAGCGGACCGTACCGCTGCGCGGAGCACTCGCCACCACCGCCTGCATGGAGACCCTCCAGGTGGGGTACCTCCACGCGGTGGCGGCCGCCGCGGGCTGCTCGCTGTCCCAGCCGTTCCCGGACAACGGGATCGACTGGCACGTCAGCCACAGCGCTCCCGGACACACCGTCGACGACGAAGTCACCATCAAGGTGCAACTGAAGGCGACCTACCAGATCCCGCCGCACCCACCGGGTCCGGCGTTCTCTTTCATCCTCGACAACGAGCACCTGGTGAAGCTGGCCCGGACACCGGTGTCGGTGCACAAGATCCTCGTCGTGATGATCGTGCCGAGAACGCAGGACGAATGGCTCCGGGCCAGCCACGACCGGCTCGACCTGCGGCACTGCTGCTACTGGATCAACCTGGCCGGCCACCCGGTGACGGGCCGGCGCAGGACCACCGTGCGGATCCCGACCTCGCGCATCTTCGACGACCGGGCGCTCTGCGAAATCATGACGCGGGTCGGGACGGGAGGAAAACCGTGATGCACCGGCCGATCGACGAACCCCTGCAGCCGTACGCCGGCTCCCACCCGCTTCCGCACCCGCATCCCCTGCCGCTGCCGCTCCCGGACGACGTGCCCGCGCCCTGGTACGGGAGCGACGGGCCCGATCCCGCGCATGTCGATCCCGTCGTGCTGGGCGCGCTCCTCGACCGGCACGGCTGGCGGCGGCGCGGGGGAGCGGCGGGGCGGTACGCCCGCTGGACCCCACCCGGCCCGGCGGCCGGGGGCACGAGCCTGCTCGTCCCGGAGAGCCGGGCCTTCCCGGACAGCGAGGACCTGCTGAGCGAGGCGCTCACGGCGCTCGCCCGGTCAGCCGCGCCGTCGGCCCGTGAGGTGCTCGTCGGGCTCGCCGTGCCCAGCGACGAGATCCGCTGGTGGCGGGACGTGCCGCAGGGGCCGTCCGGCGCGGCTGCCTGGACCGTGCAGGAACAGCTGCGCGCGGCCGCCCGGCAGATGCTGCTCGCGGGCGCGCTCGCCGCGCGCGGACGGGCCGGGTACTACGGGGCGCGGCACCGCCGGCAGGCGCTGGCCGCGCTGGCGGGGATCCTGGTCGGGCCGGCGCCGGGCGGGCGGGGGCTCACCGCGTTCGTGCCCGCGGAAACCGGGCGGGCCGTCGCCGTCAGACTGCACCACGCGCTGCACGCCACCCGCGAGGCCGTCGACTACCAGCGGGCCACCGGCGGCATGGAGGCCTTCGACACCGCCGTGGAGGCCGGGGTCAGCCGTGAGCTGACCGAGGCCGTCGTGGCGCTCGTGCGCGGGGCGGAGGGCGCGCGGATCGCCCTGGCCTGGTCACCGTCGGCCGGGGTGCCGGAGGGTTGCGCGGCCCGGCCGGAACCCGTCGAGTTCTCGCCGGGTGACCTGCCCGCACTGCGCGAGGCCGGCGCCCGCTATCTCCGCGACGAGCCGTCCGTCCCCGTCCGCATCACGGGTGCGGTGGTACGGATGCGCCGCTCCGGCACGCGCGGCGAGGGCACCGTACGGCTGCGCGTCCTGGCGGGCGCCGAGGTGCCCCACGTCCGTGCGGTCCTCGACGAGGAGTCCTACCGCACCGCCGGCCACGCCCACCTCGTGGGTGTGCCGATCCGGGTCATCGGGCGCCTCGAGAGCCGCGGGGGGTTCAGGCGCCTGACCGATGCGACCGGTGTCGTGCCGGTGCAGGTCGACGAGGCCGAGCGCGACCGCCTGATGAAGTCGCTCCACGAGAACCTCGACTTCTTCGAGGAGGCCTGTGGGGGCGACGACTGACGGGCCCGGGGCCCGTCTCCCCCTCGGGCGTCGCCTGCGGCGGGCCCTGTCCCACCCCGCCCCTTCCCGAACTGGGGCTGAGCCCCTGACCGTCGGGGCTGTGCCTCGGCTCCTTTCCGTACGCCCTGCGGGCGTGGGGGCCGCAAGCGGGGCTGGGTTCTGGACCCGGCTCCAAGCCCCTGCCCCCTTCGCCCTCCGGGCGCGGGAAGCGGCTCCGCCTCATTCGTCGGCGGGGCGTTGAAGCCTGTCAGGCGTTCGAGGACGGACACCCGGGCTCACCGGGCGGTGCCGGGCGCGGTCCCCGGGGGCCGGGGGCTTGCCCCGAGGGCCCCCGCCCCGCCGCGTGGACCGTTTCGCGGGCGGGGCATCGGGCTCGGTAGCATGACGTATTGCGTGCGTCGTACGACAGCGCGCATCCCCCATCAGGCAGGAGAGACCGGTGTCAGACGTCCGTGTGATCATCCAACGCGATTCCGAGCGGGAAGAGCGCGTGGTGACCACGGGCACCACGGCAGCCGAGCTCTTCGCCGGTGAGCGGACCGTCGTCGCCGCGCGCGTCGCCGGTGAGCTGAAGGACCTCGCGTACGAGGTGGAGGACGGCGAGGAGGTCGAGCCGGTCGAGATCTCGTCCGTGGACGGGCTCAACATCCTGCGCCACTCCACCGCGCACGTCATGGCGCAGGCCGTGCAGGAGCTGTTCCCGGAGGCCAAGCTCGGCATCGGCCCGCCGGTCAAGGACGGGTTCTACTACGACTTCGACGTCGAGAAGCCGTTCACGCCCGAGGATCTCAAGGCCATCGAGAAGAAGATGCAGGAGATCCAGAAGCGCGGCCAGCGCTTCTCGCGGCGCGTCGTCACCGACGAGGCCGCCCGTGAGGAGCTCGCGGCCGAGCCGTACAAGCTGGAGCTCATCGGCATCAAGGGCGCCGCGTCCCACGACGACGGCGCCGACGTCGAGGTGGGCGGCGGCGAGCTGACGATCTACGACAACCTGGACGCCAAGACCGGCGAGCTGTGCTGGAAGGACCTCTGCCGCGGTCCCCACCTGCCCACCACCCGCAACATCCCGGCGTTCAAGCTCATGCGCAACGCCGCCGCGTACTGGCGCGGCAGCGAGAAGAACCCCATGCTCCAGCGCATCTACGGCACCGCCTGGCCGTCCAAGGACGAGCTGAAGGCGTACCTCGACTTCCTCGCCGAGGCCGAGAAGCGCGACCACCGCAAGCTGGGCTCCGAGCTGGACCTCTTCTCCATCCCGGACGAGATCGGCTCCGGCCTGGCCGTCTTCCACCCCAAGGGCGGCATCATCCGCCGGGCCATGGAGGACTACTCGCGCCGCCGCCACGAGGAGGCGGGCTACGAGTTCGTCTACACCCCGCACGCCACCAAGGGGAAGCTCTTCGAGAAGAGCGGCCACCTGGACTGGTACGCCGAGGGCATGTACCCCCCCATGCAGCTCGACGAGGGCGTGGACTACTACCTCAAGCCCATGAACTGCCCTATGCACAACCTGATCTTCGACGCGCGCGGGCGTTCGTACCGTGAACTGCCGCTGCGCCTCTTCGAGTTCGGGACCGTGTACCGGTACGAGAAGTCCGGCGTCGTGCACGGCCTCACCCGGGCCCGCGGCTTCACCCAGGACGACGCGCACATCTACTGCACCAAGGAGCAGATGGCGGACGAGCTCGACTCGCTGCTGACCTTCGTGCTGGACCTGCTGCGCGACTACGGCCTGACCGACTTCTACCTGGAGCTGTCCACCAAGGACCCGAAGAAGTTCGTCGGCTCGGACGAGGTCTGGGAAGAGGCCACCGAGGTGCTGCGGAAGGCCGCAGAGAAGCAGGGCCTCCCGCTGACCCCCGACCCGGGCGGCGCCGCGTTCTACGGCCCGAAGATCTCCGTCCAGGCGAAGGACGCCATCGGCCGCACCTGGCAGATGTCGACCATCCAGGTCGACTTCAACCTGCCGGAGCGCTTCGACCTCGAATACACCGGGCCCGACGGCACCAAGCAGCGCCCCGTCATGATCCACCGCGCGCTGTTCGGCTCCATCGAGCGGTTCTTCGCGGTGCTGCTGGAGCACTACGCGGGCGCGTTCCCGGCGTGGCTCGCGCCGGTGCAGGCGCTGGGCATCCCGATCGGCGACGCCCACGTCCCGTACCTGGAGGAGTTCGCCGCCAAGGCCAAGCAGCGGGGCCTGCGGGTCGAGGTGGACTCGTCGTCGGACCGTATGCAGAAGAAGATCCGCAACGCCCAGAAGCAGAAGGTGCCCTTCATGGTCATCGCGGGTGACGAGGACATGGAGAACGGCGCGGTGTCCTTCCGCTACCGCGACGGTTCGCAGGAGAACGGCATCCCGGTCGACGAGGCCATCGCCAAGATCGTCAAGGTCGTCGAGGAGCGCGTACAGCTCTGAGCCGTACAGCTCTGGCCGTACGGCTCCGAGACGCTCGCGCCGAGAAGCTCAGAGGGCCCCCGGAGGACGTCCGTCCCCCGGGGGCCCCTTCTCGTCCTCCCGCGTGAAGACCTGGACCAGCCAGGACGAGAACGAACCGGTCACCGCCCCCAGCAGCGCCAGCCCGCAGATCATCATCCCCACCGCGATCAGCCGCCCCATCGGCGTCACCGGCGTCACGTCCCCGTATCCGACGGTCGTCAGCGTTTCGCACGCCCACCAGAGGGAGTCCCCGAAGGTACGGATCGACGCCCCCGGCGCCGAGCGCTCCTGGTGGTAGACGGCGAGGGCCCCGGAGAAGCCCAGCAGCACGGCCGTCACCCCGGCATACGCGATAACGCGCGCGTACAGGCTGAGCCGCGCCCGGTCCCGCCGTCGCTGCACCGCCGTGTACACCTTCACCAGCCTCAGTGGACGCAGCAGCGGAAGGATCAGGACCACGGTGTCCAGCCAGTGCGTGCGCAGAAACCGCGGCAGTCGCTGACCGCTCAGCCGCAGCCGCACCCCGTAGTCGGCCGCGAAGATCAGCCACATCAGCAGCATCAGGGCGAACGCGAGATTCCGCCAGATCATGTCCACACCGGTGGCCAGCACCCGCACCGAGTATCCGGCCAGGAACAGCAGTGAGCCCCAGAACAGGGGCACCTCGGTGCGCTGCTCCCAGCGCCCCAGCGGGGTGTCTGCCGCGGTGTCCATCGGCCCAGGATGTCCGCCGGCCGCCCGGGTCCGCCCCGGCGACACGCTCCGTACGGGCGAAGTCATATGCTGCACCACATGACGAGTGAGCCGGAGCAGCAGATCGGAGTCGGTATCCAGGACGCCTTCCAGCGTCTGTGGACGCCCCACCGGATGGCGTACATCCAGGGTGAGAACAAGCCGACCGGACCGGGGGCCGACGACGGCTGTCCCTTCTGCTCCATCCCCGCGAAGTCCGACGAGGACGGACTCGTCATCGCGCGCGGCGACAGCGTCTACGCGGTGCTCAATCTGTACCCGTACAACGGCGGGCATCTCATGGTGGTGCCCTACCGGCACGTCGCCGACTACACGGACCTCGACGACGCGGAGACCGCCGAGCTCGCCGCGTTCACCAAGCGGGCGATGACGGCGCTGCGCACGGCCTCCGGGGCGCACGGCTTCAACATCGGCATGAACCAGGGCAGCCTCGCCGGGGCCGGCATCGCCGCCCATCTGCACCAGCACGTCGTGCCGCGCTGGGGCGGCGACACCAACTTCATGCCGGTCGTCGGTCACACCAAGGTGCTGCCCCAACTCCTCGCCGACACGCGGAAGATGCTCGCGGACGCCTGGCCGGACGCGTAACGGTACGTCCGGCCGTCATGTGACGGCCGGACGGCGTCAGGCGTCGTACACGTCGGCCTTGCGCGGGGCCGGGTCCTGGATCAGCCCGCTCACGATCATGGAGCGGTTGCTGAAGCGCTCGGTGTCCACGCCGTTCTCCTCCAGGACCCGCATCGCCGCCGCATGCGTCACCCGCAGCACCGGCGTCGCCGCGCGCATCGCGTCGTCCGCCATGAAGCGGTGCCGCCAGGGCTTGTCCGCCCAGGCGTGCCGCAGACCGAACGGCTCCGGCAGCACGAGCTTCCCGCCCATGAAGTCCAGCAGCGGCGGGTACCAGGTGAACGGCGCCCGCACCATCAGCCGGACCACCTCTTTGGCGTCCACCAGCGGCAGCTGGCGTTTGGTGGTCTCCCAGAACCGGACGGTCTTGGCCACCTCGACGGTCTTGGGCTCGGGCTTGGTGGTGAACAGGGCGTGGACCGGACCGAGGGCGTGCCCGGTCACCTCGATGCGCAGCGTCTGGTAGAGCACCGTCACGGTGATCATCATGGTGATCACCAGCTGGCCGTCCCACAACGTGAACTGCACGCCCAGATAGTGGCGGTTTCCGCTGCCGAACTGCTGGTGGTCGCAGATGCGCTGTATCTCGTGGCGCTTGACCTGGAACTTGTTCTCCACGTCCTGGCCTGCGGGCCTGGCCACTTCCTTCGCGTTCTCCCCGACCGGCACCACGACCCAGTGCTTCACCGAGGGCGGCGGGAAGCCTCCCGTGTTCAGCGGGCCGCGCTGCAGCAGTGTCAGCTGGTCGTGGATGACCTTGATGACGTCCCAGCTGCGGAACTGGTGGAACTCCTTGTTGGGTGCTTTCGGCACCAGCTCCTCGGCGAGCTGCCAGCTGCCCCAGCGGGTGCCCATGCCGAGTATGCCCTTGGGGCCCGCGTAGAAGACCGAATTGGCGTGCTGCTCGGCGGTGAGCAGTTCCAGGCCCTGGCGCAGCTGCTCGGCCGCGGTCTCGTTCGGGTTCCCCGGGACGGCCTCCGGCACCTTCGCGCCGATGCCGCCGCCGGAGAGCAGACTGCCCCAGCGCTCACGCATGTCCTTCGCCGTGGACTCGCAGATCCGCTTCGCGAGCAGCCAGCCGACGACCGGGGCCACGATCATGCCCCGCAGGTAGTAGCCCCAGAACCCGGTGAACGGCAGCCGGAGCAGGAAGACCACCGCCAGCAGGCCGACCCCTGCCAGCAGCGCACCCCCGAGCGCCCCCGTCTTCTTGTCCTGCGCCCCCGCGATCGTCCGGCGCAGCTGGAACACACCGATCCACAGCAGCATCCCGGGCAGGAACAGCAGCCCGAACAGCGCCATGATCCCGGTGAGTTTCGCGTCCCGCTCCTTGCGGATCCGGGTCGCCGCGAGCGCGTGCTCGACCACGGCCTGGGGCTCGGTGCCGAACGACTGGATGAGCGGCTTGCGGCCGCCGCCGAGCATCCGTACCTGGACCGCCCGCGAGAAGGCCTCGCCCAGATTCGGCTCGAACAGCGAGATCTTGGGCTTGGTGACCTTGGACTCGTGCCACTCGCTGTTGGCCTTGAGGATGTCCTCGAGCTTGCCGTCGCGGTACGCGGCAGAGGCGAGGGCGTGCGTCGCCGCCGTCTGACCGGCCGAGCCCTGCAGCGGGACCTGCGCCCCTGGAGAGAAATCGAATGCCTGGTCCGCCACTGCACCGCCCCCATCGCCGCAACCGTCCGCTCTGCGGCCTGTTCCCCACTACGGAGCCCCGCACACCTGCTGAGCTGGGCACCACAGCGTATCGAGGACTCGCCGTGCGTGTGCCGTCACCGCACGGCTTCATCGGGAAAGTGACCCCCGGACCCCCCGAAGTGCCGCCCGCCGCAAGGGGGTACGGCGGGCGGCGCGATCAACTACGAACCTGCTTCGGCCTGTTCGCGGATCTTGTCGGCCAGTTGCGGAGGCATCGCCTCATGGCGCGCGTACGAGCGGTCGAAGCGTCCCGTGCCGTGCGAGATCGACCGCAGATCGACCGCGTACCGCCCGATCTCGATCTCCGGCACCTCGGCCCGCACCAACGTCCTGCCCGGGCCCGCCTGTTCGGTGCCGACCACCCGGCCTCGCCGGCCCGACAGATCGCTCATCACCGGTCCGACGTACTCGTCGGGCACCAGTACCTGCACCTCGGCCACCGGTTCCAGCAGATGTATCCGCGCATCGGCCGCCGCCTCGCGCAGCGCCAGCGCACCCGCCGTCTGGAACGCGGCGTCCGACGAGTCCACCGAGTGCGCCTTGCCGTCCAGCAGCGTCACGCGCACGTCGACGAGCGGATAGCCCGCCGCGACCCCCTTCGCCGCCTGGGCCCGGACGCCCTTCTCCACCGACGGGATGAACTGCCGGGGCACCGCGCCGCCCACGACCTTGTCGACGAACTCGATACCGGAGCCGGCCGGCAGCGGTTCGACCTCGATCTCGCAGATCGCGTACTGGCCGTGGCCGCCGGACTGCTTCACATGGCGGCCGCGCCCCGCCGACGGCCCGCCGAACGTCTCCCGCAGCGACACCTTGTGCGGCACCACGTCGACCTGGACCCCGTAGCGGCTGCGCAGCCGCTCCAGCGCCACGTCCTTATGGGCCTCGCCCAGGCACCACAGCACCACCTGGTGCGTGTCCTGGTTCTGCTCGAGCCGCATCGTCGGATCCTCCGCGACCAGCCGGGCGAGACCCTGCGAGAGCCGGTCCTCGTCCGCCTTGCTGTGCGCCTGGATGGCGACCGGCAGCAGCGGGTCGGGCATGGCCCAGGGCTCCACCAGCAACGGGTCGTCCTTGGAGGACAGCGTGTCCCCGGTCTCGGCCCGCGCCAGCTTCGCGACGCACGCGAGGTCGCCCGCGATGCACTCGCCGAGCGGGCGCTGCTGTTTCCCGAAGGGCTGGGACAGGGCGCCGATCCGCTCGTCGACGTCATGGTCCTCGTGGCCCCGGTCCGTCAGCCCGTGCCCGGACACATGCACCGTCTGGTCAGGGCGCAGCGTCCCGGAGAACACGCGGACCAGCGACAGCCGGCCGACATACGGGTCGGACGCGGTCCTGACCACCTCGGCGACCAGCGGACCCGCCGGGTCGCAGCTGACCGCGGGGCGCTCCTTGCCCTCCGGCGTCGTGACCGCGGGGGCCTGCCGCTCCAGCGGGGTCGGGAAACCGCCCGTGATCAGCTCCAGCAGCTCGACCGTGCCGAGCCCCTGCTTCCCGCCGTCGCCGGCGGGCGCCGCGGCCAGCACCGGATGGAAGGCGCCGCGTGCGACGGCCTTCTCCAGGTCGTCGATGATCGTCTTGAGGTCGATCTCCTCACCGCCCAGATAGCGGTCCATGAGGGTCTCGTCCTCGCTCTCCGCGATGATCCCCTCGATGAGCCGGTTGCGGGACTCCTCGATCAGCGGCAGCTGGTCAGGACCGGGCTCGCTCTCCGTACGAGTGCCGGAGGAGTAGTCGAACAGCTTCTGCGACAGCAGCCCGGTCAGCCCGGTCACGGGCGCGTGCCCGTCCGGCGCCTCGGGGCCGTGCAGGGGCAGATAGAGCGGCAGTACGGCGTCGGGGTCGTCGCCGCCGAAGATCTGTCCGCAGACCTGGGTCAGCTCCTCGAAACCGGTCCTTGCCGTCTCCAGGTGTGTGACCACGATCGCCCGGGGCATGCCGACCGCCGCGCACTCCTCCCACACCATGCGGGTCGAACCCGCGACGGCGTCGGCCTCCTGGGCCGCGGAGACAACGAAAAGGGCCGCGTCCGCGGCTCGCAGACCGGCCCTGAGTTCCCCGACGAAGTCGGCGTATCCGGGGGTGTCCAGCAGGTTGATCTTGTACCCGCCCCATTCGACCGGGACGAGGCTGAGCTGTACGGAGCGTTGCTGCCGGTGCTCGATCTCGTCGTAGTCCGAGACCGTGGCCCCGTCTTCGACCCGGCCGGCCCTGTTGACCGCGCCCGCGGTCTGTGCGAGGGCCTCGACCAGCGTCGTCTTGCCCGATCCACTGTGGCCGACCAGCACCACATTCCGTACGGATGTCGGCCGGTCGGCCGTTGTAGCCCTGCCGGCGGCTCCGGGGTGTGCGTTCGCCTTGTCGCCCATGATGATCCTCCCGACTGCTTGCACGGTGAGGTGTGAGGGCGCGGACCCGGGGGAGCCGACTGGGGATGCCCTCGCCTTGGGCGAGGGGGCAGCTCCGGCGATGCCCGCGGTGGTCTTTCGAGCTTTCCACTCCCGTCATGGTGCGTCCATACGTCGTACGTGACCGGGGGAGTCCGCTGGCGCGGGACGGTCGTGACTACGATGGGCCCGCCGGTGGCCATAAGGGGCCGCGCGGCCCACCGAACCTCGGGAAGGCCATGCTGAACAAGTACGCGCGTGCGTTTTTCACGCGTGTCCTCACACCGTTCGCCGCGTTTCTGCTCCGTCGCGGAGTGAGCCCGGACGCGGTCACGCTCATCGGCACGGCCGGGGTCATGGTGGGCGCGCTGGTGTTCTTCCCGCGCGGAGAGTTCTTCTGGGGGACGATCGTCATTACCCTGTTCGTCTTCTCGGACCTCGTCGACGGAAACATGGCGCGCCAGGCCGGGGTCTCCAGCCGCTGGGGCGCCTTCCTCGACTCGACGCTGGACCGGGTCGCGGACGGCGCGATCTTCGGCGGCTTCGCCCTCTGGTACGCGGGCAACGGCGACGACAACGTGTTGTGTGCGGTGTCCATCTTCTGTCTGGCGAGCGGCCAGGTGGTCTCGTACACGAAGGCGCGCGGCGAGTCGATCGGGCTGCCGGTTGCGGTGAACGGGCTGGTGGAGCGGGCCGAGCGGCTCGTCATCTCGCTGGTCGCCGCGGGCCTCGCGGGCCTGAGCGCCTTCGGGGTGCCGGGCGTCAAGGTGCTGCTCCCGATCGCACTGTGGATCGTGGCGGTGGGGTCGCTGGTCACCCTGGGCCAGCGGGTGGTGACGGTACGCCGTGAGGCGGCCGAGGCGGATGCTGCGGCGTCCTCGGAGGGGAGTGGGGCGGCCTCATGAAGGACCGTCTGACGGACACGCTGTACGGACTCGGCTGGGCCACGGTCAAGAAGCTCCCCGAGCCGGCCGCGGCGGCACTCGGCCGGACCATCGCCGACGCCGCGTGGAAGCGGCGCGGCAAGGGCGTCCTGCGCCTCGAGGCGAATCTGGCCCGCGTGGTGCCCGACGCGAGCCCCGAGCGGCTCGCCGAGCTCTCCAAGGCCGGTATGCGCTCGTACATGCGCTATTGGATGGAGTCGTTCCGGCTGCCCGCGTGGAGCCAGGAGCGCGCCGGGCAGAGCTTCGAGATCACGGGCCTGAACCACCTCACCGACGGCCTCGCCGCGGGCAAGGGGGTCGTCCTCGCACTGCCGCACCTCGCCAACTGGGACCTCGCCGGGGTCTGGCTCACCCGCGCCAAGGGGATCCCGTTCACGACGGTCGCCGAGCGGCTCAAGCCGGAGACCCTGTACGACCGGTTCGTCGCCTACCGCGAGTCGCTGGGCATGGAGGTCCTGCCGCACACCGGCGGCTCCGCCTTCGGCACGCTGGCACGCAGGCTGCGGGACGGCGGTGTGGTCTGCCTGGTCGCCGACCGCGATCTGTCCGCCTCCGGCGTCGAGGTCAAGTTCTTCGGCGAAACGGCCCGGATGCCCGCAGGGCCCGCGCTCCTCGCGCAGCAGACCGGGGCTCTGCTGATGCCCGCGACCCTCTGGTACGACGACACCCCGGTGATGAAGGGCCGCATCCATCCGCCGCTCGACGTACCCGAGACAGGTACGCGGGCCGAGAAGACGTCTGTCATGACACAGGCGCTGGCCGATGCCTTCGCCACCGGGATCGCCGACCATCCGGAGGACTGGCACATGCTGCAGCGCTTGTGGCTCGCGGACCTCGACACCACCGGGCCCGAGGGGCGGCGGACGTGAAGATCGGCATCGTCTGCCCGTACTCGTGGGACGTCCCGGGCGGCGTCCAGTTCCACATCAGGGACCTGGCCGAGCATCTGATCCGGGTCGGGCACGAGGTGTCGGTCCTCGCCCCTGCGGACGACGACACGCCCCTTCCGCCGTACGTCGTCCCGGCCGGCCGCGCCGTGCCCGTGCCGTACAACGGCTCGGTCGCCCGGCTCAACTTCGGCTTCCTGTCCGCGGCGCGGGTCCGGCGCTGGCTGCACGACGGCACCTTCGACGTGATCCACATCCACGAGCCGGCCTCGCCGTCGCTCGGGCTGCTGACCTGCTGGGCGGCACAGGGCCCGATCGTCGCCACGTTCCACACGTCGAACCCGCGGTCGCGGGCGATGATCGCCGCGTATCCGATCCTCCAGCCCGCCCTGGAGAAGATCAGCGCGCGCATCGCGGTCAGCGAGTACGCGCGGCGGACGCTCGTCGAGCACCTGGGCGGCGACGCCGTCGTCATCCCGAACGGTGTCGACGTCGACTTCTTCGCCCGGGCGGAGCCGCGGGCCGAGTGGCAATCAGAAGGGGCGCGAAACTCGGTCGAGGGCGGTGGTGGGAGACGTGCGGGCGGCACGATCGGCTTCATCGGCCGCATCGACGAGCCCCGCAAGGGTCTGCCGGTGCTCATGAAGGCCCTGCCGAAGATCCTCGCGGAGCGGCCGGAGACACGGCTGCTCGTGGCGGGGCGCGGCGACGAGAAGGAGGCCGTCGAGTCCCTCCCGAAGGAGATGCGCTCGCGCGTGGAGTTCCTCGGGATGGTCAGCGACGAGGACAAGGCGCGGCTGCTGCGCAGCGTCGACGTGTACGTCGCCCCCAACACCGGTGGCGAGAGCTTCGGCATCATCCTGGTCGAGGCGCTGTCGGCGGGCGCGCCGGTGCTCGCCTCCGACCTGGACGCCTTCGCCCAGGTCCTGGACCAGGGCGCGGTCGGCGAGCTGTTCACCAACGAGGACGCGGACGCGCTGGCCGCGGCGGCGCTGCGGCTCCTGGGCGACCCGGCACGCCGGGAGGAACTGCGGTCGAAGGGCAGCGCGCATGTGCGGCGTTTCGACTGGTCGACGGTGGCGGCGGACATCCTCGCGGTCTACGAGACGGTGACGGACGGCGCGGCCTCCGTCGCCACGGACGAACGCCCGGGCCTGATGGCCCGCTTCGGCCTGGCGCGGGACTAGGGTCTGTCGGACCGGCGGGCTTCGAGCCCGTCCGGCGTTCGAGGACGGACACACGGGGTGTGCTGGGCGATCCGCCGCCGTCGGCCGGACGGGGCTCGGACGGGGCGAATCGGCCGTGTTCCGCGCCCCGGTAGATTGACCCGCCGTGACCGCAACCCTGATCTGGATCCTCGTCGCACTCGTCGTCATCGGCCTCTACCTCAGCTGGACCGCCGGCCGCCTCGACCGTCTGCACGCGCGGATCGACGCCGCCCGCGCCGCCCTGGACGCGCAACTACTGCGCAGGGCCTCGGTCGCCCAGGAGCTGGCCACATCGGGCGTGCTCGACCCTGCCGCGTCGATCGTGCTGTACGAGGCCGCGCACGCCGCCCGCCAGGCCGACGAGGAGCACCGTGAGGTCGCCGAGAGCGAGCTCAGCCAGGCCCTGCGGGCCGTTTTCGGGGAGCCGGAGCAGGTGGAGGCCGTACGGCAGGCACCCGGTGGCGAGGACGCCGCCAACGAGCTCGCGGCGGCGGTCCGGCGCGTCCCCATGGCCAGGCGGTTCCACAACGACGCCGTACGCGCGGCGCGGGCGCTGCGCCGCCACCGCACGGTCCGCTGGTTCCGGCTGGCGGGCCACGCCCCGTTCCCGCTGGCGTTCGAGATGGACGACGAGCCGCCGACGGCGCTGGCGGACCGTCCCTCGTAGGCGTTCGCCTTCGCCCCCTTTCGCCAAAAAGGAGCCACACGCTCCACATTGGCACTTGCAGTGGCCTGGTGCCGAACGGTTTCCTCTTCGGAGCACCAAGCCGTCGTCACCGAATGAGGTCGATCGTGTCCAGCACGTTCTCCAACTCCCCGCAGGCCCCCGAGACCGGCACCGCGCGCGTCAAGCGCGGCATGGCCGAGCAGCTCAAGGGCGGCGTGATCATGGACGTGGTCAACGCCGAGCAGGCGAAGATCGCCGAGGACGCGGGCGCCGTTGCCGTCATGGCCCTGGAGCGGGTCCCGGCCGACATCCGCAAGGACGGCGGCGTGGCCCGTATGTCCGACCCCAACATGATCGAGGAGATCATCGAGGCGGTCTCCATCCCGGTCATGGCCAAGTCCCGGATCGGCCACTTCGTCGAGGCCCAGGTCCTGCAGTCCCTCGGCGTCGACTACATCGACGAGTCCGAGGTGCTCACCCCGGCCGACGAGGTCAACCACTCCGACAAGTGGGCCTTCACGACCCCCTTCGTCTGCGGCGCCACCAACCTGGGCGAGGCCCTGCGCCGTATCGCCGAGGGCGCGGCCATGATCCGCTCGAAGGGCGAGGCCGGCACCGGCAACGTCGTCGAGGCCGTCCGCCACCTGCGCCAGATCAAGAACGAGATCGGCCACCTGCGCGCCCTGGACCACAACGAGCTGTACGCCGCCGCCAAGGAGCTGCGCGCCCCGTACGAGCTCGTCGCCGAGGTCGCCCAGCTCGGCAAGCTTCCGGTCGTGCTCTTCTCCGCCGGTGGCGTCGCCACCCCCGCCGACGCCGCGCTGATGCGCCAGCTCGGCGCCGAGGGCGTCTTCGTCGGCTCCGGCATCTTCAAGTCGGGCGACCCGGCCAAGCGTGCCGCCGCCATCGTGAAGGCCACCACCTTCTATGACGACCCGAAGATCATCGCGGACGCCTCCCGCAACCTGGGCGAGGCCATGGTCGGCATCAACTGCGACACCCTGCCCGAGACCGAGCGCTACGCGAACCGCGGCTGGTAATCACCCATGAACACCCCCGTGATCGGTGTCCTGGCACTCCAGGGCGACGTACGGGAGCACCTGATCGCCCTGGCCGCGGCCGACGCCGTGGCCAGGCCGGTCCGGCGCCCCGAGGAACTCGCCGAGGTCGACGGCCTCGTCATACCGGGCGGCGAGTCCACCACCATCTCCAAGCTGGCCCATCTCTTCGGGATGATGGAGCCGCTGCGTGAGCGCGTCCGCGCCGGAATGCCGGTCTACGGCACCTGCGCCGGCCTGATCATGCTCGCCGAGAAGATCCTCGACCCGCGCTCGGGCCAGGAGACCATCGGCGGCATCGACATGATCGTGCGCCGCAACGCCTTCGGCCGCCAGAACGAGTCGTTCGAGGCCTCCGTGGAGGTCAGGGGCGTGGACACTCCCGTCGAGGGCGTCTTCATCCGTGCCCCCTGGGTCGAGTCCGTCGGCGCCACGGCCGAGGTGCTCGCCGAGTACGACGGCCACATCGTCGCCGTACGGCAGGGAAACGCGCTCGCCACGTCGTTCCACCCGGAACTGACCGGAGACCACCGCATGCACGGCCTGTTCGTGGACATGGTGCGCGCCGCGCACTGACCAGGTCCCGGTAGGATCACAGGCGAACGCAGCAGAGATTGGTTACGCGAAGGAGACAGGCAGATGTCCGGCCACTCTAAATGGGCCACGACGAAGCACAAGAAGGCCGTGATCGACGCCAAGCGCGGCAAGCTCTTCGCGAAGCTGATCAAGAACATCGAGGTCGCGGCGCGCACGGGCGGCGCCGACATCGACGGCAACCCGACCCTCTTCGACGCCATCCAGAAGGCGAAGAAGAGCTCGGTACCGAACAAGAACATCGACTCGGCGGTCAAGCGCGGTGCGGGTCTCGAGGCCGGTGGCGCCGACTACGAGACGATCATGTACGAGGGTTACGGCCCGAACGGTGTCGCGGTGCTCATCGAGTGCCTCACCGACAACCGCAATCGCGCCGCCTCCGACGTCCGTGTCGCCATGACCCGCAACGGTGGCTCCATGGCCGACCCCGGCTCGGTGTCGTACCTCTTCAACCGCAAGGGCGTCGTCGTGCTGCCCAAGGGTGAGCTGAGCGAGGACGACGTCCTCGGCGCAGTTCTGGACGCCGGTGCCGAGGAGGTCAACGACCTCGGCGAGAGCTTCGAGGTCATCAGCGAGGCCACCGACCTGGTCGCGGTCCGCACCGCGCTCCAGGAGGCCGGTATCGACTACGACTCGGCCGAGGCCAACTTCGTCCCGACCATGCAGGTCGAGCTGGACGAGGAGGGCGCGCGCAAGATCTTCAAGCTCATCGACGCGCTGGAGGACAGCGACGACGTGCAGAACGTCTTCGCCAACTTCGACGTCTCGGACGACGTCATGGAGAAGGTCGACGCCTGACGCAGGCCCGACGAGCACACCGCCGGCCCGACGGATCCTTCCGTCGGGCCGGTCGGCTTTCCGGGTCCGCTCCCCCCGCGACGACGCGCCCCCAGCGCCGCGCCGACCGGCCTGTCAGTGGCACCGGGTAGCCTGCACCAGTTGGCGAAGGTGAGGAGGGGGAGTGCGCGTTCTGGGCGTTGACCCGGGGCTGACCCGGTGCGGCATCGGCGTGGTCGAAGGCGTCGCGGGCCGCCCGTTGACGATGCTCGGCGTCGGCGTCGTCCGCACCCCTGCCGACGCCGACATCGGCCACCGGCTGGTCGCCATCGAGCGCGGCATCGAGGAATGGCTGGATGTGCACCGGCCCGAACTGGTCGCGGTGGAGCGGGTGTTCAGCCAGCACAATGTGCGTACGGTCATGGGTACGGCGCAGGCGAGCGCGGTCGCCATGCTCTGCGCCGCCCGCCGTGGACTGCCCGTCGCGCTGCACACCCCCAGCGAGGTCAAGGCCGCCGTCACCGGCAGCGGCCGCGCCGACAAGGCCCAGGTCGGCGCCATGATCACCCGGCTGCTGCGGCTCGACGCACCGCCGAAACCCGCCGACGCGGCCGACGCACTCGCCCTCGCCATCTGTCACATCTGGCGCGCCCCCGCGCAGAACCGCCTCCAGCAGGCGGTCGCCGCACACCACGCACTGAAAGGCCGTACCGCATGATCGCCTTTGTGAGCGGCCCGGTCGCCGCTCTTGCCCCGACGACCGCCGTGATCGAGGTCGGCGGCATCGGCATGGCCGTGCAGTGCACGCCGAACACCCTGTCGGAGCTGAGGATCGGTCAGGAGGCCAGGCTCGCCACGTCGTTGGTCGTCCGGGAGGACTCGCTGACGCTGTACGGCTTCGCCGACGACGACGAGCGCCAGGTCTTCGAGCTGCTCCAGACCGCGAGCGGCGTCGGCCCCCGCCTCGCCCAGGCGATGCTCGCGGTGCACAGCCCGGACGCCCTGCGCCGTGCGGTGGCCACGGGCGACGAGAAGGCGCTGATGGCGGTGCCGGGCATCGGCAAGAAGGGTGCCCAGAAGCTTCTCCTTGAGCTGAAGGACCGCCTTGGCGAGCCCGTCGGTCCCGCCTCCCGTGCCGTCGGCTCGCCGGTCACCCAGTCCTGGCGCGACCAGCTGCACGCCGCGCTCATCGGCCTCGGCTACGCGACGCGCGAGGCCGACGAGGCGGTCACCGCGGTGACCCCCCAGGCGGAGGCGGCGGCGGGCGAGCCCCAGATCGGCCAGCTGCTCAGGGCCGCTCTCCGGACCCTGAACCGCACCCGCTGAGTCCGCGCCCCGGCGAGGCCGGGGCAGACCGACACCGAGACCGACCACCGGCGGTCCCGCCCGCGCCACATCACCGGCCGCGGACCCGGGAACGGCCCGAGAAGACCGCGAGGCACACCTCATGGATTGGGACGACACCAGCAGCGAGACGCAGGCCGCCGCGGCCGAGCGACTCGTCGGGGCATCCGCCGACGGCGAGGACCAGGCCGTCGAGGCCGCCCTGCGGCCCAAGTCGCTGGACGAGTTCGTCGGCCAGGAGCGCGTGCGCGAGCAGCTCGACCTCGTCCTGAAAGCGGCCCTCGCGCGCGGAGCCACCGCCGACCACGTCCTGCTCTCCGGCGCACCGGGCCTCGGCAAGACCAGCCTCTCCATGATCATCGCCGCGGAGATGGGCGCCCCGATCCGCATCACCTCGGGTCCCGCCATCCAGCACGCGGGCGACCTCGCCGCGATCCTGTCCTCGCTCCAGGAGGGCGAGGTCCTCTTCCTCGACGAGATCCACCGGATGTCCCGGCCCGCCGAGGAGATGCTGTACATGGCGATGGAGGACTTCCGCGTCGACGTCATCGTCGGCAAGGGGCCCGGTGCCACCGCCATCCCGCTGGAGCTGCCGCCGTTCACCCTGGTCGGCGCCACCACCCGGGCCGGACTGCTGCCCCCGCCGCTGCGGGACCGCTTCGGTTTCACCGCGCACATGGAGTTCTACGAGCCGGCAGAGCTGGAGCGCGTCATCCACCGCTCGGCCAGGCTGCTCGACGTGGAGATCGATACGGACGGCGCCGCCGAGATCGCCGGACGCTCCCGCGGCACGCCCCGTATCGCCAACCGGCTGCTGCGCCGCGTCCGGGACTACACCCAGGTCAAGGCGGACGGCCGGATCACCCGCGACATCGCCGCTGTGGCCCTCGGCGTGTACGAGGTGGACGCACGCGGGCTCGACCGGCTCGACCGCGCGGTGCTCCAGGCACTCCTCAAGCTGTTCGCCGGCGGGCCCGTCGGGCTGTCCACGCTGGCCGTGGCCGTGGGGGAGGAGCGCGAGACGGTCGAGGAGGTCGCCGAGCCCTTCCTCGTACGGGAGGGACTGCTCGCCCGCACCCCGCGTGGCCGGATCGCGACACCCGCGGCATGGGCCCATCTCGGCCTCGTACCGCCGCAACACGGCGGTGGAGCGAACGGGACGGGTGCAAGCGGACAACAGGGTCTGTTCGGGGCGTGATGGCGCGGACGGTCGCCGGGCCGGGAACCACGGTGCCATGCTGGGCGTTGTTCCATCGATGCGGACTCGCTTAGACTCCGCCGGTGCCGCCCTTCAAGGTCGGCGTGCCCACCCCCGTAGATCAGGCCGCTACCAGCGCGGTCGTGCGAAGGAATTCCGTCCCGTGGATATCGTGACCCTCCTCCCCTTCATCGTGCTCATCGGGGCAATGTTCCTGATGACCCGCTCTGCCAAGAAGAAGCAGCAGGCGGCGGCGAACATGCGGAACCAGATGCAGCCCGGCACGGGCGTGCGGACCATCGGCGGTCTGTACGCCACCGTCAAGGAGGTCAACGACGACACGGTCCTCCTCGAGGCCGCGCCCGGCGTCCACCTCGTCTTCGCGAAGAACGCCATCGGTGCGGTCCTCGAGGACGCCGAGTACAACCGGATCGTGCACGGCGACGGTGACGACGCCCTCAAGAGCGACACCCCGGTCGTCCCGGACGACGCCTCCTCGCTGACCGAGGACGCGAAGGACGGCAAGATCGACCTCGGCAAGAAGGACGAGGCGGACGACGCCGGCTCCGCCCCCGAGGTCAAGGACGCCAAGGACGCCAAGGACGACGAGAAGACGGACGGCGACACCGACGCGAAGTAACTGCGACCGGGGACCGCGGGCCGCCTGATCGGCGACGGCCGCGGTCCCCGGTTCGTGCCGACACTGCGGGGGCAGGTCCCCACAACACTTCGTGGCCACCCCGTCGCACACCCGGCGCGGGGCGGTTGGACAGGGAGAAACGAGAAGGTGGCAGCACCGAAGAAGGGCCGAAAGGCGCCGGGGGCTCAGGGGAGGCCGGGGCGTACCCTCGCGCTGATGCTGATCGTCATGGCCGCTCTCCTCGGCGGGATGTTCTGGTCCGGGGACACCACGCCGCGACTGGGCATCGACCTCGCGGGCGGTACGACGATCACGCTCAAGGCCGTGGCGGAGCCCGGCAAGGAGAGCGCGGTCAACGAGACCAACATGAACACGGCGGTCGGGATCATCGAGCGCCGTGTGAACGGTCTCGGAGTCTCCGAGGCCGAGGTCCAGACCCAGGGCCGCGAGAACATCATCGTCAACATCCCCAAGGGGA
The DNA here is from genome assembly GCF_042730885.1 of Streptomyces sp. NPDC059909. Lineage (NCBI taxonomy): Bacteria > Bacillati > Actinomycetota > Actinomycetes > Kitasatosporales > Streptomycetaceae > Streptomyces > Streptomyces sp. NPDC059909. The sequence goes on from NZ_JBHWKX010000022.1 coordinate 20,849, forward strand.
CGAACTCGGAGCAGGCCCAGCAGCAGGTGGGCACCACGGCCCAGCTGTTCTTCCGGCCCGTCCTGAATGTCGCGGCCGGTGGCCCGGTGACCCCGGAGCCCACCGCGAGCACCTCCCCGAGCGCCAGCCCTTCGGGCAAGGGTGACGACGGCAAGGACAAGGCGACCGCCCCGTCCGGCACGCCGACCGCCAGCCCCACCACGCAGGGCCGCGCCGTCACCGACGCGCTGAAGGCCCCCTCGCCCACGCCGACCGGCTCCGCGTCGAACCCGCCGGCGGCGACGCCGCCCCCGGCGCCGACGCCCGACCCGGCGACCGCAGCGCTCCAGCAGAAGTTCACCGAGCTGAACTGCCTCGACAAGTCGGCCCGTGTCAATGTGGCCAGGGGCACCAAGCCCGAGGACCCCATCGTCGCCTGTGGCAAGAACAGCGCGGGCCAGTGGGAGAAGTACCTCCTGGGCCCGGCCGAGGTCGACGGCCGTGACGTCGACGACGCCAAGGGCGTGCTCGACCCGCAGCGCGGCATGTGGATCGTCCAGATGGACTTCACGAGCGAGGGCTCGAAGAAGTTCTCCAAGATCACCAGCAAGCTGTCGCAGCAGCCGTCGCCGCAGAACCAGTTCGCGATCGTCCTCGACGGCGATGTCGTCTCGGCCCCGCAGGTCAACCAGACCCTCAGCGCGAGCGCCGAGATCTCCGGCAGCTTCACCCAGCAGTCCGCCCAGGACCTGGGCAACATCCTCAGCTTCGGTGCGCTGCCGCTGAGCTTCGACCAGCAGAGCGTCACCACCGTCACCGCCGCGCTCGGCGGCGAGCAGCTGAAGGCCGGCCTCATCGCCGGCGCGATCGGCCTCGCGCTCGTCGTGATCTACCTGGTGGCCTACTACCGCGGTCTGTCGATCGTCGCCCTGCTCAGCCTTCTGGTCTCGGCGATCCTCACGTACACGCTGATGTCCCTGCTCGGTCCGGCCATCGGCTTCGCGCTGAATCTCCCGGCAGTCTGTGGTGCCATCGTCGCGATCGGTATCACCGCCGACTCGTTCATCGTGTACTTCGAGCGCATCCGTGACGAGATCCGCGAGGGCCGGACGCTGCGCCCGGCCGTCGAGCGTGCCTGGCCGCGCGCCCGGCGCACCATCCTGGTGTCCGACTTCGTGTCGTTCCTCGCTGCCGCGGTGCTCTTCATCGTCACTGTCGGCAAGGTCCAGGGCTTCGCGTTCACGCTCGGCCTGACCACCCTGCTCGACGTCGTCGTGGTGTTCTTCTTCACCAAGCCGCTGATGACGCTCCTCGCCCGCAGGAAGTTCTTCGCGAGCGGCCACCCCTGGTCCGGACTGGACCCGAAGCGCCTCGGGGCCAAGCCGCCGCTGCGCTCGCGCCGTGTCTCCGCCCCCATCGACCCGAAGGAGGCGTGAGATGTCGCGTCTCGGCACCATCGGCGCCAGGCTCTACCGCGGTGAGGTCGGCTACGACTTCATCGGCAAGCGGAAGATCTGGTACGGCATCTCGATCCTGATCACCATCACGGCCATCGTCGGCCTGGCGGTGCGGGGTCTCAACATGGGCATCGAGTTCAAGGGCGGTGCCGTCTTCACCACCCCGAAGACGAGCGTGTCCGTCACCCAGGCCCAGGAGTACGCGCAGGAGGCCTCCGGGCACCCCGCGATCGTCCAGAAGCTCGGCAACGACACGCTGCGGATCCAGGTCAGCGAGCTGGACACCGCCGAGGCCCGCGAGGTGGGCAAGCAGCTCGCCCAGGACTTGAACATCAAGGGCGAGATCAACGCGGAGCTGGTCGGCCCCAGCTGGGGTGAGCAGATCGCCAACAAGGCGTGGACCGGCCTCGGCGTGTTCATGCTCCTCGTGGTGATCTATCTGGCGATCGCCTTCGAATGGCGCATGGCGGTCGCCGCCCTTGTCGCCCTGATCCACGACATCACGATCACGGTCGGTATCTACGCCCTGGTCGGGTTCGAGGTCACGCCGGGTACGGTGATCGGTCTGCTGACCATCCTCGGCTACTCGCTGTACGACACGGTGGTCGTCTTCGACAGCCTCAAGGAAGGCACGAAGGACATCACCAAGCAGACCCGCTGGACGTACAGCGAGATCGCCAACCGTTCCATCAACGGCACGCTGGTCCGTTCGATCAACACCACGGTCGTGGCGCTCCTGCCGGTCGCCGGTCTGCTGTTCATCGGCGGCGGCTTCCTCGGCGCGGGCATGCTCAACGACATCTCGCTGTCACTGTTCGTCGGTCTCGCGGCCGGTGCGTACTCGTCGATCTTCATCGCCACTCCGCTGGTCGCCGACCTGAAGGAGCGCGAGCCGCAGATGAAGGCCCTGAAGAAGCGGGTCCTCGCCAAGCGCGCGGCCGCCGCCGCCAAGGGCGAGTCCGCCGACGACGCGGACGCGGAAGGTGCGGGCGCCGAGCCCCACGACGCGGTGTCCGGCGCGACCGTGGCCGGCACGGTCGTCGGCCAGCGAGGCCATGGCCGCGGACGTCCCTCGTCGGGGAAGCGCCGATGACGGAGAGCAAGCGGGAGTTGCTGCTCAGCCGCATCCGTGACGTGCCGGACTACCCGAAGCCGGGCGTGATGTTCAAGGACATCACGCCGCTGCTGGCGGACCCGGCCGCGTTCACCGCGCTGACGGAGGCCCTCGCCGAGCTGTGCGTCCGCCACGGCGCGACGAAGATCGTCGGCCTGGAGGCCCGCGGCTTCATCCTGGCCGCGCCCGTCGCGGTACAGGCCGGGATCGGCTTCATCCCCGTACGCAAGGCGGGCAAGCTTCCCGGAGCGACCCTGTCGCAGGCGTACGAGCTGGAGTACGGCACGGCCGAGATCGAGATCCACGCCGAGGACCTCGGCACGGACGACCGCGTCATGGTCATCGACGACGTCCTCGCCACCGGCGGCACGGCGGAGGCCTCCCTGGAGCTGATCCGCCGGGCCGGCGCCGAGGTCGCGGGCGTCGCGATACTGATGGAGCTGGGCTTCCTCGGCGGGCGTGCCCGTCTGGAGCCTGCCCTGCGAGGCGCCCCGCTCGACGCTCTGATCACGGTCTGAGCAGCTCAGCACCGGCATACGGCGGTACGGAACGGGCACCCGGGAACACCGGGTGCCCGTTCCGCGTTCTGGACAGTCCCCGTCCCGGGGCGAGGTGAACGCCCGGGGTCGATACCATGGCCTTTCCGGGCCTGACCGGGGGACCCGGATCCGCACGAGGAGTGCTCTTGCCAGACGAGGCCCAGCGCGCCACCGCGCAGCCCGAGCAGCAGGCCGACAGGGCTGTGGCGGTCCCTGCCGCGCCCGAGAAGAAGTCCGCGGAGAAGCCCGAGGCCGCGGCCGCGCCCGAGCGTACGAACGGATCGGCCTCCGCTCCCGCCCCCGTGTCCGCCCCGAAGCCCGCGCCCGCCCCGGCGACGCGCTCCGGCGGTTCGTCGAACCGTGTCCGCGCCCGCCTCGCCCGCCTCGGCGTGCAGCGCTCCAGCCCGTACAACCCGGTCCTGGAGCCCCTGCTCCGCATCGTCCGGAGCAACGATCCGAAGATCGAGACGTCGACGCTCCGCCAGATCGAGCGGGCCTACCAGGTCGCCGAGCGCTGGCATCGCGGTCAGAAGCGCAAGAGCGGCGATCCGTACATCACGCACCCCCTCGCCGTCACCACCATCCTCGCCGAGCTCGGCATGGATCCGGCGACGCTGATGGCGGGCCTCCTGCACGACACCGTCGAGGACACCGAGTACGGCCTGGACACCCTGCGCCGCGACTTCGGCGACCAGGTCGCGCTCCTCGTCGACGGCGTCACCAAGCTCGACAAGGTCAAGTTCGGTGAGGCCGCGCAGGCCGAGACCGTACGCAAGATGGTCGTCGCCATGGCCAAGGACCCGCGCGTCCTGGTCATCAAGCTCGCCGACCGCCTGCACAACATGCGCACGATGCGCTACCTCAAGCGGGAGAAGCAGGAGAAGAAGGCCCGCGAGACCCTGGAGATCTACGCCCCGCTGGCGCACCGGCTGGGCATGAACACCATCAAGTGGGAGCTGGAGGACCTCGCCTTCGCGATCCTCTACCCGAAGATGTACGACGAGATCGTGCGGCTCGTCGCCGAGCGCGCGCCCAAGCGCGACGAGTACCTCGCCATAGTGACCGACGAGGTCCAGTCCGATCTGCGCGCCGCACGCATCAAGGCCACCGTCACCGGCCGCCCGAAGCACTACTACAGCGTCTACCAGAAGATGATCGTCCGCGGCCGTGACTTCGCGGAGATCTACGACCTGGTCGGCATCCGCGTCCTCGTCGACACCGTCCGCGACTGCTACGCGGCGCTCGGCACCGTCCACGCCCGCTGGAACCCGGTACCGGGGCGGTTCAAGGACTACATCGCGATGCCGAAGTTCAACATGTACCAGTCGCTGCACACGACGGTCATCGGACCCAACGGCAAGCCCGTCGAACTCCAGATCCGTACGTTCGACATGCACCGCCGCGCCGAGTACGGCATCGCCGCGCACTGGAAGTACAAGCAGGAGACCGTCGCCGGCGCCTCCAAGATCCGTACCGACGTGCCCAAGGCCGCCAGGGGCAGCGCGGGCCACGACACCGTCAACGACATGGCGTGGCTGCGGCAGCTCCTCGACTGGCAGAAGGAGACCGAGGACCCGGGCGAGTTCCTGGAGTCCCTGCGCTTCGACCTGTCCCGCAACGAGGTCTTCGTCTTCACGCCGAAGGGCGACGTCATAGCGCTCCCCGCGGGCGCCACTCCCGTCGACTTCGCGTACGCCGTCCACACCGAGGTCGGCCACCGCACCATAGGCGCCCGCGTCAACGGCCGTCTCGTACCGCTCGAATCCACCCTGGACAACGGTGACTTGGTGGAGGTCTTCACCTCCAAGGCCACCGGTGCCGGCCCGTCCCGCGACTGGCTCGGCTTCGTCAAGTCGCCCCGGGCGAGGAACAAGATCCGGGCCTGGTTCTCCAAGGAGCGCCGGGACGAGGCGATCGAGCACGGCAAGGACGCCATCGCGCGGGCCATGCGCAAGCAGAACCTGCCGATCCAGCGCATCCTCACCGGCGACTCGCTGGTGACGCTGGCGCACGAGATGCGCTACCCCGACATCTCCTCGCTGTACGCGGCGATCGGCGAGGGCCATGTCGCCGCCCAGGGCGTCGTCCAGAAGCTCGTCCAGGCCCTCGGCGGCGAGGAAGCCGCAACCGAGGACATCGCCGAGTCCGTCCCGCCGTCCCGCACCCGCGGCCGCAAGCGCCGCGCCGCCGCCGACCCCGGTGTCGTCGTCAAGGGTGTCGAGGACGTCTGGGTGAAGCTCGCCCGGTGCTGTACGCCCGTCCCCGGCGACCCGATCATCGGCTTCGTCACCCGCGGCAGCGGCGTCTCGGTCCACCGGGCGGACTGCGTCAACGTGGACTCGCTTTCCCAGCAGCCCGAGCGGATCCTCGACGTCGAGTGGGCGCCCACGCAGTCCTCGGTCTTCCTGGTCGCCATCCAGGTCGAGGCCCTGGACCGCTCCCGGCTCCTCTCGGACGTCACCCGGGTCCTGTCGGACCAGCACGTCAACATCCTGTCGGCGGCCGTCCAGACCTCCCGCGACCGCGTCGCCACCTCCCGCTTCACCTTCGAGATGGGCGACCCCAAGCACCTCGGCCACGTCCTCAAGGCGGTCCGGGGCGTGGAGGGCGTGTACGACGTGTACCGCGTGACATCGGCGCGCCGCCCGTAGCACCTGCGGCGGGCCCACGCGGCGCAGCCGCACAGTGGATGCTGCCCCGACCCGCCCGACACGTACGAAGGCCCCGGTACGGAATCCCGTACCGGGGCCTTCGTCACGACCTGTCAGCCGCCGAACTCCTCCAGGCCCTTCAGGGCCTGGTCCAGCAGCGCCTGCCGGCCCTCGAGCTCCTTCGCGAGCTTGTCCGCCCGGGCGTTGTTACCGGACGCACGCGCCGCGTCGATCTGCTGACGCAGCTTGTCGACCGCCGCCTGCAGCTGGCCCGTCAGACCCTCGGCACGCGCCCGGGCCTCCGGGTTGGTGCGGCGCCACTCGGCCTCCTCGGCCTCCTGGATCGCGCGCTCCACGGCGTGCATCCGGCCCTCGACCTTCGGCCGGGCGTCGCGCGGGACATGACCGATGGCCTCCCAGCGCTCGTTGATGGAACGGAAGGCGGCACGGGCTGCCTTCAGGTCCGTCACCGGGACGAGCTTCTCGGCCTCGGCCGCCAGCTCCTCCTTGAGCTTCAGGTTCTCGGTCTGCTCCGCGTCGCGCTCGGCGAAGACCCCGCTGCGCGCGGCGAAGAAGATGTCCTGGGCGCCGCGGAAGCGGTTCCACAGGTCGTCCTCGTGCTCGCGCTGGGCGCGGCCCGCGGCCTTCCACTCGGTCATCAGCTCGCGATAGCGCGCGGCCGTGGCACCCCAGTCCGTCGAGCCGGACAGCGACTCGGCCTCGGCGACCAGCCGCTCCTTCGTCTGCCGGGCCACCTCGCGCTGCGCGTCCAGCGAGGCGAAGTGCGCCTTGCGGCGCTTGGAGAACGCCGAGCGCGCGTGCGAGAAGCGGTGCCACAGCTCGTCGTCGGACTTCCGGTCGAGCCGGGGCAGGCCCTTCCAGGTGTCCACGAGAGCGCGCAGCCGCTCGCCGGCCGCCCGCCACTGCTCGCTCTGCGCCAGCTCCTCGGCCTCCACGACCAGCGCCTCCTTGGCGTGCCTGGCCTCGTCGGTCTGCTTGGCCTTCTGTGCCTTGCGCTCCTCGCGGCGCGCCTCGACGGTCGCGACGAGCGCGTCCAGGCGCTTGCGCAGGGCGCCGAGGTCACCGACGGCGTGATGCTCGTCGACCTGGTGACGGATGTGATCGATGGCGGCCATCGCATCCTTGGCCGACAGGTCGGTGGTCTTCACCCGCTTCTCGAGGAGGCCGATCTCGACAACCAAGCCCTCGTACTTGCGCTCGAAGTAGGCCAGTGCCTCCTCGGGAGTACCGGCCTGCCACGATCCGACGACCTGCTCGCCCTCGGAAGTCCGCACGTACACGGTGCCCGTCTCGTCGACGCGGCCCCACGGGTCGCTGCTCACAGCGCCTCCTCCACATGATGCCTGCGAGGGGGGTGCTCCCCCTGGGCATCGTCCACAGTTTCCTGGACGGGCCTCGCCCGTCTTCCACAGCGCGGGCCGGGCCGCGCTGCACAACGCCAATCTAGGCGACCGGCTGCCCGGCTGTCCGCACTCGGCGCCGCCGAATTCGCCGGGTCACCCCTTGCTGACCGCCGCCTTCTTGACGGTGACCGCCTTCTTGGGGGCTCCGTCCGTCGCGCCTCCTTCGACGCCGCCGGCCGCGACCGCCTTGACCGCGTCCAGGCCGGTCTTGTCCATGGTGCCGAACGGCGTGTAGCCGGGGGGCAGTTTGCTGTCCTTGTAGACGAGGAAGAACTGGCTGCCGCCGCTGTTCGGCTGTCCCGTGTTCGCCATCGCCACCGTGCCGGCCTCGTACGTGACCGTGCCGTCCGCGCCCGCCTTGCCGAGCCCCGTCAGGTTCTCGTCCGGGATCGTGTAGCCGGGTCCGCCGGTGCCGTCGCCCTTCGGGTCGCCGCACTGCAGCACGAAGATGCCGTCCGTGGTGAGCCGGTGACACTTCGTGCTGTCGAAGAAGCCCTTGTCCGCGAGGTGCTTGAACGAGTTCACCGTGCGCGGCGTCTTCGCCGCGTCCATCGCGATGGAGATGTCGCCCTGGCTGGTCCTGAGCGACATCGTGTACTTGGCCTTGGCGTCGATGGCCATCGCGGGCTCGGGCGTGCTGCTCTCCGTGGGTGTCGCGGAGGGGGTCGAATCGGCCGCCGAGTCATTGCTGTCGGAGCCGCCGTCCGCGAGGCCGACCGAGGCGTACGCCGCGGCGCCCGCGGCGAGCGCCACGGCGAGTGCCGCGGCGATGACGGTGTTGCGGCGCTTGGCCTTGTGCCGTGCCTCTTCCCGGCGCTGCTGCTGCCGCTCGAACTTCTCCCTGGCGAGCTGCCGCCGCCGCTGATCGCTGCTGACCACCGGGTCTTCTCCTCGTAATGGTGTGATCCGTCCGGGCGAGTGTGCCCGTACCGTATACGGGTTGGCTGTGAAATGAGCAGCGCCGGTAGGCTCTGACCTGTTGCAATTCAATACAGCAACATCCCCGTCGGACGACACATCGAGGACGATCGTGCTTATTGCCGGGTTCCCCGCAGGGGCCTGGGGGACCAACTGTTACCTGGTCGCCCCGGCCGCAGGCGAGGAGTGCGTGATCATCGACCCGGGCCACCAGGCCGCCCAGGGGGTCGAGGAGACGCTCAAGAAGCATCGGCTCAAGCCTGTGGCCGTGATGCTCACCCACGGCCACATCGACCATGTCGCCTCCGTCGTCCCGGTCTGCGGGGCCCATGACGTACCGGCGTGGATCCACCCCTCCGACCGGTACATGATGAGCGACCCGGCGAAGGCCCTCGGCCGCTCGATCGGGACGCAGCTCATGGGCGAGCTGACGGTGGGGGAGCCGGACGACGTCCACGAGCTGGCGGACGGCGCCTCGCTGAAGCTGGCGGGTCTGGAGCTGACCGTGTCGCACGCGCCCGGTCATACCAAGGGGTCGGTGACCTTCAGCCTGCCCGAGGCCGCGGACATCCCGCCGGTCTTCTTCTCGGGCGATCTGCTCTTCGCCGGCTCCATCGGACGCACCGACCTGCCCGGCGGTGACATGGCCGAGATGCTCGACTCGCTGGCCCGCGTGTGCCTGCCCCTCGACGACTCGACCGTGGTGCTGTCCGGCCACGGCCCCCAGACGACCATCGGCCGCGAGCGCGCCACCAACCCGTATCTGCGGGAGGTGGCCGGCGGCCAGGGAGACGGAACGACCGCCGCTCCCCGACGAGGAATGTGACGAGACTTTTCGTGAGTACCTTCCAGGCCCCCAAAGGCACGTACGACCTCATCCCGCCGGACTCCGCGAAGTACCTGGCGGTGCGGGAGGCGATCTCCGCCCCGCTGAAGAACTCCGGCTACGGCTACGTCGAGACGCCGGGCTTCGAGAACGTCGAGCTGTTCGCCCGCGGTGTCGGCGAGTCCACCGACATCGTCACCAAGGAGATGTACGCCTTCGAGACCAAGGGCGGCGACAAGCTCGCCCTGCGTCCCGAGGGCACCGCGTCCGTGCTCCGCGCGGCGCTGGAGGCCAACCTCCACAAGGCGGGAAACCTGCCCGTCAAGCTCTGGTACTCGGGCTCGTACTACCGCTACGAGCGCCCGCAGAAGGGCCGGTACAGGCACTTCTCGCAGGTCGGCGCCGAGGCGATCGGTGCCGAGGACCCTGCGCTCGACGCCGAGCTGATCATCCTGGCCGACCAGGCGTACCGCTCGCTGGGCCTGCGCAACTTCCGCATCCTGCTGAACTCGCTCGGTGACAAGGAGTGCCGTCCCGTCTACCGCGACGCGCTCCAGGGCTTCCTGCGCGGGCTCGAGCTGGACGAGGACACCCGCCGCCGTGTCGACATCAACCCGCTGCGGGTCCTCGACGACAAGCGCGACGCGGTCCAGAAGCAACTCGTGGGGGCGCCGCTGCTGCGCGACTACCTGTGCGACGCGTGCAAGGCGTACCACGAGGAGGTGCGCGAGCTGCTCACCGCTGCGGGCGTGGTGTACGAGGACGACGAGAAGCTGGTGCGCGGCCTGGACTACTACACGCGCACGACGTTCGAGTTCGTCCACGACGGTCTCGGCTCGCAGTCCGCGGTGGGCGGCGGTGGCCGCTACGACGGCCTCTCCGAGATGATCGGCGGCCCGGCGCTGCCGTCGGTCGGCTGGGCGCTGGGCGTGGACCGCACGGTCCTGGCGCTGGAGGCGGAGGGGATCGAGCTCGAACTCCCGTCGAGTACCAGCGTGTTCGCGGTTCCGCTGGGCGAGGAGGCCCGCCGGGTCCTCTTCGGCGTCGTCACGCGACTGCGCAAGGAAGGCGTCGCGGCGGACTTCTCGTACGGCGGCAAGGGCCTCAAGGGCGCGATGAAGAGCGCGAACCGCAGCGGCGCACGGTTCGCGATCGTCGCCGGCGAGCGCGACCTCGCGGAGGGCGTGGTCCAGCTCAAGGACCTGGAGTCCGGCGAGCAGGCCCCGGTCGCCGTGGACGCGGTGGTCGCGGAGATCCGGGCGAAGCTCGCCTGAGCACGGCCTGATACGAGGGCCCGGACCGCTTCACCACGGTCCGGGCCCGTCTTCGGGGCCGGCGACCACGCCTGCTCATGTCCCATGCTTATGTCCATCGAACGGTGGACACGGTCTCATGTGCGGCAGAATGACCATGCCCCAGCAGCCACCGAGTGATGGAACAGCGATATGACGACTGCAGCGGTTGACGGCGTGTCCTCCGGCGAGGAATCGGAGCGCGTGCGGGGCGCGGTCGGAGGCAGCCGTGCCTTCGCATGGCTGCTCGTGATCACCGGCGCGGCCGGCCTGCTGGCCGCCTGGATCATCACGATCGACAAGTTCAAGATCCTCGAGGCCAAGATCGCGGGGGAGACGTTCACCCCCGGCTGCAGCCTCAACCCGATCGTGTCCTGCGGCAGCGTCATGGAGAGCGAGCAGGCGTCGGCCTTCGGCTTCCCCAACCCGATGCTCGGGCTCGTCGCCTACGGGATCGTGATCTGTGTCGGCATGAGCCTGCTCGCCGGCGCCCGCTTCCGCCGCTGGTACTGGCTCACCTTCAACGCGGGCACCCTCTTCGGCGTCGGATTCTGCACCTGGCTCCAGTACCAGTCGCTGTACACCATCAACGCGCTGTGCCTGTGGTGCTGCCTGGCCTGGGTCGCCACGATCGTCATGTTCTGGTACGTGACCTCGCACAACATCCGCAAGGGCCTGCTGCCGGCCCCGGAGTGGGCGAAGAACTTCCTCTCCGAGTTCACGTGGGTCCTGCCGGTCCTGCACACCGGAGTCATCGGGATGCTGATCCTGACCCGCTGGTGGGACTTCTGGACCGGCTGACAGGCCCGGTGGCCCGGGCGGGCCGACGGGTCCGGGCCGGGTTGTCAGTCCCCTCACTTAGGCTTCATCCCTGTGGAGCCCGATCTCTTTACCGCCGCTGCCGAGGAACGCCAGGAGAAGGACCCGTCCGCGAGCCCCCTGGCCGTCAGGATGCGTCCGCGCACCCTGGACGAGGTCGTCGGCCAACAGCATCTGCTGAAGCCGGGGTCGCCGCTGCGGCGTCTGGTGGGCGACGGCGGCGGGGGACCGGCGGGCGCCTCCTCCGTGATCCTGTGGGGGCCGCCCGGCACGGGCAAGACGACCCTGGCGTACGTGGTCTCCAAGGCGACCAACAAGCGGTTCGTGGAGCTCTCCGCGATCACCGCGGGCGTCAAGGAGGTCCGGGCGGTCATCGACGGAGCCCGCCGCGCGGCCGGCGGCTTCGGCAAGGAGACCGTCCTCTTCCTCGACGAGATCCACCGTTTCAGCAAGGCCCAGCAGGACTCCCTGCTGCCGGCCGTCGAGAACCGCTGGGTGACGCTCATCGCGGCCACGACCGAGAATCCTTACTTCTCGGTGATCTCCCCGCTGCTCTCCCGCTTCCTGCTGCTGACGCTGGAGCCGCTCACCGACGACGATCTGCGCGGCCTGCTGCGACGGGCGCTGCCCGCCGAGCGCGGCCTCGGCGGGGCGGTGACGCTCCCCGAGGACGCCGAGGCCCATCTGCTGCGGATCGCCGGGGGAGACGCCCGGCGGGCGCTGACGGCCCTGGAAGCCGCCGCGGGCGCGGCCATCGCCAAGGGGGAGCAGGAGATCTCCCTGCAGACCGTGGAGGAGACGGTCGACCGGGCCGCGGTGAAGTACGACCGCGACGGCGACCAGCACTACGACGTGGCGAGCGCGCTCATCAAGTCCATCCGTGGCTCCGACGTGGACGCGGCGCTGCACTACCTGGCGCGGATGATCGAGGCGGGGGAGGACCCCCGGTTCATCGCGCGCCGCCTGATGATCTCGGCCAGCGAGGACATCGGTCTCGCCGATCCGACCGCCCTGCCCACGGCCGTCGCCGCCGCCCAGGCCGTCGCCATGATCGGCTTCCCCGAGGCCGCGCTGACCCTCAGCCACGCCACGATCGCCCTGGCCCTCGCCCCCAAGTCGAATGCGGCGACGACCGCGATAGGCGCGGCGCTGGCGGACGTGCGCGGCGGGCTGGCCGGTCCGGTCCCGCCCCATCTGCGCGACGGCCACTACAAGGGCGCGGCCAAGCTCGGTCACGCTCAGGGCTACCTGTATCCGCACGACGTCCCCGGCGCCATCGCACCGCAGCAGTACGCACCGGATGCGATCCACGGGAGGCGCTACTACCAACCGACGCGCTACGGCGCGGAGGCGCGGTACGCGGATGTGGTGGAGAAGGTCCGCGAGCGTCTGCGAGGCGAGGGCGCGGCCGACGGCCGCTGATCAACGGCGCCGGGTACTCCCGTGTCGGCAGCACCTCGCACGCCCTGTAGACTGGCCCGCAGCGCTGCGTCCCGTGTCCGGTCTCGACCGGCACCACCAGAACGGGACATCCAGCCGGAGTCTCCACTGCTTTCGAGCCGGAGACTCCAGGAGCGTCGCGCACCGTCGAAGGTGTCGCGGGCAGCCCACCACCCCTCCAAAAGGCGGTCGGTGGGCCACTCGCGTGCTGCACGTATGTGCCCAGACCAGGGGAGCGGCTGCCCACCGAGTCTGCCGTTCACGGCAGGACCCGATGGGTTTCCCCGGCTGCGGATGCGACCTCCCTTAACCCTGGTGAAGCCGATTTCACAGAGAACGAGAGAGGTTGGTTCATGCCGAACCAGTCCCGTCCCAAGGTCAAGAAGTCCCGTGCCCTTGGTATCGCGCTGACGCCGAAGGCCGTCAAGTACTTCGAGGCTCGCCCCTACCCGCCGGGTGAGCACGGCCGCGGCCGCAAGCAGACTTCGGACTACAAGGTCCGTCTGCTCGAGAAGCAGCGCCTTCGCGCGCAGTACGACGTCTCCGAGCGTCAGCTGGTCCGTGCCTACGAGCGCGCCAGCAAGGTCCAGGGCAAGACCGGTGAGGCGCTGATCATCGAGCTCGAGCGCCGTCTCGACGCCCTGGTGCTCCGCTCCGGTATCGCCCGCACGATCTACCAGGCCCGTCAGATGGTCGTCCACGGCCACATCGAGGTCAACGGTGGCAAGGTCGACAAGCCGTCGTTCCGTGTCCGCCCGGACGACGTCGTGACGGTCCGCGAGCGTTCCCGCGAGAAGAGCCTGTTCCAGGTCGCGCGCGAGGGTGGTTTCGCCCCCGACGGCGAGATCCCGCGCTACCTGCAGGTCAACCTCAAGGCGCTCGCCTTCCGCCTGGACCGGGAGCCGAACCGCAAGGAGATCCCGGTGATCTGCGACGAGCAGCTCGTCGTCGAGTACTACGCCCGTTGATCCAGCGGTCGTAGCACCACCGGCCTCACGCGCCCGAGCCCGTCGCTTCCCCGCCTGCCTGCGGGGGAGCGGCGGGCTTCCGCGTTCCCGTACCGGCTGCGCCCCGAGCTGTTCGCAACCCGTCGAGCGCGCACGGGAGTTGGCCGCGGACGAGAGGGCCGAGACCGAATTGCCCGGGTCTGCCGGGAGATTGCCGTCGCCGCGGCGTGCACGCTGCGTGCTCGGGTGCGAACAGTCCGTACAATCGGCCTGCGCAACTCCCCTCCGGGACGCGGTCGATCCGGTACAGGCTGCGACCTCCGGCGCGATAGGGTCGGAGGACGACTTTCGAAGGCCCGACGACGAGCAGAGAGCGGTGCAGCGTGACCGGTGGAGAGGTTGCCGGGATCCTGGTGGCCGTCTTCTGGGCGATCCTGGTCTCCTTCCTCGCCGTGGTGCTGGTGAGGCTGGCCCAGACGCTCAGGGCGACCACCAAGCTGGTGGCGGACGTGACGGAGCAGGCCGTGCCGCTGCTGGCGGACGCCTCGCAGGCCGTACGCTCCGCACAGACCCAGCTCGACCGGGTCGACGCCATCGCCTCCGACGTCCAGGAGGTCACCTCCAACGCGTCGGCGCTCTCCACGACCGTCGCCTCGACCTTCGGCGGCCCGCTGGTCAAGGTCGCGGCGTTCGGCTACGGCGTACGCCGGGCGATGAGCCGCAACAAGACCGACGAGGCGCCGCCCGAGCGGGTACGGCGCACGGTCGTCGTCGGCCGCACCGTGCCGGCCGCGAGGCGCCGGAAGCAGAAGGGCTAGGCCGCGATGTTCCGTCGTGCGTTCTGGTTCACCGCAGGCGCCGCCGCCGGTGTGTGGGCCACCACCAAGGTCAACCGCAAGCTCAGGCAGCTGACCCCCGAGAGCCTGGCAGCCCAGGCCGCCAACAAGGCGATCGAGACCGGACACCGCCTCAAGGGCTTCGCCCTCGACGTCCGGGCCGGGATGGTCCAGCGCGAGGCCGAGCTCGGCGACGCACTCGGCATCGGGGCACCCGCCCACCACGGGCTGCCCCCGCAGCGGCGTCTGACCGCCCTCGAGGGCCGACGAGAAAACCACAAGCAGGACGAGAAGCACTACGGGATGCTTGACAAGAAGCACTCGTACAACCGGAATGAGGACCACTGATGGAGTCGGCTGAAATCCGCCGCCGCTGGCTGAGCTTCTTCGAGGAGCGCGGGCACACCGTCGTGCCTTCGGCGTCGCTCATCGCGGACGACCCGACTCTGCTGCTGGTCAACGCGGGAATGGTTCCCTTCAAGCCGTACTTCCTCGGCGAGGTCAAGCCGCCCGCTCCGCGCGCCACCAGCGTGCAGAAGTGTGTGCGTACGCCCGACATCGAAGAGGTCGGCAAGACCACCCGCCACGGCACGTTCTTCCAGATGTGCGGCAACTTCTCCTTCGGCGACTACTTCAAGGAAGGCGCCATCAAGCTCGCCTGGGAGCTGCTCACCGCCCCCGTGGCGGACGGCGGCTACGGGCTGGAGCCGGAGAAGCTCTGGATCACCGTCTACCTCGACGACGACGAGGCCGAGCGCATCTGGCGCGAGATCATCGGCGTTCCCGCCGAGCGCATCCAGCGCCTCGGCAAGAAGGACAACTTCTGGTCCATGGGCGTCCCCGGCCCCTGTGGCCCCTGCTCGGAGATCAACTACGACCGCGGCCCCGAGTTCGGCCCCGAGGGCGGCCCCGCCGTCAACGACGAGCGCTACGTGGAGATCTGGAACCTGGTCTTCATGCAGTACGAGCGCGGAGAGGGGTCCGGCAAGGAGGACTTCGAGATCCTCGGCGACCTGCCGAGCAAGAACATCGACACCGGTCTCGGCCTCGAGCGCCTCGCCATGATCCTGCAGGGCGTGCAGAACATGTACGAGACCGACACCCTGCGCGTCGTCATGGACAAGGCCACCGAGCTCACCGGCGTGCGCTACGGCGCCGACCATGCCTCGGACGTCTCGATGCGCGTGGTCGCCGACCACATCCGGACGTCCGTGATGCTCATCGGCGACGGCGTCACCCCGGGCAACGAGGGCCGGGGCTACGTGCTGCGCCGCATCATGCGCCGCGCCATCCGCAACATGCGGCTGCTCGGCGCCACGGAGCCGGTCGTCGGCGCGCTCATCGACGTGGTCATCAAGACCATGGGCCAGCAGTACCCGGAGCTGGAGACCGACCGCAAGCGCATCGAGACCGTCGCGCTCGCCGAAGAGGCCCGCTTCCTCAAGACGCTGAACGCCGGAACGAACGTCCTGGACGGTGCCGTCACCGAGGCCAGGAGCGCCGGCTCGAAGGTGCTCGCCGGCGACAAGGCCTTCCTGCTCCACGACACCTGGGGCTTCCCCATCGACCTCACCCTCGAGATGGCCGCCGAGCAGGGCCTGACCGTGGACGAGGACGGCTTCCGCCGTCTGATGAAGGAGCAGCGCGAGCGCGCCAAGGCCGACGCCAAGGCCAAGAAGACCGGTCACGCCGACCTGTCCGCCTACCGCGAGGTCGCCGACACCGCCGGCTCGACCGAGTTCACGGGCTACTCCCACAACGGGGGCGAGTCGACCATCGTCGGCCTGCTCGTCGACGGCGTTCCGTCGCCCGCCGCCTCCGAGGGCGACGAGGTCGAGGTCGTCCTCGACCGTACCCCGTTCTACGCCGAGGGCGGCGGCCAGCTCGCCGACCAGGGCCGGATCAAGCTCGACACCGGCGCCGTCATCGAGATCCGCGACGTCCAGCAGCCCGTGCCCGGCGTCTCCGTGCACAAGGGCTCGGTGCAGGTCGGCGAGGTGACCGTGGGCGCCTCCGCCTACGCCGCCATCGACGTCAGGCGCCGCCGCGCCATCGCCCGCGCCCACAGCGCCACGCACCTCACGCACCAGGCGCTGCGCGACGCCCTCGGCCCGACGGCGGCCCAGGCCGGTTCCGAGAACTCGCCCGGCCGCTTCCGCTTCGACTTCGGCTCGCCGTCCGCCGTCCCCGGCACGGTCCTCACCGACGTCGAGCAGAAGATCAACGAGGTGCTCGCCCGTGAGCTCGACGTCCAGGCCGAGATCATGAGCATCGACGAGGCCAAGAAGCAGGGTGCCATCGCCGAGTTCGGCGAGAAGTACGGCGAGCGGGTCCGGGTCGTCACCATCGGCGACTTCTCCAAGGAGCTCTGCGGCGGTACGCACGTGCACAACACCGCCCAACTGGGTCTGGTGAAGCTGCTCGGCGAGTCGTCGATCGGCTCGGGCGTGCGCCGTATCGAGGCCCTCGTCGGCGTCGACGCGTACAACTTCCTGGCCAGGGAGCACACGGTCGTCGCCCAGCTCCAGGAGCTGGTCAAGGGCCGCCCCGAGGAGCTGCCCGAGAAGATCGCCACCATGCTCGGCAAGCTCAAGGACGCCGAGAAGGAGATCGAGAAGTTCCGCGCGGAGAAGGTCCTCCAGGCAGCTGCCGGGCTCGCCGAGGGCGCCAAGGACGTCCGCGGCACGGCCCTGGTCACCGGCCAGGTCCCGGACGGCACCTCCGCCGACGACCTGCGCAAGCTGGTCCTCGACGTCCGCGGCCGCATCCCGGGTGACCGCCCGGCCGTCGTGGCCCTGTTCGCCACGGCCAACGGCCGCCCGCTGACCGTCATCGCCACCAACGAGGCCGCCCGCGAGCGCGGCCTCAAGGCCGGCGAGCTGGTCCGTACGGCCGCCAAGACCCTCGGCGGCGGCGGTGGCGGCAAGCCGGACGTCGCCCAGGGCGGCGGCCAGAACCCGGCCGCGATCGGCGACGCCATCGACGCCGTCGAGCGCCTGGTCGCCGAGACGGCCTGATCGACATGCGCAGAGGACGTCGTCTCTCGATCGACGTCGGGGACGCCCGGATCGGGGTCGCCTCGTGCGACCCCGACGGGGTCCTCGCCACCCCGGTGGAGACCGTGCCGGGACGTGACGTCCCGGCCGCCCACCGGCGGCTGCGACAGCTCGTCGAGGAGTACGAACCGCTCGAGGTCGTCGTCGGCCTGCCCCGCTCGCTCAGCGGCGGCGAGGGCCCGGCGGCGGCCAAGGTCCGTGCCTTCGCCCAGGAGCTCGCACGCGGCATCGCCCCGGTGCCGGTGCGGCTCGTGGACGAGAGGATGACCACAGTGACGGCCGGTCAGGGGCTCCGTGCATCGGGCGTGAAGTCCAAGAAGGGCCGGTCTGTCATCGATCAGGCAGCCGCTGTGATCATCCTTCAGAACGCTCTTGAGACCGAACGGGTATCGGGTAATCCGCCCGGCGAGAGCGTCGAAGTGGTCATCTGATCGCGATACGGTAACGTTCCGCGCGACGCGGCGGCGTTCGAACAGCTGCCGTACACGTAGAGGCGGACCGTCCGGTCCCCTCGCGGCTGTTTGGGGATCGATGACTGAGTATGGCCGGGGCCCCGGCTCCGAACCGTGGCATCCCGAGGACCCGTTGTACGGGGACGAGGGATGGAGAGGTCAGCAGGGCCCGGGCGGCCCTGCCGGACCGTACGGTGCCCAGCAGCCGTACCTGGGCCGGCAGCAGCCGCCCCAGCAGCCGCACCCGGGTCAGCAGCAACCGCCCCAGCCGCAGCAGTACGGCGGCGGCTACCAGGACCCCTACCAGCAGCCGTACGGTGACCAGCACCAGCAGTACGGCGGCGGCCCCCAGGACTACGGCGGTCAGCAGCAGTACGGCCACGGCCAGCAGCAGCCCTACGGCGGCCCGCAGCAGTACAGCGGCCCCCAGCAGTACGGCGACCAGCAGTACGGCGCCGGGGGATGGGACACCGGGCAGCATCCGGTGATGCCGTACGAGCCCGTGCAGGGCGCTCCCTACGGTCAGGCCCCCGACCCCTACAGCACTCCCGAGGCGTACCCGCCGCCCCAGCCGCCCGGCCGCCGCAGGCCACCGGCCCGGGAGCCCGAGCCCGAGTGGGAGACGGAGCACGAGGAGGAGACCCACCCCTTCTTCACCGGTGACGACGGCCCGGACGACGACTACGACGACGAGCCGGGTGGGTCCCGTCGCGGCGGGGGCCGCGACGGCCGCGGCTCGTCCAAGAAGCAGAAGAAGGGCCGCAGCGGCGTCGCGTGCCTCTTCGTCGCCGTGGTCCTGGTGGGTGGCGTCGGCGGCCTCGGCTATGCCGGTTACCACTTCTGGCAGGACCGCTTCGGTGCGGCACCCGACTTCGCGGGCGAGGGCACCGGCAGCGTCCAGGTCGAGATCCCGCAGGGCGCGACCGGCGCCACCATCGGCAACGCCCTGAAGGCGGCCGGAGTCGTGAAGAGCGTCGACGCCTTCGTCGCCGCCCAGGAGAAGAACCCCGACGGGAAGAAGATCCAGGCGGGCGTCTACATCCTCAAGAAGGGAATGTCGGCGGCGAACGCCGTCGAGGCCATGCTCGATCCCGCGAGCCGCAATTCCCTGGTCATTCCCGAAGGCAAGCGGAATTCGTGGGTCTACGAGCAGATCGACACCCGGCTCCAACTCGACAAGGGAACGACCGAGAAGGTCGCGAACGAACAGGCGAAGAATCTCGGCCTGCCCGACTGGGCGACCGGCCAGCCGAACGTCAAGGACCCGCTGGAAGGATTCCTCTTCCCGGCCGCCTACCCGGTCGCCAAGGGCACCAAGCCCGAGGTCGTCCTCAAGGCGATGGTCGCCCGCGCCAACCAGGAGTACAAGAAGAAGGACCTCAAGGCCGAGGCCGCGAAACTCGGTCTGAAATCGCCGCTGGAACTCATCACCGTGGCGAGCCTGGTCCAGGCGGAAGGCAAGTACAAGCACGACTTCGACAAGGTCTCGCGCGTCGTCTACAACCGGCTCAAGCCGGGAAACACGGAGACGTACGGTCTGCTCGACTTCGACTCCACGGTCAACTACGCGAAGAGCGAAAGTACCCTGGACACGGGCGCGGTCAAGGACCTGCGCAAGTTCAAGGACCCGTACAACACCTACTACATCAAGGGCCTGCCTCCCGGCCCCATCGGCAACCCGGGCGCGGCCGCGCTCGCCTCCGCCATCAAACCGGCCCCCGGCCCTTGGTACTACTTCGTGTCGATCACCGAGGAAACGACCCTGTTCGCGGTGACCAACGAGGAGCATGAGCGCAACCGCCAGAAGTACAACGAGGAACGAGAGAAGTCCGGCCAGTGAGTACCCGACACAGGGCGGCGGTGCTCGGATCGCCCATCGCCCACTCCCTGTCCCCGGTCCTGCACCGCGCCGCCTATGAGGCGCTCGGCCTCACGGACTGGACGTACGACCGGTTCGAGGTCAACGAGACGGATCTGCCGGGCTTCATGCAGGGGCTCGACGACTCCTGGGCGGGGCTGTCCCTGACCATGCCGCTCAAGCGGGCCGTCATCCCGCTCCTCGACGCGATCAGCGACACCGCGGCCTCGGTCGAGGCCGTCAACACCGTTGTCATCACCGAGGACGGCCGCCGCACCGGCGACAACACCGACATCCCGGGCATGATCGCCGCCCTGCGCGAGCGGGGCGTCGAGAAGGTGGAGTACGCGGCCGTCCTCGGCGCGGGAGCGACCGCCTCCTCCGCGCTCGCCGCACTGGCGAGGATCTGCACCGGCCCGGTGACCGCGTACGTACGGACGCACACCCGCGCCGACGAGATGCGCGGCTGGGGCGGGCGGCTCGGCATCGAGGTGCACACCGCCGACTGGGCGGAGGCGGCGCACGCCTTCGACGCCCCGCTCGTCGTCGCCACCACCCCCGCCGGAGCGACCGACGCGCTCGTGCCGTACGTACCGGAGCGTCCGGGCACGCTCTTCGACGTGCTGTACGACCCCTGGCCGACCCCGCTCGCCGCTGCCTGGGCGGAGCAGGGCGGAGCCGTCGTGGGCGGCCTCGACCTGCTGGTCCACCAAGCTGTGTTCCAGTTCCAGCAGTTCACAGGCGAGACCCGGTCCCCGTTGGCGGCGATGCGCGAGGCGGGGCGGGCCGCCCTGGCGTGAGCGGCCGACGCCATGACGTGCGCGAACGCGTCCACCGCAGGGAACCCAGTGGCCCCGCGGATCGAGCGATAGATCCACTCGCCCACGACAGAAGTAGGCTTTGAGCCTGCAACAACCGAGGGTGGCCGGTTCTCGCTGTCCGTCGAACCCATGGCTCCCGGCGTCCGCAGGACGGACGGTGGAACCGTGAGGCGCCGCGGACGTGGGAGGATCAGGGGTGGCGGGCCAGGGCCGCGCACCCGGTCGCGCCGTCGCAGTTCCAGGCGCGAGCATGAGGAGCACCGTTGAGCAGGTTGCGCTGGCTGACCGCGGGGGAGTCGCACGGACCCGCACTGGTGGCGACGCTGGAGGGTCTTCCCGCCGGTGTCCCGATCACCACGGAGACGGTGGCGGACCACCTCGCCCGGCGGCGCCTCGGCTATGGACGCGGTGCGCGGATGAAGTTCGAGCGTGACGAGGTCACGTTCCTGGGCGGTGTGCGCCACGGCCTCACCCTCGGCTCGCCCGTCGCGATCATGGTCGGGAACACCGAGTGGCCCAAGTGGGAGAAGGTCATGGCGGCCGACCCGGTCGACCCGGCCGAACTCGCCGAGCTGGCGCGCAACGCCCCGCTGACCCGTCCGCGGCCCGGCCACGCCGACCTCGCGGGCATGCAGAAGTACGGCTTCGACGAGGCACGGCCGATCCTGGAGCGCGCCAGCGCCCGGGAGACCGCCGCCCGCGTCGCCCTCGGCGCGGTCGCCCGCTCCTACCTCAAGGAGACCGCGGGCATCGAGATCGTCTCCCACGTCGTGGAGCTGGCCGCGGCCAGGGCCCCGTACGGCGTCTACCCGACCCCGGCCGATGTCGAGAAGCTCGACGCCGACCCGGTCCGCTGCCTCGACGCCGACGCGTCGAAGGCGATGGTCGCCGAGATCGACCAGGCCCACAAGGACGGCGACACGCTCGGCGGCGTCGTCGAGGTGCTCGCGTACGGCGTGCCCGTCGGCCTCGGGTCGCACGTCCACTGGGACCGGCGCCTCGATGCGCGCCTTGCCGCCGCCCTCATGGGCATCCAGGCCATCAAGGGCGTCGAGGTCGGCGACGGCTTCGAGCTCGCCCGCGTTCCCGGCTCCCAGGCCCACGACGAGATCGTCGCCACCGACGACGGCATCAGGCGCACCTCCGGCCGCTCCGGCGGCACCGAGGGCGGACTGACCACCGGTGAACTGCTGCGCGTACGAGCCGCGATGAAGCCGATCGCGACCGTCCCGCGGGCCCTGAGGACCGTCGACGTCGCCACCGGTGAGGCCGCCGCCGCGCACCACCAGCGCTCCGACGTGTGCGCCGTTCCCGCCGCCGGCATCGTCGCCGAGGCGATGGTCGCGCTCGTCCTCGCCGACGCGGTCGCCGAGAAGTTCGGCGGCGACAGCGTCGCGGAGACCCGCCGCAACGTGCGGTCGTACCTCGAGAACCTGGCCGTCCGGTGAGTCCACAGGTCGTTCTGATCGGGCCCATGGGCGTCGGCAAGTCCACCGTCGGCGCCCTGCTGGCCGAGCGCCTCGGCGCCGGCTACCGGGACACCGACGCCGACATCGTCGCCACCGAGGGCCGGGAGATCTCGGACATCTTCATCGAGGACGGCGAGCCGCACTTCCGCGAGCTGGAGCGCGCGGCGGTACGCGCCGCTGTCGCCGAGCACACGGGCGTCCTCGCCCTCGGGGGCGGCGCGATCCTCGACGAGGGCACCCGCGAACTGCTGGCCGGGCTGCCCGTCGTCTATCTCTCGATGGACGTCGAGGAGGCCGTCAAGCGCACCGGTCTCGGCGTCGCCCGGCCGCTGCTCGCCGTCAACCCGCGCCGCCAGTGGCGCGACCTGATGGACGCCCGCCGCCATCTGTACACCGAAGTCGCCCGGGCCGTCGTGGCCACCGACGACCGCACCCCCGAAGAGGTCGCCCAGGCGGTCCTCGACGCACTCGAATTGAAGGACGCATGACGGACCAGGCAGTGACCCGTATCCAGGTCGGCGGCACGGCCGGCACCGACCCGTACGAGGTGCTCGTCGGCCGGCAGCTGCTCGGCGAGCTCCCCGGGTTGATCGGCCCCAAGGCCAAGCGCGTCGCAGTCATCCACCCCGAGGCGCTCGCCGGGACCGGTGAGGCGGTCCGCCAGGACCTCGCCGACCAGGGGTACGAGGCCGTCGCCATCCAGGTGCCGAACGCCGAGGAGGCCAAGACCGTCGAGGTCGCGGCGTACTGCTGGAAGGCGCTCGGCCAGACCGGCTTCACCCGTACCGACGTCATCGTCGGCGTCGGCGGCGGGGCCACCACCGACCTGGCCGGGTTCGTCGCGGCGTCGTGGCTGCGCGGAGTGCGCTGGATCGCGGTCCCGACCACGGTCCTCGCCATGGTCGACGCGGCCGTCGGCGGCAAGACCGGCATCAACACCGCCGAGGGCAAGAACCTCGTCGGCGCCTTCCACCCGCCGGCCGGAGTGCTGTGCGACCTCGGCGCGCTGGACTCCCTCCCGGTCCACGACTACGTCAGCGGCGTGGCCGAGATCATCAAGGCCGGCTTCATCGCCGACCCGGCGATCCTCGACCTGGTCGAGGCGGACCCGGAGGGTGCGCGCACCCCGGCCGGGCCGCACACCGCCGAGCTGATCGAGCGCTCCATCCGGGTCAAGGCCGAGGTCGTGTCGAGCGACCTCAAGGAGTCGGGCCTGCGCGAGATCCTCAACTACGGCCACACGCTGGCGCACGCCATCGAGAAGAACGAGCGCTACAAGTGGCGCCACGGCGCCGCCGTCTCCGTCGGCATGGTCTTCGCCGCCGAACTCGGGCGGCTCGCCGGGCGGTTGGACGACGCGACGGCCGACCGGCACCGCACCGTCCTGGAGTCGGTCGGGCTGCCGCTGACGTACCGCGGCGACCAGTGGCCGAAGCTCCTGGAGACGATGAGGGTCGACAAGAAGTCCCGCGGCGATCTGCTGCGCTTCATCGTCCTCGACGGCCTGGCCAAGCCGACCGTGCTGGAGGGCCCGGACCCCGCGGTCCTGCTCGCCGCGTTCGGTGAGGTGTCGGCATGAGCCGTCGTGTCCTCGTCCTGAACGGGCCGAACCTCGGGCGGCTCGGCTCGCGGGAGCCCGATGTGTACGGCGCCACGTCGTACGCCGGACTGGTGGACGCCTGCCGGTCGCTGGGCAAGGAGCTCGGCTTCGACGTCGACGTCCGCGAGACGAACGACGAGGCGGAGATGGTCCGCTGGCTCCACGAGGCGGCCGACGGCTCCCTGCCGGTCGTGCTCAACCCCGGTGCGTTCACGCACTACTCGTACGCGATGCGCGACGCCGCGGCCCAGCGGACCGCGCCGCTCATCGAGGTGCACATCTCCAACCCGTACGCACGGGAGGAATTCCGCCACACTTCGGTGGTCGCGGCGGTCGCCTCCGGAACGGTCGCGGGCTTCGGGATCGGCTCGTACCGGCTGGCCCTGCGGGCCCTCGCCGACGAACTCGACGGCTGAACCGGCTCCGACCGGGCACTTCGTACCGGCCCCGGCCGTTCCCACTGTGGCGGCCGGGGAGGGTACCGTTCGGTACGGGCGGGTCAACTGCCGCCCGACCAGCGTGAAGTCGTACGAGACGGAGTGGCACCGGATGCAGCACGGAGTGGGGGGTCCGCCGCCGCCCCAGGGACCCGGGCACGGGCCGGCGGCCGGATGGGAGCACCGGGCCCAGCACCCCGTTCCGCCGCCGCAGCCGCAGGGCCCGCCTCCGCCCGGCTGGACCGGTCCCGCCCCGCAGCACGCCGCCGTGCCACCGTCCCCTGACACCACGGGACATGTGCAGCTGCCCCCGGGCAGGCCGGTTCCCATACCCTCCCCCATGGCTTCGCCCGGGGGGACCCCTACTCCGCCCGTCGAGAGCGGCACCGGCACCGCCACGCTCGCGGTGCTCCTCATCGGCCCCGCCGGCGCGGGCAAGACGACCGTGGCCCGCCACTGGGCCTCCGGCCGCCGCGTACCCACCGCGCACATCAGCCTCGACGACGTCCGCGAATGGGTCTGCTCCGGCTTCGCCGACCCGCAGTCCGGCTGGAACGACCAGTCCGAGGCCCAGTACCGTCTCGCCCGCCGCACCTGCGGCTTCGCCGCCCGCAACTTCCTGGCCAACGGCATCTCCTGCATCCTCGACGACGCGGTCTTCCCGGACCGCCCGGTCGTCGGCCTCGGCGGGTGGAAACGCCATGTGGGTCCTGGCCTGCTGCCGGTCGTCCTGCTCCCCGGCCTCGAGGTCGTCCTCGAGCGGAACGCGGAGCGCAGCGGCAACCGCCGCCTCTCCGACGAGGAGGTCGCCGGCATCCACGGCCGCATGGCCGGCTGGTACGGCTCGGGCCTCCCGATCATCGACAACTCCAAGTACGACGTCGAGACCACGGCCCACATCCTCGACGACGTCCTGGCCCGCTCGATCGCAAGCCCGCCGGCCTGGTAGGCGGGGGCTGTGCCTGCGCCGACCCCTACGCCCTGTGGGCGTGGGGCCCCTCCGGCGCCTGGGAAAGGACGCGTTTCCAGCCTGTCCGGCGTTCGAGGACGGACACTCGGCCCGGCGGACGGCACCGGGGTCACGGCCTTGGGGCCTTGCCCGCAGCTCGGCACCCGGAGGCGGGCGCGGGGGTCCTGGCGCAGGCCACCCGGCGTCCAGGGGTGCGGGGCAGAGCCCGGGGAAACGGGGGCGGGGCGGAGCCCCAGCAGGGGCCGGGGGCAGCGCCCCCACCCCACACGGACGCGCTCGACCGGCCGAATCGGCTCGACGCTCTTAGGCTCGTGGCATGTCCGAGGTGTTCGCTGCCCGGCGCGGGCTGTTGCGGGACCGCTTCGCGGCCGTCGGCAGCTCAGCGGCCCTGGTTTCCCGACCCGCAAACGTCCGCTACCTCGCGGGCGCTGCGCCGCCCGGTGCCGTACTGCTGCTGGGCCCCGGAGGGCCCGCCGCCGACACCGTGCTCTGTCCCAGTGCGCCCACCGGCGACCCCGCTCACGGCAGGATCGACGAACGGCTGCGTCAGGCCGTGCTGCCCAACCACGGAGGCGACGCGGCCGTCGCCGCGGCCCAGGCCGCCCGGGCCGCCGGCGCCGAGTCCCTCGCCGTCGAGGAGCACCACCTCACCGTCGCCCGCCACCGCGCCCTCGGCTCGGTCGCCCCACACCTGCGCTTCTGCGACCTCGGTGGTGCCGTGGAGCAGCAGCGGATGGTCAAGGACGAGGACGAGATCGCCTGCATCCGCATCGCCGCCGAGATCACCGACCAGGCCCTCGGCGAACTGCTCGAATCCATCCTCGTCGGCCGCACCGAGCGGCATCTCGCCCTGGAGCTGGAGCGCCGGCTCGTCGACCACGGGGCCGACGGCCCCGCCTTCCCCACCTCCGTCGCCACCGGCCCCAACGCTGGGCTCGGCCGGCACCGGCCCTCGGACCGCCGTGTCGAGGAAGGCGATTTTCTCGCCGTGTGTCTCGGCGCGAACTACCGCGGCTACTGCTGCGAGATCGCCCGTACCTTTGTCATCGGAACCACCCCGGCCGACTGGCAGATCGAGCTGTACGACCTCGTCTTCGCCGCTCAGCGGGCCGGCCGCGAGGCCCTTGCGCCCGGCACCGAGTACCGCGAGGTCGACCGCGCCGCCCGTCAGGTGCTCGACGCCGGCGGGCACGGCGACGGCCTCCCGCCCTCGACCGGGCACGGCGTCGGGCTCGAAATCGACGAGGACCCGCAGCTGTCGCCTGCCGCCATGGGTAAACTGGACGCTTGTGTGCCGGTCACCGTCGAACCGGGGGTCCACCTCCCGGGCCGGGGCGGGGTCCGGATCGATGACACGCTCGTCGTGCGCCAGGAGGCGGACGGCGGACCCGAGCTACTCACCATCACGACCAAGGAGCTGCTCGCGCTCTAGCGCGCAGCGTGCACTTTCGCACTCCCTGGTCGTCCACCAGCGTCAGTCCAGGAGATTCCGCAACCGTGGCCACCACGAACGACCTCAAGAACGGCATGGTGCTCAAGCTCGACAACGACCAGCTCTGGTCCGTCGTCGAGTTCCAGCACGTCAAGCCCGGCAAGGGCCCGGCCTTCGTGCGCACCAAGCTCAAGAACGTGCTGTCCGGCAAGATCGTCGACAAGACGTTCAACGCCGGCGTGAAGGTCGAGACGGCCACCGTCGACCGCCGCGACATGCAGTTCTCGTACATGGACGGCGACTACTTCGTCTTCATGGACATGCAGACGTACGACCAGCTGCACGTCGCCCGCGCCGCCGTCGGTGACGCCGCGAACTTCCTCATCGAGGGCTTCACCGCCACCGTGGCCACGCACGAGGGCGAGGTGCTCTACGTCGAGCTCCCGGCCGCCGTCGAGCTGGTCATCCAGGAGACCGAGCCGGGCGTCCAGGGCGACCGCTCCACCGGCGGCACCAAGCCCGCCACCCTGGAGACCGGTTACACCATCCAGGTCCCGCTCTTCATCACCACCGGTGAGAAGATCAAGGTCGACACCCGTTCCGGCGACTACCTCGGCCGGGTGAACAGCTAACCGTGGCTGCCCGCAACAAGGCCCGCAAGCGCGCCTTCCAGATCCTGTTCGAGGCCGACCAGCGCGGAGTCTCCGTGCAGACGGTCCTCGCCGACTGGATCCGGCACGCGCGGACCGACGACCGTCAGCCGCCGGTCGGTGAGTACACGATGGAGCTGGTCGAGGGGTACGCGAAGCATGCGGCCCGGATCGACGAGCTCATCGCCACCTACGCGGTCGGCTGGACGCTCGACCGGATGCCCGTCGTCGACCGCAACATCCTGCGGCTCGGCGCGTACGAGCTGGTGTGGGTGGATGAGACCCCCGACGCGGTGGTGATCGACGAGGCGGTGCAGCTCGCCAAGGAGTTCTCCACGGACGACTCCCCGTCCTTCGTGAACGGCCTGCTGGGCCGCTTCAAGGACCTGAAGCCGAGTCTGCGTCGCGACGCCTAGGCCGGCGCCTCGGCCACGGCTGAGCCACGAAGGCCCGCAGCGCATGCGCTGCGGGCCTTCGGCCGTTTCCGCGGGTCGGCGTTCGCGCGTGCCGTTCGGGGGGCGCGGCAGCGTGCCGCCCGCGTCCGGTGGGGCGGTGTGTCCGTCCTCAAGCCCCGGACGGGCTGGTTGTGTACCGCCCACGTTCAGCGGGCGTGTGTCCGTCCTCGAACGCCGGACAGGCTGAAGGTGCCCGGCGTCCCGAACGGCCGCGGCCGGTGGAAGCGTTGCTTCCCCCGGCCCGGCGGTACGTTTCTGCTGGTGTGGCGTCAGCCCTCTTCGTGCGCGACCGCACGGCGCGCATCCGCGTCCAGCACGCCCCAGCTGATCAGCTGCTCGGTGAGGACCGAGGGCGACTGGTCGTAGATGACGGCGAGCGTGCGCAGGTCGTCCTGGCGGATCGAGAGCACCTTGCCGTTGTAGTCACCGCGCTGGCTCTGGATCGTCGCCGCGTAACGCTGCAGCGGACCGGCCTTCTCGGCGGGGACATGGGCCAGGCGCTCCAGGTCCAGGACGAGCTTCGGTGGCGGTTCAGCGGCCCCACCGGGCGTGGTGCCCGGGAGAAGCTCCTGGACCGGGACCCCGTAGAAATCGGCCAGCTCGGCGAGACGCTGCACCGTCACGGCACGGTCCCCGCGCTCGTAGGACCCGACGACGACGGCCTTCCAGCGGCCCTGGGACTTCTCCTCCACCCCGTGGAGCGACAGCCCCTGCTGGGTACGGATGGCGCGGAGCTTGGCCCCGAGCTGTTTTGCGTATTCGCTGGACATATAGCTCCCCGGACACTGTATCGACGTGCGGCTCCGCCGCGCGGCTGGTCACTCACTGTGAGGTTACGCAGCGTTACTTGGCTGCGTCAAGCCGGATGGTCCGTACGACCCTCCCGAGGGTGTGACCAGGGGCCGGGCAGGACCCTGGTACCGTGGACGGCGCAAATCCGACGTCCTTTAAGGTCCGTCCCGTGAGGCGGAGAAGGAGGTCCGTTTCGTATGGACACACACAGCTCAGAAGCGGCGCGCCCTGTTCTTGAGGGCCCCGACATCGCGCGGGTACTGACCCGCATCGCCCACG
Source organism: Streptomyces sp. NPDC059909 (assembly GCF_042730885.1). Taxonomy (NCBI): domain Bacteria; kingdom Bacillati; phylum Actinomycetota; class Actinomycetes; order Kitasatosporales; family Streptomycetaceae; genus Streptomyces; species Streptomyces sp. NPDC059909. Next base: position 49,362 of record NZ_JBHWKX010000022.1, read on the forward strand.
AGATCGTCGAGCGCGCGAAGGGCGCCGAGGACGTGGTGCTCCTCGGCATTCCGACACGCGGGGTCTATCTTGCCCGCAGGCTCGCCGACAAGCTCGCGGAGATCACCGGCCGCACGATCCCGGTCGGCTCCCTCGACATCACCATGTACCGCGACGACCTGCGGCTCCGTCCCGCCCGCGCCCTCGCGCGCACGGACATTCCCGCCGACGGCATCGACGGCCGTCTGGTCGTCCTCGTCGACGACGTGCTCTTCTCCGGCCGCACCATCCGCGCCGCACTCGACGCGCTGAACGACATCGGCCGCCCGCGCGCCGTCCAGCTCGCGGTCCTCGTCGACCGCGGCCACCGTGAACTGCCCATCCGCGCCGACTACGTCGGCAAGAACCTCCCCACGTCGTTGCGGGAGACGGTCAAGGTCCAGCTCGCCGAGGAGGACGGTCGCGACACCGTGCTGCTCGGTGTGCACGAGACCGCCCCGGCCGGCGAGCAGTAGCACCCGTACGGCCCTCCGAGGCCGAGGCCCCGACCGCAGAAGCCGAGCCGAAGCCGGACCCGAGGCCCGACACCGAAGCCCTACGGGCCCGTGCCTGCACGCCCGCATGCCCCGCAAACCGCCACACACCGGAGCACACCCAGATGAAGCGCCACCTCATCTCGGCCGCCGACCTCACCCGCGACGACGCCGTCCTCATCCTCGACACCGCCGAGGAGATGGCCCGGGTCGCCGACCGGCCGATCAAGAAGCTGCCCACCCTGCGCGGCCGTACCGTCGTCAATCTCTTCTTCGAGGACTCCACCCGCACCCGGATCTCCTTCGAGGCCGCGGCCAAGCGCCTTTCCGCCGACGTCATCAACTTCTCGGCCAAGGGCTCGTCCGTCTCCAAGGGAGAGTCGCTCAAGGACACCGCGCTCACCCTGGAGGCGATGGGCGCCGACGCCGTCGTCATCCGCCACCACGCTTCCGGCGCCCCCTACCGGCTCGCGAATTCCGGCTGGATCGACGGAGCCGTCGTCAACGCGGGCGACGGCACCCACGAACACCCCACCCAGGCCCTGCTCGACGCCTTCACCATGCGCCGCCGCCTCGTCGGCCGGGACGCCGGCATAGGGCGCGACCTCGAAGGGCGCCGCATCACGATCGTCGGCGACGTCCTGCACAGCCGCGTCGCCCGGTCCAACGTCCATCTGCTCACCACGCTCGGCGCCCACGTCACCCTCGTGGCCCCGCCCACGCTGGTGCCGGTCGGCGTCGAGTCCTGGCCGTGCGACGTCTCGTACGACCTCGACGACGTGCTGCAGAAATCCGACGCCGTGATGATGCTGCGTGTGCAGCGCGAGCGGATGAACGCCGCCTTCTTCCCGACCGAGCGCGAGTACTCGCGCCGCTACGGCCTGGACGGCGAGCGGATGGCCCGGATGCCCGAGCACGCCATCGTCATGCACCCCGGCCCGATGAACCGCGGCATGGAGATCACCGCCGAGGTCGCCGACTCCGACCGCTGCACCGCCGTCGAGCAGGTCGCCAACGGCGTCAGCATCCGGATGGCCGTCCTGTACCTGCTGCTGGGCGGGGCCGTGCCCGATGCAAAAGACGTGCCCGCCGTCACCAATGCCACCACCGCCCGTACCGAGGAGACGAAGTAATCCATGAGTGAGCCGAAGAAGACACTGCTCCGTGGCGCGAAGGTACTGGGCGGCGAGGCGCAGGACGTCCTGATCGACGGCGAGACCATCGCCCAGGTGGGTGAAAACCTCGAGGCGGGCGACGCCACCGTCGTCGAGGCCGGCGGCAAGATCCTGCTCCCCGGACTGGTCGACCTGCACACCCACCTGCGCGAGCCGGGCCGCGAGGACTCCGAGACCGTCCTCACCGGTACGCGCGCGGCCGCCACCGGCGGCTACACGGCCGTGTTCGCCATGGCCAACACCTTCCCCGTCGCCGACACCGCGGGCGTCGTCGAGCAGGTCTGGCGGCTCGGCAAGGAGCACGGCTACTGCGACGTCCAGCCCATCGGAGCCGTCACCGTCGGCCTCGAGGGCAAGAAGCTCGCCGAACTCGGTGCCATGCACGACTCCGCCGCCGGGGTCACCGTCTTCTCGGACGACGGCAAGTGCGTCGACGACGCCGTGATCATGCGCCGCGCGCTGGAGTACGTGAAGGCCTTCGGCGGAGTCGTCGCCCAGCACGCGCAGGAGCCGCGGCTGACCGAGGGCGCCCAGATGAACGAGGGCGTCGTCTCCGCGGAGCTCGGCCTCGGCGGCTGGCCCGCCGTCGCCGAGGAGTCGATCATCGCCCGCGACGTCCTCCTCGCCGAGCACGTCGGCTCCCGCGTCCACATCTGCCACCTCTCGACCGCCGGTTCCGTCGAGATCGTCCGCTGGGCCAAGTCCCGCGGCATCGACGTCACCGCCGAGGTGACCCCGCACCACCTGCTCCTCACCGACGAGCTGGTCCGCACGTACAACCCGGTCTACAAGGTCAACCCGCCGCTGCGCACCGAGCGCGACGTCATGGCGCTGCGCGAGGCGCTCGCCGACGGCACGATCGACATCGTCGCCACCGACCACGCGCCCCACCCCCACGAGGACAAGGACTGCGAGTGGGCCGCGGCCGCCATGGGCATGGTCGGCCTGGAGACCGCGCTGTCCGTCGTCCAGCAGACGATGGTCGAAACCGGCCTGCTGACCTGGGAAGGCGTCGCCGACCGCATGTCCTTCGCCCCCGCGCGGATCGGCCGGGCCGAGGGCCACGGCCGCCCCGTCTCGGCAGGTGAGCCCGCCAACCTCACCCTGCTCGATCCGGCATACCGTGGAACCGTGGACCCCGCGGGCTTCGCCTCCCGCAGCCGCAACACCCCCTACGAGGGCCGCGAGCTGCCGGGGCGCGTCACCCACACCTTCCTGCGGGGCCGGGCGACGCTCATGGACGGGAAGCTGGCGTGACACCTGCACTGATCAACCTCGCCGCCGAGGCCTCGGAGAAGCAGTCGGCGGAGGTGACCGACTGGGCCGCCCGCCTCGGCTGGGTGGCCGGGCTGCTGCTCTTCGTCGCCCTCGTCTACTGGCTGATGCGCCAGGGCTGGAAGTGGCGCGGCGAGCTCCAGTCGGGTCTTCCGGCACTGCCCACCGCGCCGGAGCACGCGGGGGAGGCGAAGCTGAAACTGAGCGGCCGCTACCACGGCTCGACCACCGCCGGGCAGTGGCTCGACCGCATCGTCGCCCACGGCCTCGGCACCCGCAGCCGCGTCGAGCTGACGCTCACGGACGCCGGACTCGACGTCGTACGCCCCGGGGCCACCGACTTCTTCATCCCGGCGGCGGCCCTGCGCGGCGCCCGCCTCGACAAGGGCATCGCCGGCAAGGTCCTCGCCGAAGGCGGACTGCTCGTCGTCACCTGGGCGCACGGCGACAAGCAGCTCGACTCCGGCTTCCGTTCCGACCACGCGGCCGAGCACGCCGCCTGGCTCGAAGCCATCGACACAGTCAACTCGACGAACACCACCGACACGACGGAAGGCGCCGCACGATGACGACCTCCACCAGGGGAACCCGCGTTCCCGCCGTACTCGTCCTGGAGGACGGCCGTACCTTCCGCGGCCGCGCCTACGGGGCCGTGGGGGTGACCTTCGGCGAGGCCGTGTTCTCCACCGGCATGACCGGCTACCAGGAGACCCTCACCGACCCGTCGTACCACCGCCAGGTCGTGGTGATGACCGCCCCGCACGTCGGCAACACCGGCGTCAACGACGAGGACCCCGAGTCCTCCCGCATCTGGGTGTCCGGTTATGTCGTCCGCGACCCCGCCCGCGTCCACTCCAACTGGCGCGCCAAGCGCAACCTGGACGAGGAGCTGAGGCTGCAGGGCGTCGTCGGCATCAGCGGCATCGACACCCGGGCCCTCACCCGCCATCTGCGCGAACGCGGCGCCATGCGCGTCGGCATCTTCTCCGGCAACGCGCTGCCCGACGAGGGCACGATGCTGGCCGAGGTGCGCCAGTCGCCCGAGATGACGGGCGCGGACCTGTCCGCCGAGGTCGCCACCAAGAAGACGTACGTCGTCCCGGCCATCGGCGAGAAGAAGTTCACCGTCGCCGCCGTCGACCTCGGCATCAAGGGCATGACCCCGCACCGCATGGCCGAGCGCGGCATCGAGGTGCACGTCCTGCCCGCCACCGCCACCGCCGACGACGTCTACGCCGTCAACCCCGACGGTGTCTTCTTCTCCAACGGCCCGGGCGACCCCGCCACCGCCGACGGCCCCGTCGCCGTCATGCAGGCCGTCCTCGAGCGCAGGACGCCGCTGTTCGGCATCTGCTTCGGCAACCAGATCCTGGGGCGCGCCCTCGGCTTCGGCACGTACAAGCTCAAGTACGGCCACCGCGGCATCAACCAGCCCGTGCAGGACCGCACGACCGGCAAGGTCGAGGTCACCGCGCACAACCACGGCTTCGCCGTCGACGCCCCGCTCGACAAGGTCTCCGAGACCCCCTACGGCCGCGCCGAGGTCTCCCACGTCTGTCTGAACGACAACGTGGTGGAGGGCCTCCAGCTGCTCGACCAGCCGGCCTTCAGCGTCCAGTACCACCCTGAGGCGGCCGCGGGCCCGCACGACGCCGCGTACCTGTTCGACCGCTTCGTTTCCCTGATGGAGGGCCAGCGTGCCTAAGCGCACCGATATCCAGTCCGTCCTGGTCATCGGCTCCGGCCCGATCGTCATCGGCCAGGCCGCCGAGTTCGACTACTCCGGAACCCAGGCCTGCCGGGTCCTCAAGTCCGAGGGCCTGCGCGTCATCCTGGTGAACTCCAACCCGGCGACGATCATGACCGACCCGGAGATCGCCGACGCCACGTACGTCGAGCCGATCACCCCCGAGTTCGTCGAGAAGATCATCGCCAAGGAGCGTCCCGACGCGCTCCTGCCCACCCTCGGCGGCCAGACCGCGCTCAACACCGCCATCGCCATGCACGAGCAGGGCGTCCTCGAGAAGTACGGCGTCGAGCTCATCGGCGCCAACGTCGAGGCCATCAACAAGGGCGAGGACCGCGACCTCTTCAAGGAGGTCGTCGAGGCCGTCAACACCAAGATCGGCCACGGCGAGTCCGCTCGTTCGGTCATCTGCCACTCCATGGACGACGTCCTCAAGGGCGTCGAGACCCTCGGCGGCTACCCCGTCGTCGTGCGCCCCTCCTTCACCATGGGCGGCGCGGGCTCGGGCTTCGCGCACGACGAGGAGGAGCTGCGCCGTATCGCGGGCCAGGGCCTGACGCTCTCCCCGACCACCGAGGTGCTCCTGGAGGAGTCCATCCTCGGCTGGAAGGAGTACGAGCTGGAGCTGATGCGCGACAAGCACGACAACGTCGTGGTCGTCTGCTCCATCGAGAACTTCGACCCGATGGGCGTGCACACCGGTGACTCGATCACCGTCGCCCCGGCGATGACCCTGACCGACCGCGAGTACCAGCGGCTGCGCGACATCGGCATCGCGATCATCCGCGAGGTCGGCGTCGACACCGGCGGCTGCAACATCCAGTTCGCGGTCGACCCCGACGACGGCCGCATCATCGTCATCGAGATGAACCCCCGCGTGTCCCGGTCCTCCGCGCTGGCGTCGAAGGCCACCGGCTTCCCGATCGCCAAGATCGCCGCGAAGCTCGCCGTCGGCTACACGCTGGACGAGATCCCCAACGACATCACCGAGAAGACGCCGGCCTCCTTCGAACCGACGCTCGACTACGTGGTCGTGAAGGCCCCGCGCTTCGCGTTCGAGAAGTTCCCGTCCGCCGACGCCACCCTCACCACCACCATGAAGTCGGTCGGCGAGGCCATGGCCATCGGCCGCAACTTCACCGAGGCGCTGCAGAAGGCCCTGCGCTCCCTGGAGAAGAAGGGCTCGCAGTTCGACTTCACCGCCCCGGTCGGTGACAAGGACGAGCTTCTGCGCGCATCGGTCCGCCCCACGGACGGCCGGATCAACACCGTCGTGCAGGCCATCCGCGCCGGCGCCACCCGGGAAGAGGTCTTCGCGGCCACGAAGATCGACCCGTGGTTCGTGGACCAGCTCTTCCTCATCAAGGAGATCGCGGACGAGCTGGCCGCCGCCGAGAAGCTCGACCCCGAGCTGCTCGCCGACGCCAAGCGGCACGGCTTCTCCGACGCCCAGATCGCCGCGATCCGGGGCCTGCGCGAGGACGTCGTCCGCGAGGTCCGGCACGCCCTCGGCGTCCGCCCGGTCTACAAGACGGTCGACACCTGCGCCGCCGAGTTCGCCGCGAACACCCCGTACTTCTACTCCTCGTACGACGAGGAGAGCGAGGTCGCCCCGCGCGAGAAGCCCGCGGTCATCATCCTGGGATCCGGCCCGAACCGCATCGGCCAGGGCATCGAGTTCGACTACTCCTGCGTCCACGCCTCCTTCGCGCTCAGCGACGCGGGCTACGAGACCGTGATGGTCAACTGCAACCCGGAGACCGTCTCCACGGACTACGACACGTCCGACCGCCTGTACTTCGAGCCGCTGACGCTCGAGGACGTGCTGGAGATCGTCCACGCCGAGACCCTCGCCGGCCCGGTCGCGGGCGTCGTCGTGCAGCTCGGCGGCCAGACCCCGCTCGGCCTGTCGCAGGCGCTCAAGGACAACGGCGTCCCCGTCGTCGGTACCTCCCCCGAGGCGATCCACGCCGCCGAGGACCGCGGCGCCTTCGGCCGGGTCCTCGCCGACGCCGGCCTCCCGGCGCCCAAGCACGGGACCGCGACCACCTTCGCCGAGGCCAAGGCCATCGCCGACGAGATCGGCTACCCCGTCCTCGTACGCCCGTCGTACGTGCTCGGCGGCCGCGGCATGGAGATCGTGTACGACGAGGCCCGCCTCCAGTCGTACATCGCCGAGTCCACCGAGATCAGCCCCGACCGGCCGGTCCTCGTCGACCGCTTCCTCGACGACGCGATCGAGATCGACGTCGACGCGCTCTACGACGGCACCGAGCTCTACCTCGGCGGCGTCATGGAGCACATCGAGGAGGCCGGTATCCACTCCGGCGACTCGGCGTGCGCCCTGCCCCCGATCACGCTCGGCGGCTTCGACATCAAGCGGCTGCGCGCCTCGACCGAGGCCATCGCGCGCGGGGTCGGGGTCCGCGGACTGATCAACATCCAGTTCGCGATGGCCGGCGACATCCTCTACGTCCTCGAGGCCAACCCGCGCGCCTCCCGGACCGTCCCCTTCACCTCGAAGGCGACCGCCGTGCCGCTCGCCAAGGCCGCCGCCCGGATCTCGCTCGGCGCCACCATCGCCGAGCTGCGCGAAGAGGGCCTGCTGCCCGCCAACGGCGACGGCGGCACCCTGCCCATGGACGCGCCGATCTCCGTCAAGGAGGCCGTGATGCCGTGGAGCCGCTTCCGTGACATCCACGGACGCGGCGTGGACACCGTCCTCGGCCCGGAGATGCGCTCCACCGGCGAGGTCATGGGCATCGACTCGGTCTTCGGCACCGCGTACGCCAAGTCGCAGGCCGGCGCCTACGGTCCGCTGCCCACCAAGGGACGCGCCTTCATCTCGGTCGCCAACCGCGACAAGCGCTCGATGATCTTCCCGGCGCGCGAGCTGGTCGCCCACGGCTTCGAGCTCCTGGCCACCTCCGGCACGGCCGAGGTCCTCAAGCGCAACGGCATCAACGCCACCGTCGTGCGCAAGCAGTCCGAGGGCGAGGGCCCGAACGGCGAGAAGACCATCGTCCAGCTCATCCACGACGGCCAGGTCGACCTCATCGTCAACACCCCGTACGGCACCGGCGGCCGCCTCGACGGCTACGACATCCGTACGGCGGCGGTGGCGCGCGGCGTCCCCTGCCTGACGACGGTCCAGGCGCTCGCCGCCGCGGTCCAGGGCATCGACGCACTCAACCACGGCGGTGTGGGCGTCCGTTCGCTCCAGGAACACGCGGAACACCTGACCGCGGCCCGCGACTAGCAGCCAACGAGGGGGACACCGGAAACGGTGTCCCCCTCCTCATGAGGACAGCCATATGTACAAACTCCTGTTCAACCTGGTCTTCAAGCGGATGGACCCGGAGGAGGCCCACTACCTGGCCTTCCGCTGGATCCGGCTCGCGGTCCGCATCCCTGTGCTGCGCACGCTCGTCGCCGCCGTACTCGCGCCCCGCCACAAGGAACTGCGCACCGAGGCGCTCGGCCTGCGCATGCACGGCCCCTTCGGCCTCGCCGCCGGCTTCGACAAGAACGCCGTCGCCGTCGACGGCATGGCGATGCTCGGCTTCGACCACATCGAGATCGGTACGGTCACGGCGCAGGCACAGCCCGGCAACCCCAAGAAGCGGCTCTTCCGCCTCGTACCGGACCGTGCGCTGATCAACCGCATGGGGTTCAACAACGAGGGCTCCGCCGCGGTCGCCGCCCGCCTCGCGGCCCGCCGCGAGATCTTCAGGACGGTCGTCGGCGTCAACATCGGCAAGACCAAGGTCGTGCCGGAGGAGGAGGCCGTCGGCGACTACGTGACGTCGACCGAGCGGCTCGCCCACCACGCCGACTACCTCGTCGTCAACGTCTCCTCGCCCAACACGCCCGGGCTGCGGAACCTCCAGGCCACGGAGGCGCTGCGGCCGCTGCTGAGCGCCGTGCGCGAGGCCGCGGACCGCAGCGTGTCCGGCCGCCGCGTCCCGCTCCTCGTCAAGATCGCCCCCGATCTGGCCGACGAGGACGTCGACGCCGTCGCCGACCTGGCCGTCGAGCTCGGCCTGGACGGCATCATCGCCACCAACACCACCATCGCCCGCGACGGCCTCGGCCTGAGGTCGGAGCCCGGCCTGGTGAAGGAGACCGGCGGACTCTCCGGAGCCCCCCTCAAGGAGCGCTCCCTGGAGGTGCTGCGCCGCCTGTACGCACGCGTCGGCGACCGCATCACCCTCGTCGGCGTCGGCGGCATCGAGAACGCCGACGACGCCTGGCGGCGCATCCTCGCCGGCGCCACGCTCGTCCAGGGCTACAGCGCCTTCATCTACGAGGGCCCGTTCTACGCCCGCGCGATCCACAAGGGCCTGGCCGCACGCCTGGCCGCCAGTCCGTACGCCACCCTCGCCGAGGCCGTCGGGGCCGAGGCCGCGAAGTCCCAGGCATGAGCGCGAACACCCACGGAGGAACCCCGATGAGCGACACTCCCGAGCCCTTCGGCGCACGGCTGCGCCACGCCATGAACACGCGCGGGCCGCTCTGCGTCGGCATCGACCCGCACGCGTCGCTGCTCACCGCGTGGGGCCTGGACGACGACGTCGCGGGCCTGGAGCGCTTCACGCGCACGGTCGTCGAGGCGCTCGCCGACCGTGTCGCCGTCCTCAAGCCGCAGTCGGCGTTCTTCGAGCGCTTCGGATCGCGCGGCATCGTGGTCCTGGAGAAGGCCGTCGAGGAGGCGCGGTCCGCCGGTGCCCTGGTGCTGATGGACGCCAAGCGCGGCGACATCGGCTCGACCATGGGCGCGTACGCCGCGGCCTACCTCGACCCGCGCAGCCCGCTGTTCTCCGACGCCGTCACCGTCAGCCCCTACCTGGGCTTCGGCTCGCTGCGGCCCGCCCTGGACGCGGCCGTGCTGGGCGGCTGCGGGGTGTTCGTGCTGGCGCTCACCTCCAACCCCGAGGGCGCCGAGGTCCAGCGGGCGACCGCGGCCGGCGGTGTCTCGCTCGCCCAGCTCATGCTGAACCACATGGCCGACGAGAACGCGGGTGCCTCGCCGCTGGGCTCGGTCGGTGCCGTGGTCGGGGCGACGCTCGGCGACGCGGGCGTCGACCTCGACATCAATGGTCCCCTCCTCGCCCCGGGCATCGGCGCCCAGGGCGCGACCCCGGCGGACCTGCCGGGCGTCTTCGGCTCGGCGGTCGGGAACGTCGTACCGAGTGTGAGCCGTGGCGTGCTGCGGCACGGCCCGGACGTCGCGGCGCTGCGGGAGGCCGCGACGCGCTTCGCCGACGAGGTACGGGTGGCGGTAGCGGGCGTCCAGGGCGTGTCGGGCTGATCGTCCGGAGGGGCCCGGTTCCTCCCGGTCCGACCGATCGGAGGCGGTCCGGGCCCCTGAGACCGATCGTCCGAAGGGGGTCCGGGGCTCTGCTCGGCGGCTCCGGCGGGGCACTGCCTGCGCCTCTCACGGACTTCTTCTTGACAGAAACCCGGTCGGTATGTCTGGAATATCCAGGTCGGCTGATGCTGACCAGGACTTTTCCGCTGTTCTCGCTGACTGGAGCGGTCTCGGCCGCTAGTCTCCGTCGAGAGTCAGCGATGCAACGGCCACTGCGTTGCGTCGTTGCTCGCCTGGTGTGGGGCGACTAGGTTCCTCACCGGTCCGTATCCGACAGTTCGACATCCGAGGTGACGTAGGCGTGGCTCTTCCGCCCCTTACCCCTGAACAGCGCGCAGCCGCGCTCGAAAAGGCCGCCGCGGCTCGCCGGGAGCGGGCCGAGGTCAAGAATCGACTCAAGCACTCCGGCGCCTCCCTCCACGAGGTCATCAAGCAGGGCCAGGAGAACGACGTCATCGGCAAGATGAAGGTCTCCGCCCTGCTCGAGTCCCTCCCCGGCGTCGGCAAGGTCCGCGCCAAGCAAATCATGGAGCGGCTCGGCATCTCCGAGAGCCGCCGCGTGCGAGGGCTCGGCTCCAACCAGATCGCCTCCCTCGAGCGCGAGTTCGGCGGCGCCGGCGCCTGAGTCCGGGGCACTGCCGGGAAACTGGAATAATCGCTGCATGGCAGCAGAGGTACGTCCGCGGCTGACCGTGCTCTCCGGCCCCTCCGGGGTGGGCAAGAGCACGGTCGTCGCCCATATGCGCAAGGTCCACCCCGAGGTCTGGCTCTCGGTGTCGGCCACCACCCGAAAGCCGCGCCCCGGCGAGCGTCACGGCGTCCAGTATTTCTTCGTCACCGACGAAGAATTCGACAAGCTGATCGCCAACGGTGAGCTCCTGGAATGGGCAGAATTCGCGGGCAATCGCTACGGCACGCCACGCCGTGCGGTCCTGGAGCGACTCGAGGCAGGCGAGCCGGTGCTCCTCGAGATCGACCTCCAGGGCGCCCGCCAGGTCAAGGAGTCCATGCCGGACTCCCAGCTGGTCTTCCTGGCGCCTCCCAGCTGGGAGGAACTGGTCCGTCGGCTCACCGGCCGCGGCACCGAGGCGCCCGATGTCATCGAGCGCCGGCTCGAAGCCGCAAAAATCGAACTCGCCGCCGAGTCGGAGTTCGATACGACCCTGGTCAACACCTCCGTCGAGGACGTGGCGCGTGAGCTGCTAGCCTTGATGGCAGTTGTTTGATCTTTTTCCCACCTTTCGGAAGGTAGAGCGTGTCCTCTTCCATCACCGCGCCCGAGGGCATCATCAACCCGCCGATCGACGAGCTGCTCGAGGCCACGGACTCGAAGTACAGCCTCGTGATCTACGCGGCCAAGCGCGCGCGTCAGATCAACGCGTACTACTCGCAGCTCGGCGAGGGTCTGCTCGAGTACGTCGGTCCGCTCGTTGACACCCACGTCCACGAGAAGCCGCTCTCGATCGCCCTGCGCGAGATCAACGCGGGTCTGCTGACCTCCGAGGCCATCGAGGGCCCGGCGCAGTAGGCGCCACAGCACGTTTGCACAGGCCCGGCGGAGCGTCCGCCGGGCCTGTGGTGTGTCATGGATACCGAGTCGAGAGTGCGGGGAGAGGCTGTGGACAAGCCGAAGGTCGTTCTGGGGGTCACCGGCGGCATCGCCGCGTACAAGGCGTGCGAGCTGCTGCGACGGCTGACCGAGTCGGGCCATGACGTGCGTGTCGTGCCCACCGCTTCCGCGCTGCAGTTCGTCGGCGCCCCCACCTGGTCGGCGCTGTCCGGGCACCCGGTCGCCACCGAGGTCTGGTCGGACGTCCACGAGGTCCCGCACGTACGGATCGGGCAGGGCGCCGACCTCGTCGTCGTCGCCCCCGCCACCGCCGACATGCTCGCCAAGGCCGCACACGGCCTCGCCGACGACCTCCTCACCAACACGCTGCTCACCGCCCGCTGCCCCGTGGTCTTCGCGCCCGCGATGCACACCGAGATGTGGGAGCACCCGGCCACCCAGGAGAACGTCGCCACGCTGCGCCGGCGCGGCGCCGTCGTCATCGAGCCCGCCGTCGGCCGGCTCACCGGCGTCGACACCGGCAAGGGGCGGCTGCCCGACCCGGGGGAGATCTTCGAGGTGTGCCGCCGGGTCTTGGCGCGCGGCGCCGCCGTGCCCGACCTGGCCGGCCGCCATGTCGTGATCAGCGCGGGGGGCACCCGTGAGCCGCTCGACCCGGTCCGCTACCTGGGCAACCGCTCCTCCGGCAAGCAGGGGTACGCCCTGGCGCGCACGGCCGCGGCCCGCGGCGCCCGGGTCACGCTCATCGAGGCCAACACCGGCATGGCCGACCCGGCCGGGGTCGACGTGGTCCGCGTCGGCACCGCCGTACAGCTGCGGGAGGCCGTGCTCAAGGCCGCCTCCGACGCCGACGCCGTGGTGATGGCCGCGGCCGTCGCGGACTTCCGGCCGGCGACGTACGCCGAAGGCAAGATCAAGAAGAAGGAGGGCCAGGAGCCCGCGCCGATCACCCTGGTGCGCAACCCGGACATCCTCGCCGAGATCTCCGCCGACCGGGCCCGTCCGGGGCAGGTGATCGTCGGCTTCGCCGCCGAGACCGACGACGTCCTCGCCAACGGCCGCGACAAGCTCCGCCGCAAGGGCTGTGACCTGCTCGTCGTCAACGAGGTGGGGGAGCGCAAGACCTTCGGCTCGGAGGAGAACGAGGCCGTGGTCCTCGGGGCGGACGGCAGCGAGACGCCCGTGCCGTACGGTCCCAAGGAAGCCCTCGCGGACACCGTGTGGGACCTGGTCGCCCCGCGTCTGGCCTGACCGCCGGCGTCGGGCGTGATGTCGGGTGTGCCACTGCGCGTGTGCCGCTGTACGCGCCCGTGGCGCGACGGGTGTTCGGGTGAAACCGGGATGAATTTCTCATCCGCTGCGGCTTTGCAGCCAAAAACCGCGGAATACCGGCCTTCCGGCCGCGTGCGAGCGGCGATGGGCGGTACAGTCGCACGCTGTTTCCGGACCCGCATCACTCCCACGGAGCGAGACGCGTGGTCCGACGGACGAAAGCGCCCGATAAACTGTCCTCGGAACGACGCGGGGCGCAGCCCCCCGGCCGGTCCGCCAATGATCAGCCAGCAGCCGCTGCAACCCCAGGGAGCGTTGTGTCCCGTCGCCTGTTCACCTCGGAGTCCGTGACCGAGGGTCACCCCGACAAGATTGCTGACCAGATCAGCGACACCATTCTCGACGCACTGCTGCGCGAGGACCCCGCGTCCCGCGTCGCCGTGGAGACCCTGATCACCACCGGCCTCGTGCACGTGGCCGGCGAGGTCACCACCAAGGCCTGGGCCGACATCCCCACCCTGGTGCGCAACAAGATCCTCGAGATCGGTTACGACTCCTCGAAGAAGGGCTTCGACGGCGCCTCCTGCGGCGTCTCGGTGTCCATCGGCTCCCAGTCGCCCGACATCGCCCAGGGCGTCGACACGGCGTACGAGTCGCGGGTCGAGGGCGATGACGACGAGCTCGACAAGCAGGGCGCCGGCGACCAGGGCCTGATGTTCGGGTACGCGTGCGACGAGACGCCCGAGCTGATGCCGCTGCCGATCTACCTGGCGCACCGGCTCTCCCGCCGCCTCTCCGAGGTCCGCAAGAACGGGACCATCCCGTACCTGCGCCCGGACGGAAAGACCCAGGTCACCATCGAGTACGACGGCGACAAGGCCGTCCGCCTCGACACGGTCGTGGTCTCCTCGCAGCACGCCTCCGACATCGACCTGGACTCGCTGCTCGCGCCCGACATCCGTGAGTTCGTCGTCGAGCACGTGCTCAAGCAGCTCGTCGAGGACGGCATCAAGCTGGACACCGAGGGCTACCGCCTGCTGGTCAACCCGACCGGACGCTTCGAGATCGGCGGCCCGATGGGCGACGCCGGCCTCACCGGCCGCAAGATCATCATCGACACCTACGGCGGCATGGCCCGCCACGGTGGCGGCGCCTTCTCCGGCAAGGACCCGTCCAAGGTCGACCGCTCCGCCGCCTACGCCATGCGCTGGGTCGCCAAGAACGTCGTGGCCGCCGGCCTCGCCTCGCGCTGCGAGGTCCAGGTCGCGTACGCGATCGGCAAGGCCGAGCCCGTCGGTCTCTTCGTCGAGACCTTCGGCACCGCGGCGGTCGACACCGAGAAGATCGAGAACGCCATCGCCGAGGTCTTCGACCTCCGCCCGGCCGCGATCATCCGCGACCTCGACCTGCTGCGCCCGATCTACGCCCAGACCGCGGCGTACGGCCACTTCGGCCGCGCCCTCCCCGACTTCACCTGGGAGCGCACGGACCGCGTCGACGCGCTGCGCGCGGCGGCGGGCCTGTAGGCCCACGCCGGCCCACATCGCTGTTCCACGGCCCCGGACCGCAACGGTCCGGGGCCGTGTGCTGTCCCGGGCCACCGCCGCTGTCGGTGGCCTCTGGTAGGAATGTTGGCTGTGAGCAGCGACAACGAACGTTCCGACCGGACCGGGGACGGTCCGCCGGAGCAGCTTGCGCTCATCCGCGAGACCGTGCGGAAAGCCAGGGTGCCGCGGGCCAAGCCGCGCACGTGGCGAGGCGCTGCGCTGGCCAAGGAGCTGCCGGTCGCCCGGGTCGTCGTGAACAAGGGGGTCCTGCACCTCGACCAGTTCTTCGACTACGCCGTGCCGGAGGAGCTCGACGCCGCCGCGCAGCCGGGGGTGCGGGTGCGGGTGCGCTTCGGCGCAGGCGCCCACCAGGTCCGCGACGGGCGGCGCGAGGGCGGGCGGCTGATCGATGGGTTCATCGTCGAGCGACGGGCCGAGTCGGACTACTCGGGGCCGCTGGCGGCCCTCGCCGACGTCGTCTCGCCCGAGCCCGTGCTCAGCGCCGAGCTGCTCGCACTGGCGCGGGCGGTCGCCGACCGGTACGCGGGAAGCCTGGCCGACGTGCTGCAGCTGGCGGTGCCGCCGCGCAGCGCACGGGCCGAGGCGAAACCCTCGCCGGAGCCGCTGCCGCCGCCCGCGGCGCCGGACGCGGGAACGTGGGAGCGGTACGGGCGGGGGCCCGGCTTCCTCCAGGCGCTGGCCGACGGGGGCGCGCCGCGGGCCGTCTGGACCGCACTGCCCGGGCCGCACTGGGCGGACGAGCTGGCCAGGGCCGTCGCGGCGACCCTGGCGTCCGGGCGGGGCGCGCTCGTCGTCGTTCCGGACGGAAGAGCCGTGTCGCGGGTCGACGCCGCACTCACCGGGCTCCTCGGCGAGGGGCGCCATGCGGTGCTGACCGCCGAGGCGGGGCCCGAGAAGCGGTACCGGCAGTGGCTGGCCGTTCGGCGCGGGTCCGTGCGGGCAGTGGTCGGCACGAGGGCGGCGATGTTCGCCCCCGTACGGGACCTCGGGCTCGTCGCGATATGGGACGACGGCGACGCCAGCCACAGCGAGCCGCACGCGCCGCTGCCGCACGCGCGCGAGGTGCTGCTGCTGCGCGCCGCCCACGACAGGTGCGGGTTCCTGCTGGGCGCGACGAGCTGCACCGTGGAGGCGGCACAGCTCGTCGCGAGCGGCTGGGCGCTGCCGCTGGCCGCGGACCGGGGACAGGTGCGGAGCGCCGCGCCACTGGTCCGCACCGTCGGTGACGGCGAGCTCGCCCGCGACGAGGCCGCGCGGGCCGCCAGGTTGCCGTCACTGGCCTGGCAGACCGTCCGGGACGGGCTGAAGTCCGGCCCCGTGCTCGTCCAGGTGCCCCGGCGGGGCTACGTACCGAGGCTGGCCTGCGAGCGGTGCCGTACGCCCGCGCGCTGCAGGCACTGCGCCGGGCCGCTGGAGGCTCCGGGCGAGCGCGACCTGCGGTGCGGATGGTGCGGGCAGGACGCCGCGGGGTGGCACTGCGCGGAGTGCGGCAGCGTCCGGCTGCGGGCCCAGGTGGTGGGTGCGCGACGCACCGCGGAGGAGCTGGGGAGGGCGTTCCCGGCGGTGCCGGTGCGCACGTCGGGGCGGGACCATGTGCTGGACACCGTGCCCGGCCGGCCCGCGCTGGTCGTGAGCACACCGGGCGCGGAACCGGTCGCCGAAGGCGGATACGCGGCGGCGCTGCTCCTCGACGGCTGGGCGATGCTCGGCCGGCCCGACCTGCGGGCGGGCGAGGAGGCACTGCGCCGCTGGATCGACGCGGCCTCGCTGGTGCGGGGCCAGGAGGACGGTGGCACGGTCGTGATCGTCGCCGAGCCCACACTGCGCCCGGTGCAGGCGCTCGTCCGTTGGGATCCCGTGGGCCACGCGCAGCGCGAGCTGGCGGAGCGGGCGGAGCTGGGCTTTCCGCCCGTGTCCCGGATGGCCTCGGTGACGGGGCCGGGCGATGCGGTCACCGCGTTCCTTGCGGCGGCGGAGCTGCCGGACGACGCGGAGGTCCTGGGCCCGGTGCCGCTGCCACCGGTCGCTCCGGGCAGCCCCCGGCGCCCCGGCGACCCCCCGGCGGGGGAGCGGTGGGAGCGGGCGCTCCTGCGGGTGCCCCCGGGGAGCGGCGCGGCGCTGGCGGCGGCCCTCAAGGCGGCCCAGGCCGCGCGGCTGGCGCGAGGCGTGACCGTGCCGGTCCGGGTCCGGGTGGACCCGCCGGACATCGGCTGACGTGGGTTTCCGGGGGTGAGTCCCCGGACCTCCGCGGCTGCGCGCGGGGTGGGCTGGGGTGCGGGGGTGCCCGGTGCCTTGGGGGTGGCCGGTGTGTCCGTCCTCAAGCGCCGGGCGGGCTTGGAGCGTGCCCGGCCCACCGCACGGTACCGGGCGCATGCACCCCAAACCCCGCCGGAGCCCCCGCCCCGCCGGAGGCACCGTCAGCCGTTGCGCGGGCCGGGGAAGGCGCTCGGGCGGATCTCCTCGCGGAGGGAGTGGGCGGCGGCCGCCGTCGGCTGGGGCGGCATCGAGCGCGCCGCGGGCACCGCGGGCACCGCAGGCACCGGGGGCGCGGCGACCGCCTCGGTCGCCGCCGGCTGCGGCGTCGCCCGCCGCGACCCGTAACGGCGGTGCACGGCCTGCTTCGTCACGCCCAGCGCCGAGCCCACCGCATCCCACGAGAAGCCCAGCGAACGGTCGAAGTCCACAGCCGCCGTCACCAATGTCTCGACACTGTCGCGCAGTTCCTGCGCGAGGCGGACGGTCGGGGCCGGAGCCCTGCCGTAGACGACGAAGCCCGTGGACGGGCCGGAGCGACGCGGACGGTAGACGTTGCCCAACTGGGCCGTGAGCGTGCGCAGTGCGTCCACCTGCCGGCGGACACGCTCGATGTCCCGCACCAACAGATGCAGGCTCGCCCGGGCTTGGGCGTCGTGGGTTGCGTGGTCGGCCATGAACAAGCCTCTCGAACCGGCGTTGAAAAGGGTCGGGCCGCACCGGGCGGCCCGCTTCGGTCAATCTCTCTTGACCAACGCTCCACCGGGCGTTGTGGTCACGGTGCGCGGGTGCAAGGGCATATGCGCGGGGCGCACGTGCGTCCGTGCGCCCCCTGTCGGTCCGGCCAAATAGACTGGTGCGTCGCGCGACCACCCGGCACACAGAGCGAGGTATCCCCAGTGAAACTTGTCTTCGCAGGCACCCCAGAGGTCGCCGTACCCGCCCTGGACGCGCTGATCGCCTCCGACCGGCACGAGGTCGCGGCCGTCGTCACCCGCCCGGACGCCCCCGCGGGCCGCGGCAGGCGGCTCGTCGCCAGCCCCGTCGCCCAGCGTGCGGAGGAGGCCGGGATCGAGGTCCTCAGGCCCGTCAGGCCGCGCGACGAGGACTTCCTCGCGCGGCTGCGCGAGATCGCCCCGGACTGCTGCCCGGTCGTCGCGTACGGCGCGCTCCTGCCCAAGGCCGCGCTGGACATCCCCGCCCACGGCTGGGTCAACCTGCACTTCTCGCTGCTGCCCGCGTGGCGCGGCGCCGCGCCCGTGCAGCACGCCATCCTCGCCGGGGACGAGATGACCGGCGCGTCGACGTTCCAGATCGAGGAAGGGCTCGACTCCGGCCCGGTCTACGGTGTGATCACCGAGCACGTGCGCACCACCGACACCAGCGGTGACCTGCTCACACGCCTCGCCTTCGCGGGCGCGGGACTGCTCTCCGCGACGATGGACGGCATCGAGGACGGCACGCTCAAGGCCGTACCGCAGCCCGCCGAGGGCGTCACGCTCGCCCCGAAGCTCACCGTCGAGGACGCGCGGGTGGACTGGCACGTGCCCGCGCTCCGGGTCGACCGCGTGGTGCGCGGCTGCACGCCCGCGCCCGGTGCGTGGACCGTCTTCCGCGGCGAGCGGCTGAAGCTGGTCAACGTCCAGCTCCACCCGGACCGCACGGAGCTCGCGCCCGGAGAGCTGATGGTCGGGAAGAACAACGTGTACGCGGGCACCGGTTCGCACGCCGTCGAGCTGCTCTGGGTACAGCCGCAGGGCAAGAAGCCCATGCGCGCCGCGGACTGGGCGCGCGGCGTGCGGATCGCCCCCGGTGAGAGGCTGGGCGCCGCCGACGTAGGCTGAAGGGGATCGACCAGTCCCAGACGCGGAGCACCTTTTGAGTGAGCAGAGCGGCCGTCGCCGTCCCCACAAGCCGTACCGTCGCCCGAAGAAGGACCCCGTGCGGATCCTCGCCTTCGATGCGCTGCGCGCGGTGGACGAGCGGGACGCGTACGCCAATCTCGTGCTGCCGCCGCTGCTGAAGAAGGCCCGTGAGCAGGGTGAGTTCGACAGCCGGGACGCGGCGCTCGCGACCGAGCTGGTGTACGGCACGCTGCGGCGGCAGGGGACGTACGACGCGATCATCGCCGCGTGCGTCGACCGGCCGCTGCGCGAGGTCGACCCGCCGGTGCTGGACGTGCTCTCGCTCGGCGCCCATCAGTTGCTCGGCACGCGCATCCCGACGCACGCGGCCGTCTCGGCGAGCGTGGAGCTGGCCCGGGTGGTGCTCGGTGACGGGCGTGCGAAGTTCGTCAACGCGGTGCTGCGCAAGATCTCGCAGCACGATCTCGACGGGTGGCTGGACCGGGTGGCGCCGCCGTACGACGAGGACGCCGAGGACCACCTGGCCGTGGTCCACTCCCATCCGCGGTGGGTCGTCTCGGCGCTGTGGGACGCGCTGGGCGGCGGCCGCGCCGGGATCGAGGACCTGCTGGAGGCCGACAACGAGCGGCCCGAGGTGACGCTGGTCGCCCGGCCGGGGCGGTCCACGACGGACGAGCTGCTCGACCTGCTCGGCGAGGAGGCCGGGCTGCCGGGGCGCTGGTCGCCCTACGCGGTACGGCTCGCCGAGGGCGGCGAGCCGGGCGCGCTCGACCCCGTGCGCGAAGGACGCGCGGGCGTCCAGGATGAGGGCAGCCAGCTCGTCGCGATAGCCCTCGCCAACGCACCGCTCGACGGCGCCGACGAGCGGTGGCTCGACGGCTGCGCGGGCCCCGGCGGCAAGGCGGCCCTGCTGGGCGCGCTCGCCGCCGGACGCGGCGCCTCGCTGCTGGCCTCCGAGAAGCAGCCGCACCGCGCCCGTCTCGTCGAGCGCGCGCTGGCCGGCAACCCCGGCCCGTACCAGGTCATCGCCGCGGACGGCACCCGCCCGCCATGGCGCCCCGGCTCCTTCGACCGGGTCCTCGTCGACGTGCCCTGCTCGGGCCTCGGCGCCCTGCGCCGCCGCCCCGAGGCCCGCTGGCGCCGCCGCCCCGAGGACCTCGAAAGCTTCGCCCCGCTGCAGCGCACCCTGCTGCGCGAAGCGCTGGCCGCGGTCCGCGTCGGCGGCGTCGTCGGGTACGCGACGTGCTCGCCGCACCTCGCAGAGACCCGCGTGGTCGTCGAGGACGTCCTCAAGGGCCGCGGCGGGGCCCCGGTGTCCGCCGAGTGGATCGACGCCCGCCCCCTGATGCCGGGCGTACCGGCACTGGGCGACGGCCCGGACGTCCAGCTGTGGCCGCACCTGCACGGCACCGACGCGATGTATCTGGCGCTGCTGCGGCGCACGGCGTAACCGTCCTTGCCGGCCGGCCGGAGACGTCGGGGCGGAAGGGTGGAGGGCGGTGCCGGCAACGTGTGGACCCTCGGATCCCGGTCGTCGGTATGCCGTTCCCGGTCCTCCCGCGCAAGCCGGTGCCACAGCATGGCAGTCTTGGCACATGGCCCAGATCAACCCCAGCATCCTGTCCGCCGACTTCGCCCGTCTCGCCGAGGAGGCGAAGGCCGTCGAAAGCGCCGACTGGCTCCACGTAGATGTCATGGACAACCACTTCGTGCCCAATCTGACGCTCGGCGTACCGGTGGTGGAGTCGCTCAGCCGTGCGACCGACATCCCGCTGGACTGCCATCTGATGATCGAGGACCCGGACCGCTGGGCCCCTCAGTACGTCGAGGCCGGTGCCGGTTCCGTCACGTTCCACGTGGAGGCCGCGGCGGCGCCCGTGCGGCTCGCGCGTGAGATCCGGGCCAAGGGGGCGCGTGCCTCGATGGCGCTCAAGCCGGCCACGCCCATCGAGCCGTACGAGGACCTGCTGCCCGAGCTCGACATGCTGCTGATCATGACCGTGGAGCCGGGCTTCGGGGGCCAGGGGTTCCTCGACATCATGCTCCCGAAGATCCGCCGCACCCGGGAGCTGATCACCAAGCACGGACTCGAGCTGTGGCTGCAGGTGGACGGAGGTGTCTCGGAGGCGACGATCGAACAGTGTGCGGAGGCGGGCGCCGATGTCTTCGTCGCCGGCTCCGCGGTGTACGGGGCGGAGGACCCGGCCGAGGCCGTGCGCTCGCTGCGCGACCTGGCGTCCCGGACCATTGCCTCGGCACCCTGGGCATGCGACCACTGAGCCACGCTTACATGAACGGGGCCCGACCGGGCTGATCGACAACCCCGGGATCTGACAGGATGACGGTTCCGGAGTGTGAACAGCAGTGAGGAGAGCGCGGTGTCTGCAATGTCGGCGGGACGACCAGCCCTGCGGATGGGACCCGCGGAGCTGGTGCAGGCGGCGGCCATGGCCCGCCGCTTCTACCTCGAGGGCAAATCCAAGATCCAGATCGCCGAGGAGTTCGGCGTCAGCCGCTTCAAGGTGGCGCGAGTCCTGGAGACCGCGCTCGAACGCGATCTCGTACGGATCGAGATCCGCGTCCCCGCCGAGCTGGACGCGGAGCGCTCCGACGCCCTGCGCGCCCGCTACGGCCTGCGGCACGCGGTGGTCGTCGAGTCCCCGTCGGAGGGCGAGGACGAGTCCCCCGACCCGGAGAACCTCGGTGAGGTCGCCGCGGACCTCCTCGGGGAGCTGGTGGCCGAGGGCGATGTGCTCGGCCTGGCGTGGGGCCGCTCGACGATCCACATGGCGGCCGCGCTGGACCGGCTGCCGCCGTGCACGGTCGTGCAGCTGACGGGTGTGTACGACGCCGGTACCGCCGAGCGCGGCTCGGTCGAGGCGGTGCGGCGCGCCGCGCAGGTCTCGGGCGGAGAGGCGCACCCGATCTACGCGCCGATGCTGCTGCCGGACCCGGCGACCGCAGCGGCGCTGCGGAACCAGACGGGCATCGCGCGTGCCTTCGAGTACTTCGACAAGGTGACCGTCGCGTGCGTGTCGATCGGCTCCTGGGAGCCGGGCATCTCGACGGTCCACGACATGCTCACGGACGAGGAGCGGGCGCACTACGCCTCGCTCGGCGTCGCCGCGGAGATGTCGGCCCACCTCTTCGACGCGGACGGCCGTCGCGTCGGTCGTGATCTCGGCGAGCGCTGCATCACGGTCGAGGCGGACCGGCTGCGCCGGATCCCCGAGGTCGTCGCGATCGCGGGCGGCCAGCGCAAGGCGGCGGCGATCGGCGCGGTGCTGCGGTCGGGGCTCGTCACCAGCCTCGTGACGGACACCGCGGCGGCGGACTACCTCCTGACGGAGTCCCAGCCGGGCCCGCGGCCGGCACTGGAGCGCGCGGACCCCGACGACTGACACCCCCCGGCTCCGGCCCCATCCCCACAGCCCGTCCCGGCTTCCGCCGGGCCGGGCTGCGTGCGTTTCGCGCCCGCCGACGCCCGCCGACTCCTCCGGAGTCGAGCCTCCGGCGTCACGAAGGATCGGGCCCGAGGCCGTACAGGCGCCGCGCGTTTCCCGCTGCCAGCAGGTGGGCCACACGTTCGCCGTCCGGCCCCGACCAGGCGCCGGACGCCGTCCAGGCGTCCAGGAGGCGGGTCAGCGCCTCCTCGAAGACGCGGGCGCCGACGACGTAGAGCTCCGGGAGCCCGAAGGCGTCGCTCGAGTACAGCAGCTTGCCGAACGGGGTCAGTTCCAGTGCCTCGGCGAGCACGGCCTCGGCGCGCGCGCCCGTATGGGACAGGGCCAGGCCGACGTCCGCGTACACATGTGTGAACACGTTGGCGAGATAGGCGGCATGCCGGTGGTACGGGTAGCCGTGCAGGAGGACCAGCGGGCAGCCGTACGGGGCGACGGCCCGGACGAAGTCCGTCAGGAGCAGCGGATCGCAGCGGTCGAGGCGCAGATCGGGATCGCCGAAGCCCGTGTGGAGCTGGAGCGGCAGTCCGGTGCGGACCGCCGACCAGAGGAGATGGCGCAGCAGGACGGGGTCGGTGAGCCGCTCGCCAGGCGTGCGGCCGTCCAGCCAGCGCGCGGCCGCGGCGTGCACCTCGGCCGCGGTCGGCGGCTCGGGGTCCAGTCCGAGGCCGTAGCGGTACGCGGCGATGGACTTGAACCCGGCCGCCGTGCGGGTGGCGGCCGCGACGGCGTGGTCGAGCACCTCGACGAACGCCTCCGGGCCGTGGCTCGCGTCCGCCGTCCGTTCGGCCAGCGACTCCAGCCGTACGATCGCGTGCGCCTCGCCGCCGCCGAGCTCCGCGAGTTCGGCGGGGCCCGTCAGGTCGCCCGGCAGCCCGGTGTCGACGAGATACGTGCCCGTGCCGCTCGCCCGCAGCAGCCTCCGCGTCGCCTCGTCCGCGCCCAGTTCCCGGCGGCGCTCCAGATACCGCTCGGGAGGGCAGTGGGGGTCCAGACCGAGCAGCGGCGGGCACCAGCGGCGCACCGCGAAGCCGAGCTGCGTGTCGAAGAAACTCGTGCCGGGTGCGGCCGGGGCGTCCGACTCGGTCAGGTGCGAGGTGAATGTGTCCGCGTCCGGGCTCCGGCGCAGCACACCGTGGCAGTGATGGTCGACGAGCGGCGGCAGCGCGAGCGTCATTCAGTACCGCCCGCGCGTCGCGTCGGCGATCTCCTGCGGGCTGCTTCCTGCGAACAGCTCGGTCTCGGCCCGGCGTACGGCGACGATCGCCTCGAACAGCGCATCGCCGAGCGCCTCGCGCAGCACGTCCGACCGGCCGAAGTGGTCCAGCGCCTCGGGCAGCGACCGCGGCAGCCGGGCGGGGCCGCCGCCCGGCGCGGGCTCCGGCCCCGCCGCCGGGTCCCCCTGCACCGGAGGCGGAAGGGCCGCCTTCGCGGCGATCCCCGCGAGACCGGCCGCGATCACCGCGCCCGTCACCAGGTACGGATTGGCCGCCGCGTCGAAGCACTTCACCTCGGCGTTCGCGCCCTCCGGGTCGTCCGGCGCGCCCGTGATGAACCGGAGTGCGGCCTCGCGGTTCTCCAGGCCCCAGCACTGGAAGACGCCCGCCCAGCGGGACGGTTCGAGGCGGAGGTAGCTCGCGGGGGAGGGGGCGCCGATCGCGAGGAGGGCCGGGAGGGCGTCCAGGACGCCCGCCAGGAACGCCTCGCTGTCGGGGGTCATCCCGAAGGGGCCCGGACCGCCCCGGCACAGGTTCTGCCCGTCCCGCCAAAGGCTGAGGTGGAGGTGGCCGCCGTTGCCGACGCCGCCCGCCTCCACCACCGGGCCGAACAACGCGGTGAGCCCGTGCCGCAGGGACACCGCCCGCACCGTCTCGCGCACCAGCACCGCGAGGTCCGCCGCTCCCACCGGGTCGGACGGGGCCACCGACACCTCGAACTGTCCCTCGGCGTACTCGGGGTGGATCTGGAGCACCTCGACGCCCTGCGCGACCAGCGCGCGCAGCACCTCCTCGACGTAGTCGGAGAGCTCCACCACCCGGGCCATCCCGTACGCGGGCCCGGTGCAGGCGGGCACGCCGTCCCGCTGCACGACCCACTCGGTCTCGAAGCCCATCCGCAGCTCGATGCCGTGCTCCGCGGCACGCCGGACCATCCGCCGGGCGAAGAGCCGCTGGCACGCGGCGTACGGCCCTCCCTGCTGGTCGTAGCGGTCGACGGGCGCCCAGGCCCAGCCGGGCTGTCCGGCGAGCACCGTGAGCCGATCGAGGTCGGGGACGAGTCTCAGGTCACCGTCCGGGCCCCCGACATGGCGGCTCGTGGTGATGGAGTCGTCCACCAGGTAGACGTCGAAGACGGGCGACATGCCCACGCCGCGCGCCGCTGCCTGGGCCAGACGGCCGACGGGCACGGCCTTCACCCGCGTGAGACCCGCGTTGTCCACCCAGGTCAGGGCCGCCCCGTGGACGCCCTCCGCCAGGAGGCGCGCGGTCTCCGGACGCGCGAGCTGCCGGGCCTCCTGACGCGCCTGCTCACGCTCCTGCCGCGGGGCCCGCTGATGCCGCTCCTGATGCCAGGCCTGATGCCGGTCCTGATGCCGGTCCTGATTCCGGTCGCTGTGCTGCACGGGGCATTCCCTACCCGCCCGGCCCCACCTTCACCGCCTCCACCACGCGACCGTGGCAGCATCGGCGTCATGCCGCACCGGTCGCCCCTCCGCCTCGCCCTGGCGCTGTCGGCCCTCCTGGGGCTGCTGCTGACCGGCTGCTCGTCCGGCGTCCAGGCGCCGGACGCGGCGCCCACCGGAACCGCCACCCGGGCCGCCCTGGCGACCGTCCGCCCGGCCGACCTGCCTCCCGAGGCCCGCGAGACCCTGCGGCTGATCGACGAGGGCGGGCCGTTCCCGTACGAGAAGGACGGCGCCGCCTTCGGTAACTTCGAGGGGATCCTGCCGAAGCAGCACCGCGGCTACTACCGCGAGTACACCGTGCGCACGCCCGGCGAGCGCGACCGCGGGGCCCGCCGCATTGTCACCGGGCGCGGCGGTGAGATCTACTACACCGACGATCACTACGAGACGTTCAGGGAGGTGCTCCGATGAGGAACGGCCCCCTCGCGGCACTGTTCAGTGCCGCCGCCGGCCGGAACATCGTCGTGCTCGACCTCCACGGGGTGACGGACAAGGCCGCGTTCATGGAGCGCTGCGCGAGCGACCTGGAGCTTCCCGCCTGGTTCGGCCGGAACTGGGACGCGCTCGCCGACTGCCTGACCGACCTGCCGGGGGACGAGGGCACGCTCGTCCTCGTCCGCCGCTGGCAGGAGTACGCCGCGGCCCGGCATGGTGAGTGGGAGACCGCCCAGGACGTCTTCGCGCAGGCGGTCGACAGCATGCCGGGGCGGCTCGCCGTGCTCGTCGCCCTTGGAGGTTCCGACCAGAGGGCATAGCCCGTCCTGGATGATCAGCCCGGGCGGTTCATTCCCCGGGTCATGGGACAATGAAGTACGTGCGTTTTCTCCCGGAGGAACTTCCGGGACCCTCCGATCGACTGGGATGTTCAGCACGTGCGTTTCCTCAATGACATCAAGCCGCCGTACGACCTGACGTACGACGATGTGTTCATGGTGCCGAGCCGCTCGGCCGTGGGCTCCCGTCAGGGGGTCGACCTCGCCTCTCACGACGGCACGGGTACCACCATCCCGCTGGTCGTCGCCAACATGACCGCGATCGCCGGCCGCCGGATGGCCGAGACCATGGCCCGCCGCGGCGGACTGGTCGTCATCCCGCAGGACATCCCGATCGAGGTCGTCACCGACGTCATCTCCTGGGTGAAGACGCGCCACCTCGTACTCGACACCCCGATCGTGCTGACCCCGCACCAGACCGTCGCCGACGCGCTGTCCCTGCTGCCCAAGCGGGCGCACGGCGCCGGTGTCGTCGTCGACGAGGAGCAGCGCCCCGTCGGCGTCGTCACCGAGCACGACCTGACCGGCGTGGACCGCTTCACGCAGCTCTCCGAGGTCATGTCCAAGGATCTGCTGCTCATCGACGCGGACATCGACCCGCGCGAGGCGTTCACGACCCTCGACAACGCCAACCGCAAGATCGCGCCCGCGGTCGACCGCGACGGCAGGCTCGTGGGCGTCCTCACCCGCAAGGGCGCGCTGCGCGCGACCCTGTACACCCCGGCCACCGATGCCGGCGGCAAGCTGCGCATCGCGGCCGCCGTCGGCGTCAACGGCGACTTCGTGGCCAAGGCCAAGCAGCTGCTCGACGCGGGCGTGGACACGCTCGTCATCGACACGGCCCACGGCCACCAGGAGTCGATGATCTCCGCGATCAAGGCCGTGCGCGGCCTGGACCCGCAGGTTCCGATCGTCGCGGGCAACATCGTCGCCGCCGAGGGCGTCCGGGACCTCATCGAGGCCGGCGCGGACATCATCAAGGTCGGCGTCGGCCCCGGCGCCATGTGCACCACGCGCATGATGACCGGCGTGGGCCGCCCGCAGTTCTCCGCCGTCATGGAGTGCGCCGCCGAGGCGAAGAAGTACGGCAAGCACGTGTGGGCGGACGGCGGTGTCCGGCACCCGCGCGACGTCGCCATGGCACTCGCCGCCGGCGCGTCCAACGTCATGATCGGTTCCTGGTTCGCGGGTACGTACGAGTCCCCGGGCGACCTCCAGCACACCGCCGACGGGCGTCCCTACAAGGAGTCGTTCGGCATGGCCTCCGCGCGTGCGGTGCAGAACCGTACGAGCGAGGAGTCGGCGTACGACCGTGCCCGCAAGGCGCTCTTCGAGGAGGGCATCTCCACCTCGCGGATGTTCCTCGACCCGGCCCGCCCGGGCGTCGAGGACCTGATCGACTCGATCATCGCGGGCGTCCGGTCCTCCTGCACCTACGCGGGCGCGGGCTCGCTCGAGGAGTTCGCCGAGAAGGCGATCGTCGGCATCCAGAGCGCCGCCGGTTACGCCGAGGGCAAGCCGCTGCACGCCAGCTGGAGCTAGCCACGGCGGGGCACGGCCGCACACGGCCGGCCTCGGCAGTGCGCCGGCAACGGCCCCCGGGATCACTCCGGGGGCCGTTGCCTTTCCCGTGAACGGTCGGAGCGGCGGCGCTGTACGCCCGTCCCGGGTACGAGCCCACCGTGTCGTACACCGACCGCTGGGCGTTCCTCGACGAGGCGGGCCGGCGGCACGTATGCGCCGACCCGTGCACCTCCTCGTCAAGCGCCTCGGCCGACGAACCCGGCGCCGCGCAGGGCGTCCGCGACCGCAGAGGCCATCAGGGCATGCCCCGCGTCGTTCGGATGGAGCCCGTCCGCCAGGTGGTCCGCCGTCAGCAGACCGCGGCCGGGGAGCAGCGCCAGCCGCCCGTCGCCCGCCGAGGCGAGGTCCAGGGCCGCGGACTCCATCGCCGTGCGCAGCTCGGCGAGCGTGGCGCCGCAGGCGTTGGGCGTCGACTCGGCCTCGGGGTGCAGGACCGGGGAGAGAACGAGCAGGGGCGTGTCCGGATGACCCTGGCGTACGAGGGCGACGAAGGCGCGCACCGTCTCGTACAGCAGGGGAGCGGTGTACGGGATCCGGGACCAGCAGTTGGTGCCGAACGCGAGGGTCAGGACCTCGGCGGGGAGCGCCGCGAGCTGCTGCGCGACGGGGAGTTCGCCGCGGGCCGCGCCCGCGTACCCGAGGTTGACGGTGTCCAGGCCGAGGGCCCGGCCCGCGGCCGCGGGCCAGGAGCGGGCGGGGCGGGTCGACCACCAGCCCTCCGTGATCGAGTCGCCGTGCACGACCCAGCGCGGGCGCCCCGGCGCGGGGAGCAGCGTGCCGCCCATGCCGCGCAGACCGAGGATCACGGGCGACTGGGACTCGGGCGGATGGAGGGTGAAGGGCCCCTCGCCGGAGGGGAGTTCGATGGTGACCGTCGCCTCCTCGGTGGGCCCGGCGAACGAGTCGTGCACCCAGTGGTCGCCCCGCCAGAGCGAGAAGCAGTGGGCGAGGTCGCGCAGCGGCTCCGTCGCGCCGGGCACCCGCGCGCGATACCGCACCTGGACCGCGCGCGCCCCGTCCGGCACGGTGAACTCCAGCCGTACGCCGATGGGGAGCGCGGCCCGCTCGCGGGTGTCCCACGGCAGCCGGTCCAGATCGCCGGGATCGGCCCGCACCACCCGCTCACCGTCGCGCCAGGCCACACCGCGCAGGAAAGGGCCGGGATCGAGCCAGGCCGGGTCCTGTGTACCGGGCGTCGTGCCGGCTGTCGTCTCGCGCATCAAGTCGGGCCTCCGGTTGTCGGATACGGGAGCGGACACACGTTCAACGGGCCGGACACCCAAAGGGCACACGACCGCCATCGACCGTGTGCCCGGACCGGGGGGAGTCACCGTGCAGCGGACCTGACGAAGTGTCAATGACAAGGAGTCGTCCCGGCGACCACTGTTACCGCAGGGAGCGTTGCGCCCTGTGTGCCGGATCGCGTAGCTTGACTGCCCCTACCGGTGGGTAACCACTGCTGGTCCGTCGTCCCGAACGTCCTGGGGAGTCCATGCGCCGGCGACTGCGCCGTCCCACGATCCGCGGCCGGATCGTCGCCCTCACCGTGCTGCCGGTCATCGCGTTGATGACGCTGTGGAGCTTCGCCATGGTGTCCGTGACCGGCGATCTGCGCGCCCTGATCCGGCTCCAGGGCGTCTACGAGAGCTTCGGCACTCCCGTCGACACGGCGGTCGGGCAGATGCAGATCGAGCGCAGGCTCGCCGCCGCGTATCTGGGGGCGGGGGAGCGCGGCGACGCCGGTCCGGGCGACGCCACCGCGTATCTGGAGCAGCAGCGCTCGACCGACCGGGCCGTCCAGGCGATGCGCGACGCCCTCGGTGACGAGCACCGGCGCGAGGACCTCTCGGCGCGCCAGCGCCAGTCGCTGGACGCGATGGCCGACGCGGCCGCACGGCTGGAGGCCCTGCGGAAGCAGGTCGTCGACCGGAAGCTCTCCTGGAGCGGGGCAGTCGACGCGTACACCGCGCTCGTCGAGCCGACCTTCGACGTACAGTCCACGCTCACGGCGCTCCAGGCCGGACAGCTGGCGCGCGAGGCGCAGGTCGTGGTGGAGCTCGTACGGGTGCGGGAGTTCGTGTCCCGTGAGGACGCGCTGGTCGCCGGTGCGCGGGCGGCGGGCAGCCTCAGCGACCGCCAGTACGACGCGCTCACGGCCACGATCGAGGACCGGCGGGTCTTCCACCGTACGTACGTCGCCGATCTGCCCGGGGACTCGCGGAAGCTGTTCACGGACTTCGAGCAGGGCACCGAGTACCGGGCGCTGGTCTCGGGCGAGGACGCGCTGCTGCGGGCCGGGGCGTCCGGCGCGGGCGAGGCGATCGCCGCCGACTCCTGGCGGACGACGACGGACCGGGCCGTCAAGCGGTACATGCTGCTGTGCACCGAGTCCGCACTCAACGCGGCGGACCGTGGGCGGGCCTTCGCCTACCGCGAGATGGTCAAGGCCGCGGTGGTCGGCGCCGTCGGCCTCGTCGCCGTCGTGCTCTCCATCTGGCTGTCGGTGTCGGCGGGGCGGCGCATCGCCCGGCGGCTGGAGGAGCTGCGGGACGCGGCGGGCCTGCTGGCGACGCGGCAGCTGCCCGACGTCATGGAGCGGCTCTCGGCGGGCGAGGACGTGGACGCGGCCGCCGTCGCCCCGCCGCTCGACTTCGGCGACGACGAACGCGGGGCCGACGAGATCGCGCAGGTCGGTCGGGCCCTCAACGCGGCGCGGCGGGCGGCCGTCGAGGCGGCCGTCAAGCAGGCGACGCTGCGGCGCGGGATGTTCGCGGTGCTGCTGAACATCGCACGGCGCAACCAGGCGCTGGTGCACCGGCAGTCGAAGCTGGTCGACACCCTGGAACGCCGTACGAGCGACCCGGACACGCTGGAGGACCTCTTCCGCATCGACCACCTGACGACGCGGATGAGGCGCCACGCGGAGGGCCTGATCATCCTCTCCGGGGCGACGCCGGGGCGGAGATGGCGCAAGCCGGTGCCGTTGGTCGACGTCGTCGCCGCGGCGGTCGGGGAGATCGAGGACTACACCCGGGTCGTCGTACCACCGATGCCGGCCGTCGGGATCGGCGCCGACGCGGTGGCGGACGTGGTGCACCTCGTTGCCGAGCTCGTCGAGAACGCGGCGGTCTTCTCCCCGCCGCACACCCAGGTGACGATGCGCACGGGCGCCGCCCGCAACGGCTTCGTCCTGGAGATCGACGACCGCGGCCTCGGCATGGACCGCGACGAACTCGCCCAGGCCCACCGGACCCTGGCCCGCCCCGGCGACTTCGACCCGGTCGAGGACGAGCGCCTCGGCCTCTACATCGTCGGCCGCCTCGCCGGCCGCCACGGCATCACGGTCACCCTCACCCGGTCGCCGTACGGCGGCACGACCGCGGTCGTCCTGCTCCCGAACACCATCACGACGCCGGTGGACCCCGAGCCCGCCCCGGCACCTTCTTCTGCCGCACCCGAGCCGGTGCCCCCGTCCCACGACCGCACCCCGGAGCCCGCCGCGGGCGCCGTCGTCCGAGCCCTGCCCATGCGCGTGCGGCAGACCACACGCGCGGAGCCCGGGCCGGATCCGGCGCCCACCGTTGCCGACGCCGGCGAGCCCGGGCCGGGCCCGCTGCCCAAGCGCGTACGCCAGGCGTCCATCGCCGCGCCCCTGCGGGATGGGCCCGGCGACGCGGAGCCGGAGGAGCCCACCCAGGAAGTCGGCGCGGAGGAGATGCGGGCGATCTTCGGGGCGTTTCAGCGAGGGCTCGACCGGGGGCGCAAGGGCGAACCGGCCGGGCCGGAGAGAACGAGCGACGAAGGGCGGGGCCACGATGGTGGATGACCCGAGCAACCGTGACGATCGCGAGAAGGCCGAACAGGCGGAGCCCACCGCGCGGACCGGGCAGGGGGACCCGACCGGGCAGAGCGAGCAGACCACCGCGGGCGATCTCGGGTGGCTGCTCGACGAGCTGGTGGCCAGGACCGACCACGTCCGGCAGGCCGTGCTGCTGACCGCCGACGGGCTCGTCACCTGCGCGTCCCGCGGTATGCCCGCGGCCGACATCGAGCACCTGTCCGCCGTGTGCGCCGGGTTCCACAGCCTCGCCAAGGAGACCGGGTCCCGATTCGAGGCCGGGAAGGTGCGGCAGACCATGGTCATGCTCGACCGGGCGTACCTCTTCATCACCCCCGCCGGCGACGGCAGCCGCCTCGCCGTGCTGTCCGACATCGAGACCGACGTCGGACAGCTCGCGCACGAGATGACCCTGCTGGTCAGGCGCGTCGGCCGGCACATGGCCGTACCCGCGCGCACGCTCCCCGAGGCCCCCGGCGCCTGAGCCCGTGAGCGAGCACTGGTACGAGGACGAAACCGGGTCCATGGTGCGGCCGTACACCGTGACCCGGGGCCGTACCCGTCCTGCCGCCGAGCACCCCGTCGACCTGATGTCGCGGGTCACGGCCGTGGCAGGGGAGGGGGACAGGACCGGGCCGCGGCTCGACCACGCCCGCAGCTCACTGCTGGAGCTCGTGCGCCGCGGGGCGCGCCCCGTCGCCGAGATCGCCGCCGACGCGGATCTGCCGCTCACGGTCGTCCGCGTCCTGCTGGTCGACCTCGTCGAGGCGGGACTCGTTCGCGTCTCCGCCCCGCCCGCCGACCAGGGGTCGCACGACCCCACGCTGCTCCGGGAAATAGCCGACCGGCTGCGTGAGATCTGAACGCTTTTGCACGGCTGTGCAATGTTCCTGCGTTGCGGCCGCAACCACGCAACGATCTTGCACGGTTGCGCAAGGCTCATGCATTTCGGGTTGGTGGGCCCATCTCGTAAGGTCCTCGCTGTACGTGGAGTGGCGGGGACCGTCTGCTCGGCGATTCCCCCGCTCCGGGCTGACCCGTCACGCCCGCAATGCCCTCTGGGGATCCGCCGCGGTCGCCGCCTCCCGATAGGCAGCGATAAGGAGCCTCCTCAGTGTTGGATCACGGCGCAGCGCCACCCGTCACTCCCCAGCCGGGCCCCGTGGGCCCGCAGAGCGGCCTCGGCAGCCGTCTCATGCGCCGCAAGCCCGTCGAGACCCTCGTCGCCGAGGGGGGCCAGGGTGAGGGCGGCACGCTCCGGCGTTCGCTCTCCATGTGGCAGCTGACCATGATCAGCATCGGTGCGACGCTCGGCACCGGCATCTTCGTCGTGCTCGGCGAGGCCACCCCGCTGGCCGGCCCCGCCGTCGCGTCTCGTTCGTCGTCGCGGGCCTCACCGCCCTGTTCTCGGCGCTGTCGTACGCCGAGCTCGCCGGATCCATCCCGGTGTCCGGCTCCTCGTACTCGTACTCGTACGCGACCATGGGCGAGCTCGTCGCCTGGGTCTGCGGCTGGTGCCTCGTCCTGGAGTACGGCGTCTCGGTCGCGGCCGTCGCGGTCGGCTGGGGCGAGTACCTCAACGAGCTGCTCGACGGCACGATCGGCGTCACCATCCCCGCCTCGGTCTCGGCACCGCTCGGCGAGGGCGGCTACATCAACCTGCCGGCCCTCGTCGTCGTGCTCCTCGCCATGGTCTTCCTGATGGGCGGCGCCAAGGAGAGTGCCCGCGTCAACACGATCATGGTCGCGGTGAAGATCGTCACGCTGGTGCTCTTCATCGGCATCGGCTTCATGGGCATCAAGGCCGGCAACTACGCTCCGCTCGCGCCGCTCGGCGTCACCGGGATCAGCGCCGCCGCGGCCACGCTCTTCTTCTCGTACATCGGCTTCGACGCCGCCTCCACCGCCGGTGAAGAGGCCAAGAACCCGAAGAAGGACCTGCCGCGCGCGATCATGCTGTCGCTGCTCATCGTCACGGTGCTCTACTGCCTGGTCGCGCTGGTCGCCGTCGGCGCCATGCCGTGGCAGGACTTCGAGGGCACCGAGGCCGCGCTCGCCCAGATCATGAAGGACGTCACCGGCCAGAGCTTCTGGGGCGTGGTCCTCGCCGCGGGCGCGGTCGTCGCCATCGCGTCGGTCGTCTTCGCCGTGCTGTACGGCCAGACCCGCATCCTGTTCGCGATGTCCCGCGACGGCCTCGTGCCGAAGGTGTTCGCCAAGGTCGACCCGCGCACCGGCGCCCCGCGCGCCAACACCGTGATCGTCTCGCTCTTCTGCGGCGCCCTCGCTGCCTTCATTCCGCTGGGCGAGCTGGCCAACGCCACCAGCATCGGCACGCTCTTCGCGTTCGCCCTGGTCAACGTGGCCGTGATCATCCTGCGCCACAAGCGCCCCGAGATGAACCGCACCTTCAAGGTGATGCTCTTCCCGGTCACGCCGATCCTGGGCTTCGCCTTCTGCGCGTACATGATGTTCAGCCTGCCGTTCGCCACCTGGATGGTCTTCGGTGGCTGGATGGTCGCCGGGCTCGTGTTCTACTTCCTGTACGGCCTGCGCCGTTCCCGGTTGGCAACTGCAGAGAAGTGATCCACCCCCTGTGCGACTGAACGATCTCGACGAACGCATCGTCCACGCCCTCGCCGAGGACGCCCGTCGTTCCTACGCCGACATCGGCTCGCTCGTCGGCCTGTCCGCGCCCGCCGTGAAGCGGCGCGTGGACAGGCTGCGGGCGGAGGGAGCCATCACCGGCTTCACGGTCCGCGTCGACCCGGCCGCCCTCGGCTGGGAGACCGAGGGCTTCATCGAGATCTACGCACGCAGCAACACCTCGCCCGAGACCATCAAGCGCGGCCTCGAGCGGTACCCGGAAGTCGCGTCCGCCTCCACCGTCACCGGTGAGGCGGACGCGATCGTCCAGGTCTTCGCCTCCGACATGCGTCACTTCGAGCGCGTGCTGGAGCGGATCGCGGGCGAGCCGTTCGTCGAGCGCACCAAGTCCGTGCTGGTGCTGTCCCCGCTGCTCAGGCGCTTCTCGTCGGGATCGCCCGGCTAGCGTGCCGGGGCACCTGGGGCCCGCGCGCAACGAATCGCCGCCCGCCCCGGCAATCGCGCAACGGATCGACACTCGGTCCGCAACGGACGCGCCTTGTCCGGGCAGAGCGCCGGAACGTACCTTTTTGACGTCGCCCTGACGCCCTCGCCCACCCCCTCCCCGAGGTAGGTCCATGCCGCCGCTGCGCACCGCCCTGCTCCAGAGCTCCGGGACCCCCGGCGACATCGTGAAGAACCTCGAGATCCTCGACGCGCACGCCGCCCGCGCCGCGGCCGCCGGCGCCGGGCTGCTGATCTGCCCCGAGATGTTCCTCACCGGGTACGCGATCGGCGACGCCGTCCCCCGGCTCGCCGAGACCGCCGACGGAGCCTCCGCACAGGCCGTCGCCGAGATCGCCGCACGCCACGGCATCGCCGTCCTCTACGGCTACCCCGAGCGCGGCACCGGTGCCGACGCCGAGCGCGTGTACAACGCCGCGCAGCTCGTCGGCGCCGACGGCACGCGCCTCGCGAACTACCGCAAGACCCACCTCTTCGGCTGCTTCGAGCAGGAGCGGTTCACGCCCGGCGACGAGCCCGTCGTGCAGGCCGAGCTCGGCGGCCTCCGCATCGGCCTCCTGATCTGCTACGACGTCGAGTTCCCCGAGAACGTGCGCGCCCACGCCCTCGCCGGGACCGATCTGCTGGTGGTGCCGACCGCACAGATGCACCCCTTCCAGTTCGTCGCGGAGAAGCTCGTCCCCGTGCGCGCCTTCGAGAGCCAGATGTACGTCGCGTACGTCAACAGGACCGGCCCGGAGGGCGAGTTCGACTTCGTCGGCCTGAGCTGCCTGGCGGGCCCCGACGGCATCGCCCGGGCCCGCGCGGGACACGGCGAGGAGCTGGTCATCGGCGACGCCGACCCCGACTTCCTGGCCGCCTCGCGCGCCGCCAACCCGTATCTGCGCGACCGCCGCCCCGGCCTGTACGCGTCGCTCGCCCGCTAAGACCTCTCGCCCCGCCAGACCAGGAGCAACACCCGATGACGTCCACGGTGCCCACCGCCGTCCCGCACACCGACGCGCAGCCGCCCATCACCATGTTCGGGCCGGACTTCCCGTACGCGTACGACGACTTCCTCGCCCACCCGGCGGGCCTCGGCCAGATACCCGCGACCGAGCACGGCACCGAGGTCGCCGTGATCGGCGGCGGACTCTCCGGCATCATCGCCGCGTACGAGCTGATGAAGATGGGCCTCAAGCCCGTCGTCTACGAGGCGGACCAGATCGGCGGCCGACTGCGCACGGTGGGCTTCGACGGCTGCGACCCCTCGCTGACCGCCGAGATGGGCGCCATGCGCTTCCCGCCGTCGTCGACGGCGCTGCAGTACTACATCGACCTGGTGGGCCTGGAGACCCAGCCCTTCCCCAACCCGCTGGCCGAGTCCACCCCGTCGACCGTGGTCGACCTGAAGGGCGAGTCGCACTACGCGGAGACCATCGACGACCTCCCGCAGGTCTACCGCGACGTCATGAACGCGTGGAACGCCTGCCTGGAGGAGGGCGCGGACTTCTCCGACATGAACCGTGCCATGCGTGAGCGCGACGTCCCGCGCATCCGCGAGATCTGGGCGAAGCTCGTCGAGAAGCTCGACAACCAGACCTTCTACGGCTTCCTCTGCGACTCCGAGGCCTTCAAGTCCTTCCGGCACCGGGAGATCTTCGGCCAGGTCGGCTTCGGTACCGGCGGCTGGGACACCGACTTCCCCAACTCCATCCTGGAGATCCTCCGCGTCGTCTACACCGAGGCCGACGACCACCACCGCGGCATCGTCGGCGGCTCGCAGCAGCTGCCGCTGCTGCTGTGGGAGCGCGAGCCCGAGAAGATCGTGCACTGGGCGCAGGGCACGTCCCTGAAGTCGCTGCACGACGGCGAGCCGCGCCCGGCCGTGACCCGGCTGCACCGCACCGCCGGCAACCGGATCACGGTCACGGACGCGTCCGGCGACATCCGCACGTACCAGGCGGCGATCTTCACGGCGCAGTCCTGGATGCTGCTCTCCAAGATCGCCTGTGACGACTCCCTCTTCCCCATCGACCACTGGACGGCGATGGAGCGGACCCACTACATGGAGTCCAGCAAGCTCTTCGTCCCGGTCGACCGGCCCTTCTGGCTGGACAAGGCCGTCGACGACAGGGGAAATCCGACCGGCCGAGACGTCATGTCGATGACGCTGACGGACCGGATGACGCGCGGCACCTACCTCCTGGACGACGGTCCCGACAAGCCGGCCGTCATCTGCCTCTCGTACACGTGGTGCGACGACAGCCTCAAGTGGCTGCCGCTGTCCGCGAACGAGCGGATGGAGGTCATGCTCAAGTCGCTCGGCGAGATCTACCCGAAGGTCGACATCCGCAAGCACATCATCGGCAACCCGGTGACCGTGTCCTGGGAGAACGAGCCCTACTTCATGGGCGCGTTCAAGGCCAACCTGCCGGGTCACTACCGCTACCAGCGGCGCCTGTTCACGCACTTCATGCAGGACCGGCTGCCCGCCGACAAGCGTGGCATCTTCCTCGCGGGCGACGACATCTCGTGGACGGCGGGCTGGGCCGAGGGTGCGGTGCAGACCGCGCTCAACGCGGTGTGGGGCGTGATGCACCACCTCGGCGGCGCCACCGACGCGAGCAACCCCGGCCCGGGCGACGTGTTCGACGAGATCGCCCCGGTGGAGCTCCCCGAAGACTGAGCAGTCTCCTCGAGGAGCCCGAACGGACCCCGTGATCGCGGGTCCCCGTGAACGAACCCCCGCCGCCGACCGCAATCCGGTCGGCCCCGGGTGGTCGCATCAGCCGCCGTCGGCCGGAAACCCCGGCCGGCGGCGGCTCCGTCTCGTCCGTCGGATCCGCGTGCAGCCGGATCCGCGGTCGGTCAGATCCCCGCGGCCCGTACGCCCTCGTACACCGCCGCCGCGACGTCCTTCAGCTCCTCCGCATCACGGGTGGTGGCCTGAAGGTCGATGTGGAACTCGTCGAGGCCGGGGGCGACATGGGCCGCCAGGTCCTCGACGATCTGGTCCACACTGCCGTGGAACGGCTTCCGGTCGCCGTCGTCCAGCGGCTTCGCGCGGTACCTCGCGTTGGCGCGGACCGAGACCTGGAGCGGCCGGTCGCGGCCGCGCTCGGCGGCCAGCTCCTGGAGCCCGCGCCAGTCGTCCGCCAGCTTCTGCGGGCCCATCGCGACCGGCAGCCAGCCGTCCGCCCGGTCCACGACCCGGCGCGCGGCCTTCGGGCTGTTCGCGGGCAGCAGGACGGGGATCGGCCGGGCCGGTTTGGGCCCGACGACGGACGGCGCGACGGTCGTCAGCCCGCCCTCGTACGCGACCGGGTCCGGCCCCCACACCGCCCGGCACACGTCCAGCAGCTCGTCGAGGACCGCGCCGCGCTTCTCGAACGGGGCGACGGCCGCCGCGGCGTACTCGTCGAGGGACCAGCCGGTGCCGAAGCCGGCGACGACCCGCCCGCCGCTCGCCGCGTCGAGCGTGGCGAGCGTGCGCGCCAGCTGGAAGGGGATGTGCAGCGGCGCGATCAGCACACTCGTGCCCAGCCTGGCCCGGCTGGTCACGGCGGCGGCCAGGGCCAGCGACACCGTCGGTTCGGCGACATTGCGGTACTGGTCGGGCCATGGGAGGCCCGGGATCCCGTACAGCCCCTGGGTCGCGGGCTCGGGGAAGATCACCCGCTCGAACACCCACAGACTGTCGTAACCGGTCCGCTCGGCGGCCGCGGCGACCGCGGGGATGTCGCGGCCGATCTCGTACTGCCTCATCTGCGGGAGCCCGAGTCCGAGCCGGATCGTCATGTGTACTCCTTCGCGTCAGGGCCAGGGGGTGAGCAGGCAGCGCCCGACGAGCCCGACACCCGTGTCCAGCCTCTCGGTGAACTCATCGGCCAGTCCGGGGATCTCCTGGATGCGCCAGAGCAGCCGCGCCGCCGACCAGGCGCCGTCCCGGGCCCGCTCCAGGCTCCATGAGCCCAGCAGATGGGTGAGCGGATCGGCGACCTCCAGCAGATCGGGCCCCGGCATCAGATCCTCGCGGATGCGCTCCTCCAGCATCGTGAGGATGTCACCCACGCGGTCGAACTCCCCTTCCAGCTCCGGGGGTTCGCAGCCGAGCGTACGACAGGTGTCCACGACCGCCAGCGCCAGATCGTGCCCGATGTGCGCATTGATCCCGGCCATCGCGAACTGCAGCGGGCGTACGCCGGGATGGCGGCGGTACTGGAACAGCGGCCGCCAGCAGGCGGGCGGCCGGCCACCCGCGGCCACCGTGCCGACGGCGGAGAGATAGCGCTCGGCGAAGAGAACGCCCAGCGTGACGGCCGCCCGCCGGTCGGGGAACTGACCGCGGTCGATGCGCCGGCCGACCTCCTCCGTGACCGCCAGGTAGACCCTGTTGAAGACCGCGACGCCGTCCTTCTCCGGCCAGTCCGAGCGGAGCGCCCGCATGCGCGCCACCACCGAGCCGACCGAAGCACTGCCGGAGTCGGTCCGGGCCACCGAGTCTGCTGTGAAATGGTCGGTCTTCGCCATGGGGGCAGCGTCCCAGTCATAGGCTCGGGCAGGTGCCGCCCGGCCCGGACCTTCCCCAGAACGGGGGAAGCAGCGGACTCCGGGCGGCCACCAGGAGAGGCTCGGGGGGCTCGGGGGGAGCCTCGGTGCGAGGGGGGAACGGAACGGTGCCAGGCGTACGCACACAGCGCCGGACGGAACGGATCGAACGGCGCCGCGCAGCGCGCCACGGCGTCATGGCCGCCGCGGCCTCGGCCGTGGTGGCCGTGGGCACGGTCACCGGGCTGGTGTCCGCGGCGGGCGGCGAGGACGCCAACGACGCGGCACGACCGGAGGCGATCAGTTCACCGCTGACCGTTCCCCTGCCCGCCCGTCCGAGCCCGTCGCCCTCCCCGTCCACGGCTCCGCCGTCCTCGCCCGCCGCATCGCCGAAGGCTTCCGCGAAGTCCGCGCCCCGCAGGTCCGCGCGCGCGGAGACTTCGGCCGTGGGCGCCCGGCTGTACCGCCATCCGCAGTCGCAGGTCCTCGACTGGGTACGGGCCAACCCGGATGATCCGCGCAGACCGCTGATCGAGTCACGGATCGCCGCCCAGCCTGCCGCGGTCTGGTTCGCCGCCCACAACCCGGGCCAGATCGCCGGCGAGGTGCGCGCGGTGACGGCGGGCGCGGCGGCGGCGGGCCGTGTCCCGGTCCTCGTGCCGTACGCGATCCCCGACCGGGACTGCGGCGGCGCGTCCCAGGGCGGGGCGCCCGGCCTCGCCGCCTACGACCGCTGGATACGTGAGTTCGCAGGGGGACTCGGCGGGGCACCGGTCATCGTCATCCTCGAACCCGACTCGATCGCCCTCGCCGACTGCCTCTCCGACAGCGAACGGGCCGCGCGGTACGCCTCGCTCGCCCGCGCCGGACGCACCCTCAAGGCCGCGAACCCGCGGGCGAAGGTCTACTTCGACGCCGGCCACTCCGGCTGGCACTCCGCCCCGAAGCAGGCCGCCCAGCTGCGCGCGGCGGGCGTTGCCGACAGTGGCGACGGCATCTTCACCAACGTCTCCAACTTCCACCGCACCGCCGACGAGGTGCGGTACGCGCGCGCCGTGCTCGCTGCGCTCGGCGGCCCGGCCCGCCTGGGCGCCCTCATCGACACCAGCCGCAACGGCAACGGCACGCCGGGGCCGGGGGCCTGGTGCGACCCGGAGGGCAGGGCGCTCGGGCGGACGCCGACGACCGCGACCGGCGAGCCCCGGATCGACGCCTACCTGTGGATCAAGCTTCCGGGGGAGTCGGACGGCTGCAAGGGCGCGGCGGGCACCTTCACGCCCGACTACGCCTACGACTTGGCGACCGGCTGACCGCCACCGTCCTCGCCCTCGTCGTACGCGGACGTGCCCGCGTCCAGCAGGGGCTCCTGCGGCTTCATGTGCGCGGGCGCGAAGGCGCGGAGGAAGTGGTAGCCGGTGATGACGACGATCGTGCCGAGGGCGATCCCGCCGAGCTCGAAGTTGTCGGTGAACTTCAGGCTGACGCCGCCGACGCCGATGATGATGCCCGCAGCGGCCGGCACCAGATTCAGCGGATTGCGCAGGTCCACCTTGGCGTTGATCCAGATCTGCGCGCCGAGCAGGCCGATCATTCCGTACAGGATCACGGTGATGCCGCCCAGCACCCCGCCGGGGATCGCGGCGACGACGGCGCCGAACTTGGGGCAGAGCCCGAAGAGGAGCGCGAAGCCCGCAGCGGCCCAGTACGCGGCCGTCGAGTACACGCGGGTGGCGGCCATGACGCCGATGTTCTCGGAGTACGTCGTGTTCGGCGGGCCGCCCACGGCGGTCGACAGCATCGACGCGGCGCCGTCGGCGGCGATGGCCGTGCCGAGCTCGTCGTCGAGCGGGTCGCCGGTCATCTCGCCGACGGCCTTGACGTGGCCCGCGTTCTCGGCGATCAGGGCGATGACGACGGGCAGGGCGACCAGGATCGCCGACCACTCGAAGCTCGGGGCGTGGAAGCTCGGCAGACCGAGCCAGTCGGCCTTGGCGACGCCGGAGAGGTCGAGCCGCCAGTGGTCGACGGCCTCGCCGCCGCCCGTCGTCGAGTGGATCTTGCCGAAGATCCGGTCGAAGACCCAGGAGACCGCGTAGCCGAAGATCAGCCCGAGGAAGATCGCGATACGTGACCAGAAGCCGCGCAGACACACCACGGCCAGCCCGGTGAACAGCATCACGAGCAGTGCGGTCCACTGGTCCTGCGGCCAGTACGTCGAGGCCGTGACGGGCGCCAGATTGAAGCCGATCAGCATGACCACGGCCCCGGTCACGATGGGCGGCATCGCCGCGTGGATGATTCGCGCACCGAAACGCTGGACGGCGAGGCCCGCGAGGAAGAGTGCCAGACCGACGACGAGGACCGCGCCCGTGACCGTGGCGCTGTCGCCGCCGGTGGCACGGATCGTCGCGGCCACACCGACGAAGGAGAGCGAGCAGCCGAGGTAGCTCGGGATCCGGCCGCGCGTCGCGAGCAGGAAGATCATGGTCGCGATGCCGGACATCATGATCGCGAGGTTCGGATCCAGGCCCATGAGCACCGGCGCCACGAACGACGCGCCGAACATGGCGACGACGTGCTGGGCGCCGAGACCGGCCGTACGCGGCCAGGAGAGGCGTTCGTCGGGGCGTACGACGGCTCCGGGTGCGGGTGTTCGTCCGTCGCCGTGCAGGCTCCAGCGCACGCCGAGGTTCATACGGGCTCCACTTCCGAGGGTTCCTGGATCCCCGCAATGGTACGGGGAACCCGGTATTCCGGTTGCCTTCGTGAACGGTGCGCGACCGGGCGCCGGGCAGGGTTGTGCGGGTGGGCGTCTCGGTTGCGTACAGGTGCGATTGCACCATGATCACAGCCGGGGCGAGGGGGCCGTTCGCCGATCTTCGGCGTGGGCGCGGGACGTAGGTTTGAGCAGCACACAACTTCTCTGCACCATGTCAAGGCGTCCGCAAGGCCTTCCCTTTCGGATCACTCTCACGGGCCTGCGATAGGTTGCCCGCCATGACCGGACTCGCACCCGTCGCCTGGCCACCTGCCCCGATACGGACCGAACGGCTCGTGCTCCGCGAGTCCGAGGCCCGGGACCGTGCGGCGTTCATCGAGCTGTTCGCATCGCCAGAGGTGGGCACCTACCTCGGTGGCCCTCGACCGTGTGATGAGCTCGAACGCGCGATGCCTGAGGCGCCCGGGCGGCGCCCTGGCCTTTTCGTGATCGATCTCGGCGGAGCGATGATCGGCATGATCACGCTCGATCGGCGCGATGCAGAGCGTCCGGGTCATGTCCGTCCGGATGCCGGGGAGGCCGAGCTCGGTTACATGTTCCTGCCGGAGGCGTGGGGATGCGGGTACGCCGCCGAGGCGTGCGCAGCGGTACTCGACTGGTTCGCCGACGTACTCCCCAGCGAGCCGGTGGTGCTCTGCACCCAGACCGCCAACGACCGCGCGATGCGCCTCGCTGCGAAGCTGGGGTTCACCGAGGTGGAGCGGTTCGAGGAGTACGGCGCCGAGCAGTGGTTCGGCATCTGGTCCTCGGTCACGCGTCCGGTTGAGCTAGGACTTGTCCAGCCGATCATGTGACTAATCCGTGTCCGGGTCGTTGCTGTGGGCACGGGGGCGAGGGGATGAGATGTCCTCTCAAGCCGGCCGAGTTCGACCGCTGCACTGTGTCGGGATGCCGCACACGGCGCAGCGGATCGGGACCGGCCCAGCAGCCCCTCTGTCTCGAGTTCAGCCCAGTCCGCAGCGATCAAGCGCGGCACGAACCTGGTTGAGCCCCTCCACTCTCCAGTGGTCCCGGTCAGGCATACGGTCGTCTCGGCGCCAGCGCCAGGCCGAGAACATCGCCCAGTTCAGGGCGCGGCACCGGTGAATCAGATCGTGGTCAGCTCCCGCATAGTGCTTTCCCACTTCTTCGGGCGCATGGGCGAGGTCAAACTCGATCGGCCCACGGCAGCACGTGGCGAGGTCTACGAAAAGCGGCCCCCTCCTTGTGTTCAGGAGGTTGCCCGGATGCGGCTCGCCGTGCAACAGCTGGTCGCCGGCTTTGTCGATGCTGATCGCGGCGCTCAGACCACTGAGTGTGTCGCTGAGGAGTTCCCGGTCAGAATCGGGCAGCTCAGGGGACTGCTCCCGGTCGTTCACCTCTCTCAGCGCCACGGCGACTCGATCGGTGAAATGCGGTGCGTCCAGATCGATCTGACGCAGGGCGGCATGGTGCCGTATGAACGCGCCTGCGTAGTCGGCCGGCGCGATCTCTGATCCCACAGGTTCGTAGTAGGTCCAGAGCGAGATGGCGAAGGCATCACGCACATAGACTCGGGGGGCGACCCGAGGTTCGAGCTCAGCCACCGGAGCGTCGACGTCGGCGAGACGGCGAGCGACCTCTACTTCGAACTCGGAATCAGCCAGATGCCCCGAAGGTGCGACCCGAGCCAGAACACCGCAAGGGACCAAGCGCAGCGCGACGCGGTCCGAGTTGTGGATAACGACCACGTCCTCGACCTGCAGCCCCAGCTCCGAAGCGGTCGCCCGTCCTGCCTCAACTGCGCGGCGGAGTTCCAATGGCTCCATACCGTCCTCCCTCATTGTTGAGTACACATACAAATCTGGGGGCAACTGAGCGGTTTGGGCACGGTTCTCCTAGTGACGTGGCCGTGGGATTCCCAGGTCGACGGGGACCCGGCGTGTGAGTCCTGCGGCATCCGCCTGCTTCGTCCGGAGGAAAGGTGAGTGTCATGTCGATTCCTTCGATTCCGCCGAGCCACTGCTCCTCCTGGGCCCTCTTGCGCCTCAGCAAGAGATCCTTCTCCAACTCGGCGAGCCTGGGCAGCATCTTTGGGCTGACCTGGAGCATGGGGCATCGAATGCAGGCTTCTCTGAACCTGCTCCTGTTCGGCGGCCTCGGGACTTGATGCGTCTCAGATTCGCTTGTGGATCAGACGGCAGCGTGGGCCAAGGCGATCGCCGAGCTCGAGGATGAAGGTGTCGCTGAGCGGCGGCCAGTTGTGGAAGCGCACTGCGAGGTTGGCGACGTGAATGGCCCATGGGCCGGTCCAGTCGCCCAGGAGCGTGGCGGTGGCGCAGTTCTCGCAGGTCACGAGGGGTTCGGTCCGGTCGAGCCAGGTCTTGATCAGCGTGATGTGAGCGTCCTCGTCGAACGGGGTGGTGCAGTTCGGGCACGTCGGCGGGGTGTAGTTGCCGCCGGGGTCGTGGACTTGACGGTGGTCGAGGATGTCGATGCCGTCGCCGATGAGGCCCGTGTTGTGGCGGAGGTCGCGAACTGCTGCCGCGGCGGCGGGGCCGGGGATGTACTGACTTGGCCACCACAGCGGGTCAGGCTGGTCATTGGGTTGAATGATCCGCTGGTCGAGAAGCCAGTCGGCGACAGCCGCCGCCCGCGCGGGGGCTTCTTCGGCCGAGGTGGTCAGCTCCGCGACGATGATCGCACTGTCGCTCATGGCCGTGATCGTAGCGATGGGATGCCCAGGTCGGTCATCGTGCGGGGCTGTGGCCGCCGGTCGATCTGAGCGAGTTTCTCCGCGGCACCAGCGAGGCTGACCCGCAGTCCCTCGACTTCGCCGAGCCAGCCTTCCCGTTCGGCCTCGGCGATGCGGGCGATCAGGTTGTCGCGGATGTCGGCCAGCCGTGCCCTCTGGGCCGGATCCGGTCGAAGGAGTGAGCATCTGACACAAGCTTCTCTGAACTAGCGATCGCTACTCGGGGCCCTTGGGTAAACCGCTGGCAGCTGGGTCCTCGCCGGGCAAAGATGCAGCCATGCGCTATGCCAACACCGACCCCGAGCTGATGGACCTGGTCCGACGATTCGTCACGCCCGGCCGGCGGTACTTTCGGCTGGGTGGAAGCTCGCTGCGGTTGAGCGGGCCTGAGCGCGAGCTGTTCGTGAGGGAGCTGGT
Source organism: Streptomyces sp. NPDC059909 (assembly GCF_042730885.1). Taxonomy (NCBI): domain Bacteria; kingdom Bacillati; phylum Actinomycetota; class Actinomycetes; order Kitasatosporales; family Streptomycetaceae; genus Streptomyces; species Streptomyces sp. NPDC059909. Next base: position 93,862 of record NZ_JBHWKX010000022.1, read on the forward strand.
CCAGGCTGCCGGGGAGATCACTCCCGCCGAGCTCGGCATCCTTTTCGAAGGCGGTTGGCGAGAGCGTAAGACTGCCTCCTGGCTGGTTGTTGTAGCCGGCAGGACCGAGTTCCGCAGCCGCATCGGCGAACTCCTGCTGGCCAGCGGAGGCCCCTACGGCGGGGCCTACTGCATCACTCTTGCCACTTTCGGCACCAGCGCGGACGCCGATCTGGTCTGCAGATACCTTGATCGCTACTTGCCTCAACCCGACCTCGTCTACGACCAGACCTTTGCTCTCAGCACACTGCTTCACCTCGATGCCGTCCTTGGGACCGAGCGAGCATCCCCATACCTTGCCGCCGGTGGCCTGTGGCAGCAGTGGATCGATGCCACGCCGAACATGGTGCGGGATCCGCAGGAGTACCGGCAGGTCGTGGACCAGCTCTGTTCCTTCGCCAGCGAGTGCGCTGAACTCTTCGCCAGAATGGAAACCAGGCGCTGATCCTCCCGACCTGACCGCTGGACGCCGACTGCTTCGGACCCCTCGGTAGAGTCTGGGCAGTAACAGGAAACCAGGGCCGCTGGTCAAAGATCGACCAGGATGGTGGCATCGAGGACGTAACGCTCCTCATTCTGGAATGGCTGGGTGAGCAGGGCGTGAACGCCATGATCAGGGTGGACGCCGAGAGGGTGGCCGACAACGCGCCGGCGTGGACGTTCGCCGCCAGTGGGGGTCCCTTGGAGCATGGTCGCGGTTTGACCGTCAGCTGAATCCAGCAGCTGAAGTCCCGAGCGTCCACGCGCGTCGCTCGATCCCACGGCACCTCGACTGCATGCAGGAACCGCCACCACCGCAGCAGGTCCATACCGTAGGAGCGGAGGGTCGCCGCCGCCTTCCCGGCTGCGAGCAGCTCCGGGAAGAACACCGCGACCGTGCCACGGCCACACCGTCGGCGTCGACTAGCCGGTACGGCTCGTACCGGTCGCAGGTCTCCACCAGCCGACCCCACCGAGGAACGGCCAATCTCGACAGATCCCGCTCGGGCACACGATCGTTCATCACGACCGCAGACCGTACTGGGCGACAACCTAACCTGTGCCCTGAACTGCACAATCAACGTGGTTCGTTCAGTCAACGGGGCGTGCTCGTGCTGGCAGGGTGATCCGTAGGGACGAGCGCAGTTGCCGAGCTCGACCTTCCGCTTGTCGAAGTGCTCCTCGAATTCTGCCCACTCCTCAGCCGTGACGTCGACGTTCTCACCCTCGGGACACGGCGGACGCGTTCGCGGCCATCAAGAAGGCGGGAGCGGACTGCGCCGCCGGCTTCGCCCTGGTCGCCGGCACCGAGAAGACGAACTTCACCAAGGTCGAGCACGCCGCCTACACGGCCGGGGACGAGGCCGTCGCCCTCACCATCACCGTGGACCTGGAGGGCGAGACCGGTGTGACGCATCTCGTCGCGGTCCGCAAGGGCGGAACCCTCGCGACCTTCCACGCACAGAGCCTCGCCGGCAAGGCGGAGCAGCCGAAGACCGTCATCGACGCCCAGGTGAAGAAGCTGGGCTGACGAGCACGCTCCACAGTGGCCCGGCGACCGGGCCCGTGCCGCCGCGTGGGCCCGATCGCGCAGTCCTCAGGGAGTGCGCAGCGGACGCACCGAGTCCCCGGCCCTTCGGAGGCCGGGCGACGGCGCGGCCCGGCCCGGCGCGGGTCGGGCGTCAGGCCCGGATCTCGGGCGCCGCCGCCTTCGCTGTCACCCCGGACGTGGCGGGATCCGCCGCCCGCGCGCTGCCCCGCAGCACCCCCGCCCCCAGCACCAGCCCGAACGCCAGCACGGTCACCAGCCCGAACGACACCACCAGCGACGTGAGATCCGCGATCCCGCCGATCGCGGACGGCGCGATCAGACCCGAGGTGTACGTGATCGTCGCGACACCCGCGATCGACTGGCTCGGGTTCGTCCCGCTGCGCCCCGCCGCGGCGAAGGCCAGCGGCACGACGACCGCGATGCCGAGCCCGATGCACCCGAACCCCGCCATCGCCACCACCGGTTGCGGCGCCAGGACGACCAGGACTCCGCCGGCTGTCGCCAGGACGCCGCCGACGCGCACCGTACGGACCGGGCCGAAGCGGTCCACCACCCGGTCGCCGAGCAGCCGGGCCACCGCCATCGTCAGCGCGAACGCGGTGGTGGACGCCGCCGCGAGCCCCGCCGAAGTACCGAGCTCGTCCCGCAGGTACACCGCCGACCAGTCCAGGCTCGCCCCCTCCGCGAACACCCCGCAGAACCCGATCGCGCCGATGACCACCGCGGAGCGCGGCGGCAGCGCGAAGCGCGGCGGCGGCTCCTCGTCCGGGGCGCTGCGCAGGTCCAGGACGCCCTGACAGGCCAGCAGGCCCAGGGCGGTGAGCACGGCGGCAGCGGCGATGTGGTGGAGCCGGGCGTCGCTGCCGAGGTGCGCGGCGAGCGTGCCGGCCGCCGAGCCGATCAGGGCGCCCACGCTCCACATGCCGTGCAGGCTGGACATGATCGAGCGGTCCAGGCGGTTCTCGACCTCGACACCGAGGGCGTTCATGGCGACGTCGGACATGCCGGCGGTCGCGCCGAAGACGAAGAGCGCTGCACAGAGCCCGTACACATTGGGGGCGAGCGCCGGGAGGGCGAGCGCCAGCGTCCACAGCGCGAGCAGCCCGCGCAGCGCGGTGCGCGCACCGAAGCGGTGACTGATCGCCCCGGCGAGCGGCATGGCGACGGACGCGCCGATCGCCGGGAACGCGAGCGCCAGGCCGAGCTGGCCCGCCCCGACCCCGGCGTGGTCCTGGATCCAGGGGATGCGGGTGGCGAAGCTGCCGGTCACGGCGCCGTGCACACAGAAGACGGCGGCCACGGCGTAGCGCGCCCGCCGGAGCCGCTGGGCGCTGTACGCGGGTTCGGTCGACATGGGACGTAAACTATCAGGGACCCTGCCTGATAAATAGAGTGGCAGTGCGGATCTGGAAGGATTCCCGGCATGCCCGCATCCCCGAGCACCGCACGGGCCATCAACGACCGGCTCGCCCTGCGACTGCTGCAGGACAAGGGCCCGTTGACGGCAGGTCAGCTCAAGACCCTGACCGGACTCTCCCGCCCGACCGTCGCCGACCTCGTGGAACGGCTGCAGGGGTCGGGGCTGGTCCACGTCGTGGGAGAGGTCGGCGAGCAGCGCCGCGGCCCGAACGCCAGGCTGTACGGGATCGTCGCCGACCGGGCGCATCTCGCGGCCCTCGATGTGCGCACCCAGGGCGTCTCGGTCGTGGTCGCCGATCTGCTCGGTGCCACGCTCGCCGATGCGACCCTCCCGATCGGCACCGACACCGGCACCGAACCCGCGGTCGAGCGGGCCGTCGCGTTGCTGGAGCGCACGGCGCGCGAGGCGGGCGTGGCCAGGCTGCACAGCGTCGGTGTCGGGGCACCGGGGCTGATCGACCCCGTGACCGGCGAGCTGCGGGACTCCACCGGCCTGCCCGCCTGGCACCGCAGGCTCGTCGCCGCCCTGCAGGAACGGCTTCCCGCCACCGTGCTCGTCGAGAACGAGACCAACCTTGCCGCCGTCGCCGAACAGCGCCTCGGTGCCGCCCGCGACCGCGACACCTTCATCCTCCTCTGGCTCGGCCAGGGCATCGGCGCCGCCCTCTTCCTCGACGGCCGCCTCCGCCGCGGCACCTCGGGCGGCGCGGGCGAGATCGGCTTCCTCCCGGTCCCGGGCACGGGCGGCCTCCCCAGCGCCGACGGGTGCGACGGCGGCTTCCATTCCCTCGCGGGCGGCGCGGCGGTGGCCCGACTCGCCGAGCGGTACGGCATCCAGGGCGACGCCGAGCACGCAGTACGGGCAGCGGCAGCCGCCGTGCCGGACCGCTCGGGTGCGCCGCTTCCCGGGCCCGCTCCCGCGGAGGCCTTCCTCGGCGCGCTGGCGGAGCGCGTCGCGATCGGCGTCGCCGCGACCGTCGCCGTGCTCGACCCGGGCTGTGTCGTCCTCGGCGGCGAGATCGGGCACGCAGGCGGTGCCGCGCTCGCGACCCGGGTCGAGCGGCGGCTCGGCGAGATGTCTCCGCTCAGGACCGAGGTCCGCCCCGGTGCGCTCGGCGGAGCGGGCGTCCTCCGCGGCGCCCTCCTCACCGCCCGCGAGGCTGCGCAGGACGACCTCTACACGTCCGTGCGCTAGCGCACGGACGTGCCTGGGCCCGCCGTGCGGGCCCGCTCGCGCAGGAAGTCCTCGAAGGTGCGCTTGCCCACGGCCTGGTCCGGCGCCAGGTTCAAGCCGCGCTGCAGCGCGCGGAACGTCCGGCCCGGGACCCACAGCGGCACCAGCACGCGGCGGCGTCCGGTCGCCCGCAGATACAGCTGCGCCAGCTCGCGCAGCGTGTGCACCTCGGGCCCGCCCATGTCCGCCACACGGCCCGCCGGGGCACGCGCGGCCAGTGCCGCGAGCCGGGCCGAGACCTCGGCGGTCTCGACGGGCTGGATCCGTACGCCGGACGCCACCGGCATCAGCGGCAGCTTCGCCGCACCGTGCAGGATCGTGAACACAAGATCGTGGAACTGGGTGGTGCGCAGCACCGTCCAGCCGATCCCGGACCCTTCGATGATCTTCTCGACCCTCAGCTTCGTCGCGTAGTAGCCGAGTGGCACGCGATCCACCCCGACGATCGAGATGAGGACGAGATGCCCGACCCCCGCCCGCTTCGCCGCCGCGACGAGATTGCTCGCGGCCTGCTCGTCCCCGCCGGTCCGCGTCGACGCGCAGTGGACGACCACGTCCACACCCGCCACCGCGGCGTCGAGCCCGGACCCGTCGCGCAGATCGACGGGGTACGCGGCCGAATGGCGGCTCAGTACGCGGACGTCGTGGCCCAGCTCGCCGAGCCGGGCGACGACATGCCTGCCGAGCGTTCCCGTACCACCGGTCACCAGCATCGTGGTCATGGAACCAGCCTGACAGACGACGGACGGGCGTGCCGGGGGCGTGCGCGGCCCTTGGTGGCCGGGGACCCGGCGGCGGCAAGGGCCGGGAACCGCCGCCGGGCGTTCTCGCGGGCGCAGGCGTCACCCGCCGAAGGCCAACAGGCGGGGGAATGCGTCGTGTTGGGTCCCGGTGTGTACGTACCGGCCGGTCCTCTCCGGGAGGTGACGGTGAGAGTAAGAGGACTAGACCACTCCGGTCAATAGGTCTGGATCAATCCCGCGGCGTCTGGCCTGAACTGGCCGAAAGCGGTTGCCCATTGACGGGGCGGCACGCGCGAGGCGTGATCGTCGCGAGGGCGCGGCGATAGATTGTCGATCAACGGTCGCAGTGAGTGGGGGAGCGGGATGTCCGTGGTGCTGTCGGTGGAGGGAACTGCTTCCGCTCAGCCGTTGCGGCTGCGTCCGTGGTGCGCCGACGACGCGGAAGCAGTCGCTGCCGCGCATCAGGACCCGGTCCTTCGGCGCTGGTTGAAGACGCGGATCGACGGCGAGCCGGACGCCCGCCGATGGATCGACGAGCAGATGGACCAGTGGTCCGCAGGCACCCGGTTCAGCTTCGCCGTACTGGAACGGACTCCGGGGCGGAGCCCGGAACGGACTGGCGAGGACGAGGACTTCGGCAGGCCGGTCGGGCAGGTCGTGGTGAAGGAAATGGCCCCGGACAAGAACTCGGCCGAGGTCGGCTACTGGGTCGCGGCGCAGGCGCGAGGGCGTGGGGTCGCGCCACGTGCCCTGTCGGCCGTCTCGCGGTGGGCCTTCGGTCTGCGGCGGACAACGCCGCTGGAGCGGCTCGATCTGATCCATGCCGTGGGCAACCCGGCGTCGCACCGCGTCGCCGAGGAATCCCGGTTCGCCCTGCGTTCCGCACTGCCGGCGCTGCCGCCCGCGTTCCCCGCCGAAGGCCACCCCCACTCCCAGTGGGCGGATCCTCGGTGATGTGCCCACGCCCGGAGTGACGGACCCGTCGCCGTCGGTTGTGAGCCAGCCCACACCCCCTCCCCTGCATGGCCCACGACCGGGCGTGGCACACTGGCCCTGTATCAGCAGCAGCGCACTCCGGGGTCGGTGTAATTCCGAACCGGCGGTTACAGTCCGCGACCCGTCCGCATCCAGCGGACGGTTGACCAGGTGAAATTCCTGGACCGACGGTGAAAGTCCGGATGGGAGGCAGTGCGCGGCGGGCGACCCTCGTGGTCTGCCGGCCGTCTGTGGCTGATCGTCCTGGCGGGAATTCCCCGGGACGGTCGGTTCCGTCGGGCTCGGCGTCCCCGTGAGGTGTTGTTCCGCTTCTCTGTCGTCATCGACAGCCCCGGAGTCCGTGCCCGAAAAGGCAGGAGGACCCGGTGGCCACCGCAGCCGACACCGACGCAATGCGCCGAGCGATTGAGCTCGCCGCCCGCGGACTCGGCTCCACCAGCCCCAACCCGGTCGTCGGGTGCGTCATCACGGACGCGTCCGGACAGCCCGTGGGCGAGGGGTTCCACCAGCGCGCCGGCGGCCCGCACGCCGAGATCCACGCCCTCCGCGCCGCGGGCGAGCGCGCCCGCGGCGGCACCGCGTACGTCACCCTCGAGCCGTGCAACCACACCGGCCGCACCGGCCCCTGCGCCCAGGCGCTCGTCGACGCCGGTATCGCCCGGGTCGTCTACGCGGTCGCCGACCCGAACCCGCAGGCCACCGGTGGTGCCGACACCCTCAGGGCCGCGGGGATCACGGTCGGGCAGGGGCTCCTGGCCGATGAGGCCGAAGCGGTCAACATCGCCTGGCTCACCTCCGTACGCCTCGGCCGTCCGTACGTCCTGTGGAAGTACGCCGCCACCCTCGACGGCCGCATCGCCGCCGCCGACGGCACCAGCCGCTGGATCAGCTCGCCCGAGTCCCGTGCCGACGTCCACCGGCTGCGCGCCGAGGCCGACGCGGTCGTCGTCGGCTCCGGCACCGCCCGCGCCGACGACCCGCACCTCGCGGTCCGCGGTGCCGACGGCTCCGTACAGCCCTTGCGCGTCGTCGTCGACACCGACGCCACCGCCGTCCAGCTCGGTGCCCGTGTCCTCGACGACGCCGCGCCGACCCTGATCGCCGTCGCCGAGGACGCCGAGACCGACCTGCCCGACGTCGTACGGATCCCCCGGGACGGCAGCGGTCTCTCCGTACCCGCCCTGCTGGCCGCCCTGCACGAGCGCGGCGTCCGCTCCGTACTCCTCGAAGGCGGCCCGACCCTCGCCGGGTCCTTCGTCTCCGCGGGAGCCGTCGACACGGTCGTCGGCTATCTCGCCCCCGTACTCCTCGGCGCGGGCCGCGCAGCCCTCGCCGACGCCGGAATCTCCACCATCACCGAAGCGTTGCGGCTCGACGTGACCGAGACCGTCCGCATCGGCCCCGATCTGCGCATCACCGCGACCGTTCGGCCCGTCCCCAAGGGAGCTTGAGTGTTCACCGGAATCGTCGAAGAGCTGGGTGAGATCACCGCCGTCGAGAATCTCGGCGACGCCTCCCGCTTCCGCCTCCGTGGTCCCGTCGTCACCGAAGGTGCCAAGCACGGCGACTCCATCGCCGTCAACGGCGTCTGCCTCACCGTCGTCGAGACCGCCGACGGCGAGTTCACGGCCGATGTGATGGCCGAGACGCTGAAGCGCTCCAGCCTGGGCGCGCTCGCCGTCGGTTCCCGGGTCAACCTGGAGCGGCCGATGGTGGCCGACGGCCGCTTCGGCGGACACATCGTGCAGGGGCACGTCGACGGCACCGGCACCATCATCGACCGCAAGCCGTCCGAGAACTGGGAGATCGTCAAGATCTCGCTCCCCGCGGACCTCGCCCGGTACGTGGTCGAGAAGGGCTCCATCACCGTCGACGGGGTCAGCCTCACCGTCGTGGACGCGGGGCCGGACTACTTCACCATCAGCCTCATCCCCACCACGCTCGCCCTGACCACGCTCGGCATCAAGCAGGCGGGCGACCCGGTCAACCTCGAGGTCGACGTCATCGCCAAGTACGTCGAGCGGCTGCTCGGCTCCCGGACCGAGGAGAGCGCCAAGTGAGCGCCCTGGACTGGCTGAACGGGGAGGCGTTCACCGCCTTCGACCAGCACATCAAGTGGTCCGACATGATCGGCAACGTGATCGGTCTGATCGCCCTCGCGCTCGGCTGGCGTCGCTCGATATGGACCTGGCCCACCCAGTTCCTGTCCGGCCTCATCCTCTTCGCCGCGTTCGCCCCCCACCTGACGGGCAGCGCCGGCAAGCAGGTCGTCGTCATGGCCGTCGCGGCCTGGGGCTACTGGCAGTGGACCCGCGGCCAGGGACGGGCCCAGGACGGCTCGATCGCCATCCGCTTCGCCACCTGGGGCGAGCGCGGCGTCATGCTCGCGGGCGCTGCCCTCGGCACCGTCGCGGTGGCCCTGCTCTTCACCGCCTACCCCACCCTGTCGTGGGACCCGTGGCCGGACGCGTACATCTTCGTCGGCACGCTCGTCGCGATGTACGCCCAGGCGCGCGGCATGGTCGAGTTCTGGTTCGCCTGGCTGCTCGTCGACCTCGTCGGCGTACCGCTCAACTTCGCCAACGGCTACGCCTTCTCCGGTTTCGTCTACGTGATCTACGGCGCGCTCGTCCTGTGGGGCATGCGCGACTGGTGGCTGCGCTCCCGCCGCAGCGCCGAGCCCTCCCTGGAAGGAGCACCGGCATGACCGCGCTGCCCACCTGGTACCCCGAGGACAGCGGCGACAACGCCGAGGACTTCGCCCTCGACCCCGTCGAGCAGGCCATCCGTGACATCGCCGCCGGCCGGCCCGTCGTCGTCGTCGACGACGAGGACCGCGAGAACGAGGGCGACCTCGTCATCGCCGCCGAGAAGGCCACCCCCGAGATCGTCGCCTTCATGATGAGCGAGTGCCGCGGACTGATCTGCGCGCCCATGGAGAGCGACGAGCTGGAGCGGCTGCAGCTGCCGCAGATGGTCGAGCACAACACCGAGTCGATGAGCACGGCCTTCACCGTCTCCGTCGACGCGGCCCCCCGGTACGGCGTGACCACCGGCATCTCCGCCGCCGACCGGGCCACCACTCTCCAGCTGCTGGCGAACGGCAGCGCCGAGCCGTCCGACTTCGTGCGCCCCGGCCATGTCTTCCCGCTGCGGGCCAAGCCGGGCGGCGTGCTCGTACGGAACGGTCACACCGAGGCCGCCGTCGACCTCGCCCGGCTCGCGGGTCTGCGACCTGCCGGCGCGATCGTCGAGATCGCCGGCGAGGACGGCGTCATGCTGCGGCTGCCCGAGTTGATCCCGTTCGCGCGCAAGCACGGGCTTACGATCATCTCCATCGAAGACCTGATCGCGTACCGCCGCAGCTCCGAGCCCACCGTCCGCCGCGAGGCCGAGGTCAACCTGCCCACGGCGCACGGCGCGTTCACCGCGTACGGCTACCGCTCCACCGTCGACGGCGTCGAGCACGTCGCGCTCGTCCACGGCGACATCGGCGACGGCGACGACGTCCTGGTCAGGGTCCACTCCGAGTGCCTGACCGGCGACATCTTCCACTCGCTGCGCTGCGACTGCGGACCCCAGTTGCATGCCTCGATGGAGCGCATCACCGAGGCCGGCCGCGGCGTGGTCGTCTATCTCCGCGGCCACGAGGGCCGCGGCATCGGCCTGCTGTCCAAGCTGCGGGCGTACGAGCTCCAGGAGCGCGGCCGCGACACGCTGGACGCCAACCTCGAACTCGGCCTGCCCGCCGACGCCCGGGACTACGCCGCGGGGGCGCAGATCCTCGTCGACCTCGGCGTACGCAGCCTGCGGCTGATGACCAACAACCCCGACAAGATCACCGCTCTGGTGCGGCACGGCCTGAACGTCGAGGGCCGCGAGCCGATGCCGGTGCAGGCGGGCGAACACAATCTTCGGTACCTGCGGACCAAGCGGGACCGGATGGGGCACGACCTGCCCTGGCTGGACGCCGCCACCGCGTCCACGTGCAGCAACCAGTAGGACCGGTAAGGCCCGCAAAAGCGGCCGGACCAGCAAGACAGCACGAACAGTAAGACAGCACGAACAGGAATTCGAGGAGACACGTGAGCGGCAAGGGCGCACCCGAACTGTCCGTACGCAACTGCGGAGACCTCCGCGTGGCCGTCATCGCGGCCCAGTGGCACGAGAAGATCATGGACGGCCTCGTCGACGGCGCCCTGCGCGCGCTGCACGACCTCGGCATCGACGAGCCGACCCTGCTGCGGGTCCCCGGCAGCTTCGAGCTCCCGGTCGTCGCCAAGGTGCTGGCGGGCCGCGGCTACGACGCGATCGTCGCGCTCGGCGTCGTCATCCGTGGCGGCACGCCCCACTTCGAGTACGTGTGCCAGGGCGTCACCCAGGGCCTCACCCAGGTCTCGATCGACACGGGCGTTCCCGTCGGCTTCGGCGTACTCACCTGCGACACGGAGGAGCAAGCCCTCGACCGGGCCGGCCTCGAGGGCTCCAACGAGGACAAGGGACACGAGGCGGTCACTGCCGCCGTCGCCACCGCCGCCATCCTGCGCTCAGTATCTGAACCCTGGCGCTGAGGAGGGCCCACTTCCGCGTAGGGTGGGACCACCATGTCCAAGAAGACGTTCGAGGAGCTCTTCGCCGAGCTCCAGCACAAGGCCGCCAACGGCGATCCCGCCACCTCCCGCACCGCCGAACTGGTGGACAAGGGCGTCCATGCCATCGGCAAGAAGGTCGTCGAGGAGGCCGCAGAGGTCTGGATGGCCGCCGAGTACGAGGGCAAGGAAGCCGCGGCCGAGGAGATCTCCCAGCTGCTGTACCACGTCCAGGTGATGATGGTCGCCCGGGGGATCTCCTTGGACGACGTCTACGCCCATCTCTGAGCACACTGCTCGGACAGGCCCACCCTCACCTTCGCCCTCACCCCCTCACCCGATTCCCGAGCAAAGGAAGCCCACCTCATGCTGCGCATCGCCGTCCCCAACAAGGGTTCACTCTCCGGACCTGCGGGGGAGATGCTCCATGAGGCGGGCTACCTCCAGCGCAAGGACTCCAAGGAGCTCGTGCTGGTCGACCCGGAGAACGAGGTCGAGTTCTTCTACCTGCGCCCCCGCGACATCGCGATCTATGTCAGCTCGGGCCGCCTCGACATCGGCATCACCGGCCGTGACCTGCTCCTCGACTCCGGCGCCAACGCCGAGGAGATCCTCCAGCTCGGCTTCGCCCGCTCCACGTTCCGCTACGCGACGAAGCCCGGCACCGCGTCGGGAGTCGAGGACTTCGGCGGGCTGACGATCGCCACCTCGTACGAGGGCATCGTCGCCAAGCACCTCGCCGACAACGGCATCGACGCGTCCGTCGTCCACCTCGACGGCGCCGTCGAGACCGCGATCGAACTCGGCGTCGCCCAGGTCATCGCCGACGTCGTGGAGACCGGCACCAGCCTGCGCAACGCCGGCCTCGGCGTCATCGGAGAGCCGATCCTCACCTCCGAGGCCGTCGTCATCCGCCGCACCGGCGCGAAGGCCGACGACCCCAAGGTCCAGCAGTTCCTGCGCCGCCTCCAGGGCGTCCTCGTGGCCCGCAGCTACGTGATGATGGACTACGACTGCCGGGTCGAGAACCTGGAGCAGGCCGTCGCCCTCACGCCGGGCCTTGAATCGCCGACCGTCTCCCCGCTGCACAACGAGGGCTGGGTCGCCGTCCGCGCGATGGTCCCGGCCAAGGAGGCGCAGCGGATCATGGACGATCTGTACGAGCTGGGCGCCCGGGCGATCCTGACCACGGCGATCCACGCCTGCCGCCTCTGAAGGCGGCCCGATTCATGTCTGTGGAACAAGTGGAACAGGAACTCCCCGCCCTCCCCGTGACCTTCAGGCCGACCCGCACCCGGGTCGTCCTGCTGTCCGTCGGGACGGTGATGTTCGCCGTGATCACCGCCGTCGCCTTCGCGCTGGAGAAGCTCACCGCGGGCGAGCGCATCAGCTTCGTCCTCACCGCGCTGCTCTTCTTCGGCGTACTGGCCCTGCTCAGCCGCCCCAAGGTCGTCGCCGACGACCAGGGCGTCACCGTGGTCAACCTGACCCGCAGCCGCCGACTCGAGTGGCCGGAGATCCTCCGTGTCAACCTCCGTCCGGGTGACCCCTGGGTCTTCCTCGATCTGAGTGACGGAACCAGCCTCCCCGCCCTCGGTATTCAGCCGGGAATCGCACGTGAGCACGCCGTCCGGGACGCACGGTCCCTGCGCGCACTCGCGGAAACCCGCGGCACCGGCACCGACAACCGCTGAGCCCCTGCCCAGTGGGGCAGGGTCGTGACTACTCTTGAAGCGGAGGCGCCGAGTGCGCCTCCGCCTCACACCCGCGTGGCCAACGGTGGCCCGTGAGGCACCTGCGACCCGAGGAGTGACTCCCTCCAGCAATGGACGGATCGTCCGGTAGTACCTGCGCCGCCCCCTCCCGCGAGGCGGCGGCATGATCATCCCGCTACTGCTGCTCTGCGCGGCCTTCCTTCTCATCCTCGCGAACGGCTTCTTCGTGGCCGCCGAGTTCGGCCTCGTCACCGTGGAGCGCGCGGACGCCGAGCGCGCCGCCGCCGAGGGTGACCGCCGCGCCAGGAGCGTCGTACGAGCCCTGCGCGAGCTGTCGTTCCAGCTGTCCGGCACACAGCTCGGCATCACCATCACCTCCCTCGTCGTCGGCATGCTCGCCCAGCCCGCGCTCGCACAGCTGCTCGACGGACCGCTCACGGCGGTCGGGATACCCGACGGGGTCGTCCCCGGCGTCGCGGTGGTGATCGGCATGCTGCTCGCGTCCGCCGTCCAGATGGTGGTCGGCGAGCTCGTCCCCAAGAACTGGGCGGTGTCACGGCCGCTGCAGGTCGCCCGTTTCGTGGCCGGCCCGCAGCACCGCTTCGCCACCGCCTTCCGGCCCGTGATCGCGCTGCTCAACGCCGTCGCCAACCGCCTGGTGCGGGCCCTCGGCGTGGAGCCCGCCGAGGAGCTGGCGTCCGCCCGTACCCCCGGCGAACTGGTCTCCCTGGCCCGCCACTCGGCCCGCGCCGGTGCGCTGGAGCAGGACACTGCGGATCTGTTCGTACGCACCCTGTCGCTGGGCCATCTCACCGCCCAGCACGTGATGACCCCCCGCGTGAAGATGAGCGCCCTCCAGTCCGACGCGACCGCGGCGGACGTCCTCAACCTCACCCGCGCCACCGGTCTCTCGCGCTTCCCGGTCTACCGGGACCGCATCGACGAGATCGTCGGCATGGTCCATCTGAAGGACGCGCTGGCCGTCCAGGCGCACCAGCGGCAGCGCACCCCGGTCGGCCGCGTCTCGGTCGCCCCGCTGCTGGTGCCCGAGACTCTTCCGGTGCGGCAGCTGCTGGAGCGGCTGCGCAGCGAGCAGCCGATCGCCGTCGTCGTCGACGAGTACGGCGGCACGGCCGGAGTCGTCACCCTGGAGGACATCGTCGAGGAGCTCGTCGGCGAGGTCCGTGACGAGCACGACGCCGAGGGGGACGGGCGGCCCGAGCTGGCCCCGGTCGCGCCCGAGGACGGCAATCCGGCGTGGGAGGCCGACGGCAGCTGCCGGGTCCTCACCCTGCGGCGGATAGGCCTCGACGTGCCCGACGGTCCCTACGAGACCGTCGCCGGGCTGGTCGCCGATCTGCTGGGCAGGATCCCGGCCCCTGGCGACAGGGCGGAGCTGCCCGGCTGGCGGCTGTCCGTGCGCCAGGTGGACCGGTACCGGGCGGAGCGCGTCAAACTGGTGCGCACCTCCGACGTCCCGGCCATGGCGGAGGGCGCCCGATGAGCCTCCTCCAACTGCTGTTCGCGCTGTTGCTCGTGCTCGCGAACGGCTTCTTCGTCGGCGCCGAGTTCGCCCTCGTGTCCGTACGGCGCAGCCAGATCGAGCCCCTCGCCGCAGCAGGGTCCTCGCGGGCCCGTCAGGTGCTGCACGGCCTGGAGAACCTGCCGCAGATGATGGCCGCCGCGCAGTTCGGCATCACCGTCTGTTCGCTGACGCTCGGCGCGGTGGCCGAGCCGACCGTGGCCCATCTCCTGGAACCGGTCTTCCACGCCGTCCACGTCCCCGAGGCGCTGATCCATCCGCTCGGCTACGTCGTCGCCCTCGCCGTCGTCGTCTTCCTCCATCTCGTCATCGGCGAGATGCTGCCGAAGAACCTGGCCATGGCCGCTCCGGAGAAGACCGCGCTCTGGCTCAGCCCGGGGCTGGTCGGTTTCGCCCGGCTGTGCCGCCCGGTGACGGCGGGGCTCGGGGCGTGCGCCCGGCTGGTGCTGAAGCTGTTCCGGGTCGAGCCGAAGGACGAGGTCGAGGCGGCCTTCACCAGTGACCAGCTGGGCCAGCTGGTCGAGGACGCCGGCCAGGCGGGTCTCCTCGACCCGGAGGAGCAGGAGCGGCTCGAGGACGCGCTGGAGCTGGGCAGCCGCCCGGTGACGGACGTCCTCATCGCCCGCTCGGACCTCGTGACCGTGCCGCCGTCGGTGACGCCCCGCCAGATCGAGGAGCTGACGGTACGCACGGGCTACTCCCGGTTCCCGGTGCGCGGCGAGGGCAACGGGCCGTTCATGGGCTACCTCCACGTCAAGGACGTCCTCGACCTGGAGGACGGCGAGCGGGCCGTACCGCAGCACATCTGGCGGCCGATGGCCACGCTGCGGGCCGAGCTGCCGCTGGACGACGCCCTGACGGTGATGCGCCGCGCGGCGACGCATCTGGCGCAGGTCGCCGACGCGTCGGGGCGGGTGCTGGGGCTTGTCGCCCTGGAGGACGTGCTGGAGATGCTGGTCGGCGAGGTCCGTGACCCCGCCCACCGGGCCGTCCTGCCGGTCCCCTCCGCCCCCCCGGCGGACGCGGAACGGGCGCTGGCCGGCTGAGCGCGGGGGCGGGGCGCGGGTTTCCTCTTCCCCACCCCGCCCCTTCCCGAACCGGGACGCTGCCCCAGTCCCCGTTGCAGGGGGCTCCGCCCCCGAACCCCCGCGCCTCGGACTCCCCCTGTGCCCAGCCCCGCCTGGGGGACGGCGCTCGGCCTCGATCCTCCCGGCGGGCCTCCGAAGCAGCCGGCACCGGCCACCCACCCACCCAGCCTGTCCGGCGTTGAGGACGGACACTCCGGCTCACCGCGCGGGGGCGGTACGCCGTGCCCCCCGGGGCCGGGAGGCCAGAGGCCGGGCGGCGCGTCACGTCGGTGGCGGGTCCTGCGGGCCGCGGTCCGCAGGGCCGCGGCCCGAGAGGACCTCGCCGTAGGCCTGCATCAGATCGGGCAGCCGCAGCGTCGCCAGGTCCTCGCGGGTCGGGGTACCGGAATACCCCGAGAGCCGCAGGTCCCGGTATGCGCAGCTCTTCTCGTACAGGGTGCGCAGAAAGCGGCCGTTGCCGAGCTCGTCGATCCACCCCTGGTCCACCACATGGCCGCTGATCGAGCGCAGCTCGTCCAGGGCCTCCTCGTCCCACAGATCGCCGTTGGCCGCGGCGAGCACCTCGCCGATCGCGGTGAGCTCCAAGGGGCGGTACGAGGGGAAGTCGACCCGGGTCGTGAAGCGCGACGACAGGCCGGGGTTGGCCGCGAGGAGCCGGTCCATGCCCTCCGGGTATCCGGCCAGGATGACCACGAGGTGGTCGCGGTTGTCCTCGGCACGCTTCAGCAGCACCTGCAGCGCCTCGTCGCCGTACGCGTCGCCCTTGCTGTACCCCGAGTTGGAGAGGGAGTACGCCTCGTCCACGAAGAGCACCCCGCCGAGCGCGGAGTCGATCAGCTCGTTCGCCTTCACCGCCGTCTGGCCGAGGAACTCACCGACCAGGTCGGACCGCTGCGCCTCCACCAGATGGTCCCCGCCCAGCAGCCCGAGGGCGTAGAAGACCCGGCCGAGGATGCGCGCCACGGTCGTCTTGCCGGTGCCGGAGGGACCGGAGAAGACGAAGTGGCGCTTCGGGGGCTGCACCGGCAGCCCCTGGCCCGCCCGCAGCCGCGCCATGTTCAGCTGCGCGGACAGCGCCTTCACCTGCCGCTTCACCGGCTCCAGGCCCACCATCCGCTCCAGCTCCGCCAGCGCGTCGGCGAGGAGCACCGGGTCGGTGGGGCTCGCGGGGAACTGGGGCGGGGCCGGCTGGGACGGTACGGCCGCCTTCTCCCGTACGCCGTCGGCGGGCACGGCGGAGCCGAACTGCGCCTGCGGGTCGGCGCCGAACCGCGGCTCGGACACGAGCGGCGGCTCGGCCTCGGACTGCGCGTCCACCGCGTCCTGCCCCAGGCCGGCGCCCGCCAGTGACACCGCGGCGAGCCCGGCCGGCTCGTCGACCCCGTCGATCCCGTCGTACTCGGTGATCGCCGCGAGCCGCGCCGAGGTGTCCATGAACGCCGGGTCGACCCGGTGCACCGCCCGGTACAGCGGCAGCGCCGCGGCACTGCGCCCGGTCCCCTCATGGGCGCGCGCCAGCCAGTAGCGCAGCTCCTTGCGCTGCGGCTGCTCGCTGCGGCAGCGCATCAGCGCCGCGGACAGCAACGGCTCGGCCTGCCCGTACATCTCCAGGCGGACCCGCGCCATGCCCCCGAAGAGCCCCGCCTCGATGCCGAGCAGCGGATCGTTCACGAGCGGCTCGGTGTGCCGCACGAGCTGCTCCCAGTCCTTGACCAGGTAGGCCCGGCAGGCGTGCAGGAAGCGCACCTGCGGGTCGGTGTCGACGGGCGGCAGCCCGGCGAGCGCCCGGTCGAGCTCCGGTACATGGCGGCCGTCGAGCCAGTGCGAGGCATGGGCGAGCAGCAGGTCGCGCGGGCTTTCCAGGACCGGCTGCACCCACCAGCCCAGCCAGTACCAGGAGTTCAGCGTGCGTCGGTGCCGGGCCCGCTGCTCGCCGAAGCGCTCCCTGTTGCGGTACATCCGCAGCAGCGCGGTCGTCGTGTCCACGCGCAGCGCATGCAGACCGAGCCAGCCGTCCGCCATTCCGGGGTCGAGCCGCACCGCGGTCCTGAATTCCTCCTCCGCCTGCGGATAGGCGCCCATGGTGTAGGCGTCCACACCGCGCACCCAGGCGAGGTCGGCCGGGGCCAGCGCGCCCTGCGTGCCGATGTCCATCGGGTCCCCCACTACCGTGCCCCCGTGCCATCCCGCCGGGCGGGCGCCCGTCGGAGCGTGCTGAACCACCTTCTCGCGGACGGGAATTGACCGCACCGAAGGGCATCGTACCTGCGCAGGGGCGGGTGATTAAGGGTGGCGCGAGCGTCCCGCAGATCGTGACCCAGGGTGAGCACCGGGTGGGCGGAGGGCGCCGGGGGATGGGAGCGAGGGCAGAACGAAGCCCCCGATCACGGGGGAACAACCGGGGGCCTCGCGTCCGGGCGGCTTCGGAAAGCCGCACATTGAGAACGTAAGACCTGTATGGGCCTTGGGTCAAGCGGAGTTGGGGCACTCGGCGGGGCGGATTTCCGACTGCTCAGTACGGAGGTCGGGGCCGGTCACGTTCCGTGAGGAAGTGACTCGCTCCCGCTGTCGCACGAGGTCCCGGACACCACTCGTACCCCTCGGGCCACTCCCGTACCAGGGTGTCCGCGAAGGGCCGCGAGGGATCCTCGGCGAAGTGGCGTGTCTCCGCCTCGATCCACCCGTCCCAGAACCCGGAGAGCGTGGGACCGTCGCGGTGCCGCCCGCGCACCCAGGACTCCCGCGGGCCCCGGTCCATCCAGAGCAGCCGGGCGAGATGCGGCCGCAGCGCACGGCGGCCCGACCCCACGCCCTCGACGAGGACGACCGGCTCGGCGGGCAGCGGACGGGGCGCGCCGAAGCGGCGCAGGTTCCAGTCGTACGGCTCGTAGAGCGCGCTCTCGCCCCGCGACAGCGGCCCGATCACCTGGTCGAGCAACCGGCCGGTCCACTCGAACAGTTCGCCGTGCGTGGCGATGTCGTCGAGATGGAGTACGGGAGCGCCGCCGAGGGCGTCGGCGAGCAGGGCCGTGAAGGTGCTCTTCCCCGAGCCGGCGTGCCCGTCCACCGCGATCAGCCGGACCTGGCCGCAGGACGGCGACAGGGCGCGGAGTCCGGCGGCGGCGCGGCCGGGATCGAGGAGGGCGGCGGGGCTCATAGGGGTCACCCTAAGGGGCCCTTGGGCCGGACGGCCGAGCGCCGCCGCAGGTCACTCCACTGGTCGAGACCAATATTGGGCGCGCGGCACGACGCGAATCGCTGGCAGAAGCCGTACCGGAACCGCAATAGTTGCCGGGAGTTGTCCCCGTGTCACGACGTGTGCGCGCCGTCCGGCGCGCCCCGAGCGCCCCATCGCGCCTGCGGGCGCCGCGAGACTGCCGCGCCCCGAGACGGAGGTCCCATGACCAGACCCGCTTCGCGCAGAACCGTTCTGACCGCCGCACTCGCCGCCGCGGCCGGAGCGGCCCCGGTGGCCCAGGCCGCACCGACGGCCGCCGCCACCGGACAGGCCCGGGCCTCGGCCACGGCTGCGGCAGGCCCGCTCGTCGACAACCGCTTCTGGACCTCGTACCCCGACTGGCGGCAGGGCGCGCCGGCCGGCACCCGCGCCCTCGCCGGGCTCCGGCCCGCCCTCGTCATCGCGACCCCCGCGGGCCGCATCGACTACGCGGACCCGCACACCGGGAGGACCGCTGCCTGGGAGTACGCCACCTGGACCTCGCCCGTGCACCGCCCAGCGGTGCCCGCGACCGAGGTCATCGCCTCCTGGAACGCCCGCACCCCGGCCGGCACCTGGCTGCAGGTGGAGCTGTCGGGTACGTACTCGGACGGCACCGCGACCCCCTGGTTCGTCATGGGCCGCTGGGCCTCGGGCGACGGCGGCAGCGACATCCGCCGAACCTCCGTCGACGACCAGACCGACGGCAGAAGCACCATCTGGACCGACACCTTCTCCGTGGACGACCCGGCGAGCGGGCTGCGGCTCGTCTCGTACCGGCTGCGCCTCACCCTGTACCGCGCCCCGGGCACGGACCTCACCCCCACGGTGTGGCGCGTCGGGGCCATGGCGTCCGACATTCCGGACCGCTTCACCGTGCCCGCGTCCACGCCCGCGCTCGCGCGCGAGCTGGCGGTGCCCCGGTACTCGCAGAACACGCACGTCGGCCAGTACCCCGAGTACGACAACGGCGGCGAGGCCTGGTGCAGCCCCACCTCCTCGCAGATGATCATCGAATACTGGGGGCGGAAGCCGACCGCCGACGACCTCGCCTGGGTCAACCCCGACTTCGCGGACCCCCAGGTCTGCCACGCGGCCCGGCACACCTACGACCACCAGTACGCGGGCTGCGGAAACTGGCCCTTCAACGCCGCCTACGCGGCCACCTACCGGGACATGAACGCCGTGGTGACCCGGCTCCGGTCGCTCGGCGAGCTCGAGAACGTCGTCCGGGCCGGCATCCCGGCCATAACGTCGCAGTCCTTCCTCAAGGGGGAACTGACCGGCGCCGGGTACGGCACCTCGGGCCATCTGATGACCGTCATCGGCTTCACCGCCGACGGCGACGTGATCGCGAACGACCCGGCCTCACCGAGCAACGCCGCCGTACGCCGGGTCTACCGGCGCCGCGAGTGGGAGAACATCTGGCTGCGTACCAAGCGGTACAACGCCAGCGGGAAAGTGGTGTCCGGCACAGGCGGCGTCTGCTACCTCTACTGGCCCGAGCACCCGACGGCCGCCCAGCGCAAGGCTCTTGCCGCCCTCGGCATCCGCTGACGCGGGCGCTCCCCGCCCGCGGGTGGTGACCGGTGTCACTGCCCGCGGGCCCTGCGCCTGGCATTGTGGACCGGTATGTCAGCGGGGGGACGTCCATGACCACGACGACAACCGAGCGAGCAGCCATGACCGCGACCAGCGCCACCGCCACCCGGGCCCGCACCGGAGGCCCCAAGGACGACGGCCCCAAGATCCTCGAACACATCCTGGGCTGGACCCTCGTGGTCGTCTTCGCGATGCTCGTCACCCAGGCCGGACTGCTGTGACAGCCGGACTGCTGTGACAGAGGGGGCGAGGAACCGACCCGCTCCCCGCCCCCTCCGGTCCGAGACCCCGCTCAGCTGATCGACCTGATCAGCTCTCCGTTCGCGGTGTCACCGCTGAGCTCCCAGAAGAACGTGCCTCCCAGGCCCTGCTGGTTCTTGTACGTCATCTTCCCGGCGATGGTCGCCGGCGTGTCGTAGCTCCACCACTGCGTCCCGCAGTGTGCGTACGCCGTCCCCGCGACCGTGCCGTTGGCCGGGCACTTGGCCTTGAGCACCTTGTAGTCGTCGATGCCCTGCTCGTACGTGCCCGGGGCCGGCCCCGTCGCCGTGCCGCCCGGCGCGCTCCGGGTCACACCGGTCCAGCCGCGCCCGTAGAAGCCGATGCCCAGCAGCAGCTTGCCCGGCGGGATCCCGAGGCCCTTGAGCTTCGTGATCGCCGCGTCCGTGGTGAAGCCCTGCTGCGGGATGCCGGTGTACGAGGTGAGGGGGGAGTGCGGTGCGGTCGGGCCCTGGGCGGCCCAGGCGCCGAAGAAGTCGTACGTCATCGGGTTGTACCAGTCGACGTACTGGGCGGCGCCCGCATAGTCCGTGGTGTCGATCTTGCCCCCGCTGCTCGCGTCGGCCGTGATGGCCGCGGTGACGAGGTTCGACGTGCCGAACTTCGCCCGGAGCGCCGACATCAGCTTCGTGAAGGCGTCACGGCCGCTGGTGTCGCAGGACAGCCCGCAGGCGTTGGGGTACTCCCAGTCGATGTCGATGCCGTCGAAGACGTCCGCCCAGCGCGGGTCCTCGACGAGGCTGTAGCAGGAGTCGGCGAAGGCCGCCGGGTTCTTGGCCGCCTCCGTGAAACCGCCTGACCAGGTCCAGCCGCCGAAGGACCAGACGACCTTGAGGTTCGGGTGCAGTTTCTTCAGCTTGCGCAACTGGTTGAAGCTGCCGCGCAGCGGCTGGTCCCAGGTGTCGGCGACGCCGTCCACGGACTGGTCGGCGGTGTACGCCTTCTCGTGGTCCGCGAAGGAGTCACCGATCACGCATGTGCCGCCAGTGACGTCGCCGAAGGCGTAGTTGATGTGGGTGAGCTTGTTCGCCGAGCCGGAGGCCTCGATGTTCTTGACGTGGTAATTGCGTCCGTAGACACCCCAGTTGGTGAAGTAGCCGACCACCTTGGAGCCGGCCATGGGTATGGCGGCCGTCTTCGCGGTCGCCGCGGTCGTGCGTGCGGTGCCGGCGGTTTCGCCCGCCGTGGCGGTGCCCGCGGCGCCGAGCAGGCCCGCGGCCAGCACGGCCGTACAGGCAGCGGTGATCAGCGCCCGCAGGCGTGTGTGTGGGGGTGGGGATCCGAGCATCGTGTGTCTCCTCGTGGGGGAGGGAGAGCGTGTGGGGGACGGTGCTTCGGCGGACATGGCATGAACGGGTCATGCCTCCAGAGGGACGGTAGAAGGACTAGAAGATCACTGAAAATCTTGCGTGTGGGGCTGTCCGGCGGTGGGCCGGGCAGCCCCTTGCCTTATGCGTGTGCCGTTGCGAGCGTCCAGGTG
>NZ_JBHWKX010000023.1:0-71052 GCF_042730885.1 Streptomyces sp. NPDC059909
GGTTGATAGGCCGGATATGGAAGCCAGGTAACTGGTGGAGTTGACCGGTACTAATAGGCCGAGGGCTTGTCCTCAGTTGCTCGCGTCCACTGTGTGGTTCCCGGGTTGCGAACAGTCGCACCGGTCGAACCAGATCCACTTATTTAATTGAAGAGTGTGCTTGTTCGCTCGAACCCGATAGGGTTTCGGTGGTCATAGCGTTAGGGAAACGCCCGGTTACATTCCGAACCCGGAAGCTAAGCCTTTCAGCGCCGATGGTACTGCAGGGGGGACCCTGTGGGAGAGTAGGACGCCGCCGAACAATCTTTCAGGACCCGTGGTCCCAGCGTTCAGCTGGGACCACGGGTCCTTTTGTTTTTCCTAGATTTTCCGAAGCGCGTCGGATGGCCGGCTGCGCGAGAATGAATGCGGTACCCGAAGACAGGAGCCATGCCGATGTCCACCAACTCCTCCGACGATCGTCCGGAGCGCGAGCAGCGCCACCGGGACGGTGGTGGCGACCGGGGCGGTTACCGAGGCGGGCCGCGCCGGGATGACAGCCGCGGTGGATACGGCCGTCGTGACGACCGCCGTGACGACCGTAGGGACGACAACCGCGGAGGCGGTTTCCGCCGCGACGACCGCAGTGACGACCGACGCGGTGAGCGCGGCGGCTCCTTCCCCCGGGACGACCGCAGTTACGGCCGTCGTGACGACCGGCGGGACGACAGCCGCGGAGGCCGTTTCCCCCGCGACGACCGTGGCTATGGGCGTCGTGACGACCGACGGGACGACCGCAGGGATGACCGGCGGGACGATCGTGGTCCGCGCCGGGACGACGACCGTGGCGGTTTCCGCCGGGACGACCGTGGTCCGCGCCGGGACGACCGTGGTCCGCGCCGGGACGACGACCGTGGTGGTTTCCGGCGGGACGACCGTGGTCCGCGCCGCGACGACGACCGTGGCGGTTTCCGTCGCGATGACCGTGCTCCGCGCCGGGACGACCGTGGTCCGCGCCGGGACGACGACCGTGGTGGTTTCCGTCGCGATGACCGTGGTCCGCGCCGGGACGACCGTGCTCCGCGCCGGGACGACGACCGTGGTGGTTTCCGCCGGGACGACCGTGCTCCGCGCCGGGACGACGACCGTGGTGGTTTCCGCCGGGACGACCGTGCTCCGCGCCGGGACGACGACCGTGGCGGTTTCCGTCGCGACGACCGTGCTCCGCGCCGGGACGACCGTGCTCCGCGCCGCGACGACGACCGTGGCGGTTTCCGCCGCGATGACCGTGCTCCGCGGGGGCCCCGTCGTGACGACCGTGACCGGGACCGCGGTGGGTACCGTGGGCGGGACGATCGTGGTGGGTACGGGCGCCGGGACGACCGGGACCGCGATCGTGGGCGCGACCGGGACCGGGAGCCGATCAAGCGGCTGCCGATTCCAGAGGACGTCACGGGCGACGAGATCGACAAGGACGTGCGGCAGGAGCTCCAGAGCCTGCCGAAGACGCTCGCCGAGGACGTCGCCAAGAACCTCGTGATGGTGGCGCGACTCATCGACGAGGACCCGGAAGGTGCCTACGGCTACTCGCGCGTGGCGCTGCGGCTCGCGTCGCGTGTCGCCGCCGTACGCGAGGCCGCCGGCTTCGCCGCGTATGCGACGCAGAAGTACTCCGAGGCACTCGCGGAGTTCCGCGCGGCTCGGCGTATGACCGGGAACGTCGACCTGTGGCCCGTGATGGCCGACTGCGAGCGCGGTCTCGGCCGGCCCGAGCGGGCGCTGGCCATGGCCGGCGAGCCCGAGGTGCAGAAGCTCGACAAGGCCGGACAGGTCGAGATGCGGCTCGTCGCCGCCGGGGCGCGCAGGGACATGGACCAGCTGGACGCCGCCATCGTCACGCTGCAGAGTCCCGAGCTGGCGTCGAGCTCGGTGCAGCCGTGGACCGCACGCCTTCGCTACGCGTACGCCGACGCGCTGCTGGCCGCCGGGCGTGAGGACGAGGCGCGTGAGTGGTTCGCCAAGGCCGTCGAGGCCGACAAGGACGGGTCCACGGACGCTTCGGACCGGCTCGCCGAGCTGGACGGGGTCGAGTTCGTCGATGCCCTGACCGACGAGGACGACGAGGACCACGACGCCGCCGCGCGGGACGTGGACGAGTCCGACACCCCCGCGAAGGGCGACGTAGAGGGCGACGGCGAAAAGGCCTGATCCCGCCGCACCGGCACACACAGCGAAGGCCCGGCACCCGCGAGCGAGGGGGTGCCGGGCCTTCGGCGTTTCCGTACTGTCCGAGGTTCCAGCCGTCAGCCGTCAGCCGTCAGCCGTCAGCCGTCAGCCTCCAGCCGTCAGTTGATGCTCAGGCTCCGCAGCACCAGGCCCGTCGCCGGCTTCGGGCCGAACGACGTCGACTTGCGCGGCATCGTGACGCCCTGCCGCGCGAGGTCCCGTACGACGTCCTCCCGTACCGGATGCATCAGCACCGCCGTGCCGCCGCGGCGCTCGGCCTGGGTCACCGCGGCCTCGGTGTCGTGGATGTAGGTGATGTCCTCGGGGGAGTCCGGGATGCGCCAGACGTTCTCCAGCAGCGCGGCGTGCAGGACGGTCGCGTCGAGCTGCTGCCAAGCGTGCGGGCGGCCGGCCGGAACCGTACGCGCCAGCAGGTCCGCGTCGGGGCGGTCCAGGAGGTGGAAGCGTCCGTCGCCCGCGAGCAGGAAAGCGTTGCCCTCGGCGGCCGCAGCGGCCAGCGCCTCGAGGGCGTGCGGCAGAGGCCCGTCGATGTCCCGTACCCGGAAGAGGCCCTCGACCTTGGCCAGGGCGTCCGCGACCGGGAGGCGGTTCAGCAGGCGGTGGATCGCCCGTACCTGCAGCGGGTAGCGGGCCGTGTCGATCAGCAGGACCAGGCCGTAGTTCCACGGTCCGGGAGCCGGCCGTTCGTCGCGCAGGCGGAGGTACGTGGCCCAGCGGTGGTGGCCGTCGGCGATGAGGGCTTGGTGGCGGGCCAGGTCCGTGGCGATCTCCGCCAGGTCCGCCGGGTCGGTGACCGCCCAGAGGCGGTGGCTGAAGCCGTCCTCCGTGGTCGTCACCAGCAGGGCGCGCTCATGGATGATCCGCTCGATGACGGCGGTGGCCCCGGTCGCGGCGCCGTCGCTGCGGTAGGTCAGCAGCAGCGGCTCGAGATTGGCTGCGGTGCTGCGCATCAGCGCCGCGCGGTCGGCCACCACATGGGGCATCACGTCCTCATGGGGGAGCACGATGCCCTCGTCCGGGGCGGACAGGGCGAGCGCGCCGATGATGCCGCGCTGCAGGGTGTCTCCTCGGCGCTGCTCGTAGATGTACAGCGCCGGCTCGGGATCGGGGGCGAGCACGCCCTCGGCCAGCCAGCGGTCCAGGGTCTCGGCGGCCAGCTCATGGCGGGCGGCCGGGCTCCCGGCCTGGGGGAGGATCAGCCGGACGATGTTGTGGGGGTCCGCGGACTCCAGGTGGTGCAGTCCGTCGGGGCGTACGACGACGTCGTACGGCGGTGAGGTCACGGCGGCGAGGCTGCCGACCCGCTCCGGGACGTAGCGCAGTCCGCGGAAGGGAATCATGTGCAGACCGCCTTCGGCCGCCCGACCTCTCGTGTTCATTGATGCATCGTATGTGGCTGCGGCGATGCGCGATGATCGGGGGAGGATCGGGCGATCGATAAAAGCCACGAAATGAGGAGCGGACCAGCATGGGCGAGCAGGGCAGGACCAGGCCGAGCGGCAGCGCGCAGGCGCTGAGCGCGGCGTACGACACGGCTCTGCTCGACCTCGACGGGGTGGTCTACGCGGGCGGTGAGGCCATCGCGCACGCGGTGGACGCGCTCGCCGCGGCGCGCGGCGCCGGGATGCATCTCGCGTACGTCACGAACAACGCGCTGCGGACGCCCGAGGCGGTGGCGCACCACCTCACCGAGCTCGGAGTGCCGGCCGAGGCCGCGGACGTCATCACCTCGGCGCAGGCCGTCGCTCGGCTGATCGCCGACCAGGTCCCGGCGGGGGCGCGGGTGCTGGTGGTCGGCGGTGACGGGCTGCGGGTCGCACTGCGCGAACGCGGGCTGGAGCCCGTGGAGTCCGCGGACGACGACCCGGCTGCCGTGGTGCAGGGCTACGGCGGGCCCGGGCTGGCGTGGGGGCGGTTCGCCGAGGCGTGCTACGCGATCGCGCGCGGGGTGCCGTGGTTCGCGTCCAACACGGACCTGACGATCCCGAGCGCGCGGGGGATCGCGCCGGGGAACGGGGCCGCCGTGGAGGTCGTCCGGATCGCGACGGGCGCCGAGCCGCAGGTGGCCGGCAAGCCGCTGCCGCCGATGCATCGCGAGACGATTCTGCGGACGGGCGCCGAGCGTCCGCTCGTGGTCGGGGACCGGCTGGACACGGACATCGAGGGCGCGTTCAACGGCGGCGTGGACTCGCTGCTCGTCCTGACCGGGGTGACGGACCCTGCGCAGCTGCTGGCCGCGGAGCCGAAGCACCGTCCGACCTATGTGGACGCCGATCTGCGAGGGCTGCTGACCGGGCAGCCCGAAGTGGCCGGCTCCCTGTCGGAGGACGGGTTCGGCTGCGGGGGCTGGACGGCGACCGTGCGCGGGGACGCGCTCGCGCTGGAGGGGGACGGCGAAGCGCTGGACGGGCTGCGGGCGTTGTGCGCGGCGGCGTGGACGTATGCGGGCGATGCGGCGGGCACGCCGGAGGCGGGCAAGGCACTGGCCAAGCTGGGCTGGTGAGGCGCCGCCCTGCGCGGGTTCCCTCATCGAGACGCTGTGGCAGGGTAGGCTAACCTAACCGCGTGTTGGTCGACAGTCCCCCCGAACCGAGCGCGGAACCGACGTCCGCAGCATCCACGCCCGAGCCGCGCCGGCGCCATGCGCTGCGCGCCGCCGGGCTGTTGCTCGCCGTCGGCGTCCTGCTGCTGGTCTGTGTCGCGAGCATCGCGATCGGCGCCAAGTCGGTCCCGGTCGCCGATGTGTGGCACGGGCTCTTCCACAACTCCGGTACCGGCAACGACGTGATCGTCCATGATGTGCGGGTGCCGAGGACCGTGCTCGGGCTGCTCGTCGGCGTGGCGCTCGGCCTCGCGGGTGCGGTGATGCAGGCGCTGACCCGCAACCCGCTCGCCGAGCCGGGGCTGCTCGGGGTCAACGCGGGCGCGGCGGCCACCGTCGTGTCCGCCATCAGCTTCCTCGGCGTCACCTCCCTCACGGACTACGTGTGGTTCGCGTTCCTCGGCGCCGGAGTGGTGTCGGTGGTCGTGTACGTGCTCGGCGGGAGCCGGGGCGCGACGCCCGTACGGCTCGCGCTCGCCGGGACCGCGGCCACCGCTGCGCTCTACGGTTACGTCAACGCCGTACAGCTGCTGGACTCGGCGGCGCTCGACCGGCTGCGCTTCTGGACCGTCGGTTCGCTCGCATCGGCCGACCCCGCGACCATCGGCAAGGTCGCGCCGTTCATCGGCGCCGGAGTGGTGCTCGCGCTGCTCATCGCCCGGCCGCTCAACGCGCTGGAGATGGGCGACGACACCGCACGCGCGCTCGGAGCGCATCTCACCCGCACCCGGGTCGTGGCCATGGTCGCCATCACCCTGCTGTGCGGCGCGGCGACCGCCGCCTGCGGGCCGATCGTCTTCATCGGGTTGATGGTCCCGCATCTCGTACGGGCCATCACCGGCCCCGACATGCGCTGGGTCCTGCCGTACGCGGCGGTGCTCTCGCCCGTGCTGCTGCTGGGCTCCGACGTCGTCGGCCGGATCGTCGCGCGCCCCGCCGAGCTGCAGGTCGGCGTCGTCACCGCGTTCATCGGCGGGCCCGTCTTCATCTACCTCGTACGCCGCAAGAGGATGGCGCAGCTGTGAAGGCCGTGAAAGCGATACGCACCCCCGGCGGGCTCTCCGTCCGCGTCGACCCGAGGGCGGCCCTCGTCGCCGTGCTGCTCCTGGCCGCCGCGCTGGCCTCCGGTGTCGTGCTCGTCGGCAGCGGCGACTTCCCGATGGCGCCCGGCGAGGTCGTGGCCACGCTGCTCGGGAACGGCACGCCCGCACAGGAGTTCATCGTCCAGGACGTGCGGCTGCCGCGGGTGCTGGTGGCGCTGCTGGTGGGCGCGGCGCTGGCGGTGGGCGGGGCGGTCTTCCAGTCCCTCGCGCGCAATCCGCTGGGCAGCCCGGACGTGCTCGGTTTCGGCCAGGGTTCGACGGTCGGCGCGCTGATCGTCATCGTGGTCTTCCAGGGTGGCGCGTTCGCCGTCGCGGGCGGCGCGATCGTCGGCGGTCTGGCCACCGGTGTCGCCGTCTATCTGCTCGCCTGGAAGCGCGGAGTGCACGGCTACCGGCTGGTCCTCGTCGGCATCGGCGTGGCCGCCATGCTCACCGGTGCCATCCACTACCTCCTCACCAAGGCCAACCTCGTCGACGCCACCCGTGCCGTGGTCTGGATGACCGGCTCGCTCGACGGCCGCGACTGGAGCCAGTTCTGGCCGCTCCTCGCCGTCTGCGCGGTGCTCGTCCCGCTGTGCCTGGCCTACGGGAGGCCGCTGCGGATGCTGGAGATGGGCGACGACGCGGCGTACGCGCTCGGCATCGCCGTCGAGCGGACCCGGGCCGTCCTTATGGGCTCGGCCGTGCTGCTCACGGCGGTCGCCACCGCCGCGGCGGGGCCGATCGTCTTCGTCGCGCTCAGCGCGCCCCAGCTCGCCCGCCGGCTGACCCGCTCTCCGGGGCCGAACATCGCGGCGAGCGCCATGATGGGCTCGGCCCTGCTGCTCTCCGCCGACTGGGTCGCCACCTCCGCGTTCGGCGACCGGGAACTGCCCGTCGGCGTCGTCACGGGTGTGCTCGGTGGCGTCTACTTGCTGTGGCTGCTGGTCACCGAGCGCAAGGCGGGCCGCGTATGAGCGCCCGGTCCGAGCGTACGAACGCGGAGCCACAGCGGGGCGCCGGCCCGCACCCGACCGAGAAGAACCCCAGGAGTACGTCCATGCAGCGCCTCACCGCGGAATCGGTCACCCTCGCCTACGACCAGCGGGTCATCGCCGAGGACCTCTCGGTCGAGATACCCGACAACTCGTTCACGGTGATCGTCGGCCCCAACGCCTGCGGCAAGTCCACGCTGCTGCGGGCGCTCTCGCGGATGCTCAGGCCCAGCCAGGGCCGGGTGCTGCTCGACGGACAGACCATCCACTCGATGCCCGCGAAGAAGGTCGCCAGGACGCTCGGCCTGCTTCCGCAGTCGTCGATCGCCCCCGACGGCATCACCGTCGGTGACCTCGTCGCCCGCGGCCGTTATCCGCACCAGGGCCTGCTGCGCCAGTGGTCCCGGGAGGACGAGCGGGTCGTCCAGGAGTCGATGGCCGCGACCGGAGTCGCCGAACTGGCCGACCGCTGTGTCGACGAGCTCTCCGGCGGCCAGCGCCAGCGCGTCTGGATCGCGATGGCCCTCGCCCAGCAGACCCCGCTGCTGCTGCTCGACGAGCCGACCACGTTCCTCGACATCCAGCATCAGCTGGAGATCCTCGACCTGTGCGCCGAGCTGCACGAGACGCAGGGCCGCACCCTCGTCGCCGTGCTGCACGACCTGAACCAGGCGGCCCGTTACGCGACCCATCTGATCGCGATGCGCGGCGGGAAGATCGCTGCGGAGGGCGCTCCCGGCGACGTCGTCACCGCCGAGCTGGTGGAGCAGGTCTTCGGTGTCCGCGCGCAGGTCATCGACGACCCGGAGACGGGTACGCCGCTGGTGGTGCCGCTGGCGCGGCGCCGTCGCCCCGGTGCGGCGCCGGCGTCGTCCGCGGAGGCAGTGACTACAGCAGCGCCCTGAGACGCAGCAGATCGCGGAAGCCGGCCTCGAGTCTGACCCGGCCGGAGGCCCAGGCCTTCGCGAAGTTCAGCTGCCCGTCCACCATCGCCACCAGGTCGTCACCGGCCATCGCCAGCCGGATCTCCGCCTTGTCGGGCGGCGGGCCGTCCAGCATGTCCAGCACCTGGATCCGGCCCGCGGTGAGACGCCCGGTGAAGGTGATGTCCAGATCCGTGATGTGGCAGCTGAGGGAACGGTCGAGCGCGGTCGCGCTGCGCACCTCTCCGTCCGCCGTCGCCAGATTGTCCGAAAGTCTGTCGAGTGCGCTGCGGCACTCCTCCGTGGTCGCCATCGGGACCGACGGTACCCCAGGGCTTCGCGGTAACGTCTGGGCATGAGCGACTCGATCCCGGGCCCCACCCCCGAAGCCTCAGAGGAGGCCGCGCCGGCGGCCGAGGCGTACGACCCTGCCGCGCCCGCCCCCCTCGGTGTCGAGCGCGCCCCCACCGGCAATGCCGAGGTCGACGCGCATCTGGAGCGGCTGGCCGATGCCGACCACCTTCCTCCGGACGGACACGTGGAGGTGTACGAGGATGTACATCGGGCCCTGCGCGACACGCTGACCGCGCTCGACGCACGGCCTGCGTCTCCCACCGGTCACCCGACCACCACCCCTCATCGCGGCCCTTCGGGCCGCCCCGACGACTCGTACGACCACAGGAGCTGAACCGAACGTGGCAGGAGTGGCACGCCGCCGTCTCGACGCCGAGCTGGTACGCCGCAAGCTCGCCCGCTCGCGCGAGCATGCGAGCCAGCTGATCGCGGCAGGGCGGGTGACCGTCGGCGGCAACACCGCCACCAAGTCCGCCACCCAGGTCGAGACGGCCGCCGCCATCGTCGTCGCCCAGGACGACAGCGACCCCGAGTACGTCTCGCGCGGCGGCCACAAGCTCGCCGGCGCGCTCGCCGCCTTCGTGCCGCAGGGGCTGAAGGTCGAGGGACGGCGGGCACTGGATGCGGGCGCGTCCACCGGCGGCTTCACCGATGTGCTGCTCCGGGCCGGAGCGGCGCACGTCGTCGCCGTCGACGTCGGCTACGGCCAGCTCGCCTGGTCTCTTCAGAGTGATGAACGCGTGACGGTCAAGGATCGTACGAATGTGCGTGAGCTGACCCTTGAGGCGATCGACGGGGAGGCGGTGGACCTGATCGTCGGAGATCTGTCCTTCATCCCGCTCGGCCTCGTGCTGCCCGCGCTCGTGCGCTGCACGGCGCCCGGCGCCGATCTCGTCCTCATGGTCAAGCCGCAGTTCGAGGTCGGCAAGGAGCGGCTCGGCAGCGGCGGAGTGGTGCGCAGCCCGGAGCTGCGCGCCGAGGCAGTACGCACCGTGGCGCGTCAGGCCGGTGAGCTCGGCCTGGGCGTGCTGGGGGTGACCGCGAGTCCGCTGCCGGGACCCTCCGGCAACGTCGAGTACTTTCTGTGGCTCCGGGCCGGGGCACCGGAACTCGACCCGGCGGACGTCGATCGTGCAGTGGCGGAGGGGCCGCGTTGACCGATACGAGCGATACGAGCGACACGAGCACGAAGACACGGACACGCACCGTCTTCCTGCTGGCGCACACCGGGCGGCCCGCGGCCATCCGCAGCGCCGAACTCGTCGTCCAGGGCCTGCTGCGCGCGGGCCTCGGCGTGCGGGTGCTCGCCTTCGAGGCGGCGGACCTGCCCCTGCCGGCGACCGTGGAGACGGTGCCCGAGGCCACGCCAGAGGTCCTCGACGGCTGCGAGTTGCTGATTGTGCTGGGCGGCGACGGGACGCTGCTGCGCGGTGCCGAGTTCGCCCGTGCCTCCGGGGTGCCGATGCTCGGCGTCAACCTCGGGCGGGTCGGCTTTCTCGCGGAGGCCGAGCGGGACGACCTGGACAAGGTGGTCGACCGGGTCGTGACGCGTGCGTACGAGGTCGAGGAGCGGATGACCATCGACGTCGCCGTACGGAGCAACGGTGACATCGTCCACCGGGACTGGGCGCTGAACGAGGCCGCCGTCCAGAAGGTCTCGGCCGAGCGGATGCTCGAGGTCGTCCTGGAGATCGACGGGCGGCCGGTGACCGGCTTCGGCTGCGACGGCATCGTGTGCGCGACCCCGACCGGGTCGACCGCGTACGCCTTCTCGGCGGGCGGTCCCGTGGTGTGGCCCGAGGTCGAGGCCCTGCTGATGGTCCCGATCAGCGCGCACGCCCTCTTCGCGAAGCCGCTGGTCACGTCGCCGACGTCCGTCCTCGCGGTGGAGGTCCAGTCGGGCACGCCGCACGGGGTGCTGTGGTGCGACGGCCGCCGCGCCGTCGAGCTGCCGCCCGCGGCGCGGGTGGAGGTCAGGCGGGGCGCCGTGCCGGTCCGGCTGGCCCGGCTGCACCACGCGTCGTTCACGGACCGGCTCGTCGCGAAGTTCGCCCTGCCGGTGTCGGGGTGGCGGGGCGCGCCGCGCTGACGTGGGCGGTGCGCCCGGGTCCGGGTGCCTGGGTCCCGGTCCGGGTGCGGGCCCGGGCGCCGGTACGCGCCCTGCGGGCGGGCTTGGTGGGTGGCCGGTACCGTCCGGACGGGCTGGACGCGCGTGCCCGTACCGGTGGTGTGCGGGACACACCGGCGGGTGATGGTGGGGGCGCCGACCTGCGGGTCCGTACGCGAGGGGCGGGGGCCGTCGCACATCCGGGCCCCGACCTCGTAAGGTCTTCTCCGTGTTGGAGGAGATGCGGATACGGTCGCTCGGGGTCATCGACGACGCGGTTGTCGAGCTGTCGCCCGGATTCACGGCGGTCACCGGCGAGACCGGTGCGGGCAAGACCATGGTCGTCACCAGCCTCGGGCTGCTGCTCGGCGGGCGCGCCGACCCCGCCCTCGTGCGGATCGGCGCCAAGTCGGCGGTCGTCGAGGGGCGGGTCACCATGCCCGCCGACGCCCCCGCGGCCGTACGGGCCGAGGAGGCCGGGGCCGAACTCGACGACGGCGCGCTGCTGATCAGCCGGACGATCTCGGCGGAGGGGCGCTCACGCGCCCACCTCGGCGGGCGTTCGGTGCCCGTCGGCATGCTCACCGAGCTCGCCGACGAGCTCGTCGCCGTGCACGGGCAGACCGACCAGCAGGGGCTGCTGAAGCCCGCGCGGCAGCGGCAGGCCCTGGACCGGTACGCGGGCGACGCCGTGGCCGGGCCGCACGCCAAGTACGTGGCCGCGTACCGGCGACTCAAGGCCGTCTCCGCCGAGCTCGCCGAGCTGACCACGCGCGCCCGCGAGCGCGCCCAGGAAGCCGATCTGCTGCGCTTCGGGCTGAACGAGGTCGCGGGCGTCGAGCCGCGCGCCGGCGAGGACGTGGAGCTCGCCGCCGAGGCCGAGCGGCTCGGTCACGCCGAGGCCCTCGCCTCCGCCGCGTCTCTCGCCCACGCCGCACTCGCCGGGAACCCCGAAGACCCCGAGGGCGTCGACGCGACCACGCTCGTCGCAGGCGCGGGGAGGGCCCTGGACGCCGTACGCTCCCACGACCCGGCGCTCGCCGCACTCGCCGACCGGATGGGCGAGATCTCCATCCTGCTCGGTGACGTGGCGGGGGAGCTCGCCGGCTACGCCGACAACCTCGACGCCGATCCGCTGCGGCTGGCAGCGGTCGAGGAACGACGGGCGGCGCTGGGCGGGCTGACCCGGAAGTACGGCGAGGACATCAACGCCGTACTCGCCTGGGCCGAGGAGAGCGCCGGGCGCCTCACCGAGCTGGAGGGCGACGACGACCGGATCGGCGAGCTGACCGCGGAGCGCGACGCGCTGCGCGCCGAACTCTCCGGGCTGGGCCAGGCGTTGACCGACGCGCGTACGGAGGCGGCGGCACGGTTCGCGGAGGCGGTCACGGCGGAACTGGCACACCTGGCGATGCCGCACGCGCGCGTGACCATCGACATCCGCCAGTCCGAGGACCCGGAAGGGATCGAGGTCAACGGACGTACCGTCGCGTACTCGTCGTCCGGCGCGGACGAGGTCGAGCTGCTGCTCGCCCCGCACCCCGGCGCCCAGCCCCGGCCCATCGCCAAGGGCGCGTCCGGAGGTGAGCTGTCGCGCGTGATGCTCGCGGTGGAGGTCGTCTTCGCGGGGACCGACCCCGTGCCGACGTATCTCTTCGACGAGGTCGACGCGGGCGTCGGCGGCAAGGCGGCGGTGGAGATCGGGCGGCGG
This sequence comes from Streptomyces sp. NPDC059909, assembly GCF_042730885.1. NCBI lineage: Bacteria > Bacillati > Actinomycetota > Actinomycetes > Kitasatosporales > Streptomycetaceae > Streptomyces > Streptomyces sp. NPDC059909. The sequence continues at coordinate 12,001 of NZ_JBHWKX010000023.1, forward strand.
CTGGCGAAGCTGGCCAAGACCGCGCAGGTGGTCGTCGTGACGCACCTTCCGCAGGTGGCTGCGTTCGCGGACCGGCAGTTGCTCGTCGAGAAGACGAACGACGGGTCCGTGACGCGGTCCGGAGTCACGGTGCTCGAGGGCGAGGACCGGGTGCGGGAGCTGTCCCGGATGCTCGCCGGGCAGGAGGACTCGGAGACGGCGCGGGCCCACGCGGAGGAGCTGCTGGCCGCGGCGCGGGCCGAGGCCTGAGGGGGTGCCGCCCCCTGGATCCTCCGCCACGGACGGCGTGCGTCGGTGAGGGGTGTGTCTGACGCACCCGTACCGGGTGCGGCGCAGTGCGCCGGTGGGTGGGTCGGAGGCCCTCCGGGCTCGACTCCTCGGGCCGGCGGACCTCCGTGCACCGTGAAGAACCCGGCACTCACTGCCGACCGCTGCGGGGCCGAACCTGCACGCCCCCTCCTGCTTCGGGTGGCGGCTCTCCCGTGGGGTGGGTTGTCGCGCGCCACGGCCCTTGACCCCACCCGCCGGTGCTCAGCGCACCCCGGTCCAGGGTGACGATCATGGGAGCGTTCAGCAGGGTCATCGCCTTCGGGGCCGCCGTGGGCGTCACGAAAGTCACGTACCGCACACTCCGGGACCGCACGCGCGGGCACGCGCGCTGGGAGCGCACCAATTACGCCGGGCGCACCGTCGATCTGTGCGCCGGGCCCGCCGTGGCCGTGGGCGCGGCGCTCGGCGCGGTGGCCGCAGGCGCACCCGGGACCGCTGCCGCGGTGCTGGCGGCCGGGGCCTGTGGGGCGTACGACGATGCCGCCGGGGACGACCGGCGGGGGTTCAGGGCCCACCTCGGGGCCCTGCGGCAGGGCGAGGTCACCAGCGGGGCCGTGAAGCTGTTCGGGATCGGTGCCGCCGGGCTGCTCGCGGGGGCGGCACTGAAGGAGCGGCCCGTCGACAAGGTGCTCGCGGGGGTCGTGATCGCCGGTACCGCGCACTTCGTGAACCTCGTCGACGTACGGCCGGGCCGAGCCGCGCTCACGGTGCTCGGGCTCGGCGCGCCCGGGCTGCTGCGGGGGCCGCTCGCCGCCGCGCCGATGGGCGCCGCGGCCGCCGTCGCCGGCGACGACCTGGGCGAGAGCACCATGATGGGCGACGCCGGTGCGCACGCGCTCGGCGCGGCGCTGGGGGCTGCCATCGCCGCGGGCAACGGCCGAGTCGGTCTGGCCGCCCACGCGGCGGCGCTGATTGCGGCGACGGTGTACGGCGACCGCGTCACGGACCTCGCGCGCTCACCCATGTGAGTGATCCCGACCGCACAGTTGAGGCGCCGGACACGGCAAGGACGCCTCGGCGGTGCCGGAACGTGCGTACGGACTGGCATCCTTGGCGCGTGACACAGCTGCATACGGTCCAGGTGCTGGGCGGCGGCAGCGCGGGCAGCAGCGCTCACGTCAGGTCACTGGCCGCCGGGCTCGTGGCGCGGGGAGTGCGGGTGACCGTGTGCGCGCCCGCGTCCCTGGAGCACGACTACGACTTCCTCGGCGCCGGAGCGCACTTCGTGCCCGTGCCGCGGCGCAGCGACCCGGCCGCGGTCGCCGTGCTGCGGGCGGTGTGCGCCGCGGCGGACGTCGTGCACGCGCACGGACTGGACGCCGCGGTACGCACCGGGCTCGCCCTCGGCCGGCAGCGCCGGGCGCCGCTCGTCGTCACCTGGCACACCCGGGCGCCCGCCGGAGGTGCGCGGGGCCAGGTGCTGCGGCTGCTGGAGCGAAGGGCGGTGCGGGCCGCCGCGGTGGTGCTCGGAACGTCGTCCGAGCTCGTCGACCGGGCCCGCGACCGGGGAGCCCGGGACGCCCGGCTCTCGCCGGTGTCGGTGCCGGGACCGCGGCGCCCGGTGGGTTCGTACGAGAACAAGGCGAGGGCGGAACTGGGGGCCGTCGACCGGCCATTGCTCATGGCGGTCGGGAGGCTCGAACCGGACCGGGGGTACGCCACCCTTCTCGACGCCGCCCGCGACTGGCGCGGACTCGACCCCGTGCCCCTGGTCGCGATCGCGGGGGAGGGGGGCGAACGGGAGCTGCTGCAGCGGCGCATCGACGCGGAGGGTCTCCCGGTGCGGCTGATCGGGCGCCGCGACGACGTCACGGACCTGCTCGCGGCGGCGGACCTCGCCCTGCTCCCCAGCCGCTGGGAGGCCCGCTCCCTCCTCGCCCAGGAGGCGCTCCGCCTCGGCGTCCCGCTCGTCGCGACCCGCGTCGGTGGCATCCCCGAACTCGTCGGCGAGGCCGCGGAACTCGTCCCCTACGGCGACCCCGCCGCACTCGCCAGGGCCGTCACCGGCCTCCTGGCCGACCCGGACCGCCGCAGGCGTCTGGCAACGGCCGGCCCGGCCCAGGCGGCCACGTGGCCGACGGAGGACGAGACCATCGCGCAGGTGCTGAGCATCTACGACGAGCTCACCCAGTCACGACCTCCGCGGCCCGGGCGCCCCTGACCGCCGGCTGCCCCCGCCGCGGCGCATTCGTCCTCGCGCTCCCTCGGTGGGGGAGGGGGCGCACTGTGCCTCCGCTCGCGACCGGCCGGAGCGAGACGGTCAGCGACGCAGGGCACCGGACCCGAGGTGTTCCCTGTACCACGCGTACGTCTGTGCCAGACCCTCTCGCAGACCGATGCGCGGCGCCCATCCCAGCGCGGTGAGCCGGGAGATGTCGAGGAGCTTGCGAGGGGCGCCGTCCGGCTGCTCCGCATCCCACTCGATGGTCCCCTGGTAGCCGACGACCTCCGCCACCAGCTCCGCGGTCTCCCGGATCGTCAGGTCCGTGCCGGTGCCGACGTTGACCGGCTGGTTTGCGTCGTAGTGTTCCAGCAGGTGCAGACATGCGCGCGCAAGGTCGTCCACGTGCAGGAATTCCCGGCGGGGCGTCCCCGTACCCCAGTTCACCGCCCGTCGCGCTCCGGTCTGCCGGGCCTTGTGGAAGCGTCGGATCAGCGACGGCAGCACATGGGAGTGCTGTGGATGGAAGTTGTCCCCGGGGCCGTACAGGTTGGTCGGCATGGCACAGATCCATGGCAGGCCGTGCTGCCGCCGTACCGCCTGTACCTGCTGGATCCCCGCGATCTTGGCGATGGCGTAGGCGTCGTTGGTCGGCTCCAGCGCACCCGTCAGGAGTGCTTCCTCCCGGATGGGCTGGTCGGCGAATTTCGGGTAGATGCAGCTGGAGCCCAGGAACAGCAGGCGCTCCACGCCCTGCTCCAGGGCCGCGTCCAGCACGTTGACCTGGATGCGCAGGTTGTCGGAGATGAACGTGGCGGGTTGGGTGGCGTTGGCTCTGATCCCGCCCACTCGCGCGGCGGCCAGGACCACCACGTCGGGCCGCATGGCCGCGAACCAGTCGAGCACGGCACCGCGCTCGCGCAGGTCCAGTTCCGCGGAGCCGGGGCCGATCACATCGGTGAAACCCTCCCGCACCAGGTGTCGCCGCAGTGCCGAGCCGACGAGTCCACGGCTTCCGGCCACGAAGACGCGCGCCAGGCGGTCAAGGGGGCGGGCCGTCTCCACGGACCGCTCCGAGGTCACGGCGCTCACCGCTGAGCGCTCCGCTCGGCGGTCACCGGGCTCGGCGCGTCATCGGGCGCCTCCTCAGCGCCGGCGACCTGGACGTCCCGTTCTCCGCCGGGTGTCGGGAGAGCCGGAGCGGTGCCGGTGGACGGTGCGGGTCTGCCGCCGCGTACCAGTCCGCCCCACCGGGTGAAGCGGCTGGGTGCGTGGGTCTGCGGCCGGTATTCGTAGGCGTAGCCGTAAGTGCCGTGCTCCTCCTTCGACGACGCCATGTTGAGGACCGTGCCGAGCACGGAGGCGCCGACGTGCCGCAGTGCGCGGAGAGCCTCCGCGACCTGAGCGCGGCTCGTGCGTGAAGCACGCACCACCAGCAGATAGCCGTCCACGGCGGAGGCGATGACGGACGCGTCCGCGACCGGGAGTACGGGAGCGGTGTCCACCACAACGTGGTCGAACTTCTCGGCGAGGGCGTGCAGCACGGTCGTCAGCTGAGTGCTGCCCAGCAACTCGGTGGGATTGGGCGGAACCGAGCCGCTGGTCAGTACGGAGAAGGAGCCCGCCGACTGCAGCACTTGCTCCACCTCGGCCTGGCCGATCAACGCGGTGGTGAGCCCCGCGTCCCGGACCAGCCCCAGGGTGCGGGCCGTGGAAGGACGACGCAGATCGGTGTCGACGAGGCACACCGAGGCGCCGGTCTCGGCCAGTGTCGCGGCCAGGTTGACGGCGACACTGCTCTTCCCCTCACCCGACAGCGGGCTGGTCACCGCAATCACCTTGGGCGGCCGGTCCACGTCCACGAACTGCAGACTGGTGCGCAGCTGCCGGAAGTTCTCGGCGCGGAGGCCGTGCATGTCGTCGCGCGCCGCCACCGAATGGGTGGTGGCCTGTGAGTCGTACACGATGCTGCCGAGTACGGACGGGCCGCCGTACCCGGCCAGGAACTCGGTCAGAGCCTGGGTGCTGCGTACCGTGGTGTCCAGCGCTTCCCTCACCAGGGCGAAACCGACTCCGACGGCGAGCCCGGCCAGCAGTCCGAGGGCGAGGTTCACGGCGGGGCGTGGGGAGATGGGAGCGGAGGGCACTGCGGCCGGCTCGGTGACACTGAGTCTCACCGGGGACTCGTAGGCGCTCACCGGGCGCTCGAGGTTTCGGACCACCTCGGCGAAGCGCTCGGCAACGGCATTGCTGATCCGGGCTGCCCGTTTCGGCCGGGTGTCGGTGACGGAGAGCCGGAGCAGCACGGTGTCCGGCTGCACCGTCGCGCTGATCCTGCGGCTCAGCTGAGTCGGTGACATACCGAGCTTCAGCGTCTTCACGACGTGTCGGGTCACCAGAGGGCTTGACGCGACTTCCGCGTACGACTGCACACGAGCCTGCGTGAAGAGACTTCCCTGGGCGAGCTGAGCCGTGTCGGCGTCGGTTCCGCCCTGCAACCTGACGAAGAGCTTCGCGTCGGCCCGGTATTCGGGGACCGCGGTGTAGGTGACGAGCGCGCCGGCCGCCGTACCGAGCAGGGTCAGCGCGGTGATGGCGCACCAGCGGCGAGTGAGGACTCGAAGGTAGTCGCGTAGGTCCAAGGTGTCCGTCCCCGATCGGATCCAGTGAGGGCAGTCCTCACCTTACGGATCTATGGGGCAAAAATTGCAAAACGCCACAATCCGCAAAAAGCGCATAAGTTGTCCCTACACTGATCAAGGTGTCGGGGTGCCCGCCTGCACAGGAGGTTTCCGTCCGCTTTCGGCACCCCCCCACCCCCAGCGAAGGAGTGCGTGTGACAGTCAAGACGGCGCTCATCACCGGCATCACCGGCCAGGACGGTTCCTACCTCGCAGAACTGCTGCTGGAGAAGGGCTACCGGGTGCACGGAATCGTCCGCCGCGCCTCCACCTTCAACACTCAGCGCATCGAGCATCTCTACCGTGATCCGCACGACCCCGAAACACGGCTCTTTCTGCACTACGGCGACCTCACCGACGGGACCCGTATCGCCGGTCTGCTGGAGCAGGTCCAGCCGGACGAGGTCTACCACTTGGCCGCCCAGTCGCATGTGCGGGTGTCGTTCGACGAACCCGAGTTCACCGGGGACACCACGGGTCTGGGTACCACACGGCTGCTGGAGGCCATCAGGCGAACGGGCCTTCCGTGCCGCTTCTACCAGGCGTCCAGCTCGGAGATGTTCGGTGCGGCGGAGCCGCCCCAGCACGAGGGCACCGCCTTCCACCCGCGCTCGCCCTACGGGGCGGCCAAGGTGTACGCGTACTGGGTCACCCGCAACTACCGGGAGGCGTACGGCCTCTACGCCGTCAACGGCATCCTGTTCAACCACGAATCCCCGCGCCGCGGCCCCACGTTCGTGACCCGAAAGGCGGCCGTGGCCGCCGCCCGGATCAAGGCCGGCCTGCAGGATGTCCTCCACCTCGGCAATCTTGATGCCCGCCGGGACTGGGGCTACGCCGCGGAGTACGTCGAGGCAATGTGGCTGATGCTGCAGCAAGATGCCCCGGACGACTACGTGATCGCTACAGGCGCCAGTTACAGCGTGCGTGACTTCGTCGAACAGTGCTTCGCTCACATCGGCCTGGACTGGCGCGACCACGTGCGGTTCGACGAGCGATACCTGAGACCGACCGAGGTCGATCACCTGGTCGGTGATGCCTCCAAGGCGGAACGGGATCTCGGTTGGCGTCCGGCGATGCGCGCCCCGGAACTGGCCCGACTGATGGTCGACGCGGAGCTCAGCGGGCTTGGGCACACCACCGGGACCGGTGGCCAGGCACCTCCGCCCAGCGTCCCCGCTCCGGCCGTGCGGTGACGCGGTGCACCTTGACCACGTCGCGCCCGGCGACGCTCCGCGCGATGTCGCCGTGCTGATGACCTGCCACAACCGTCGTGACAGAACCCTTGAGGCCATCTCCTCCCTGCATGCCCAGACCGGCCTTCCCGCCGGCATCCGCTTCACCGTTCATCTGGTCGATGCCGGCAGCGTCGACGGAACGGCCGCTGACGTGCGGGCCGCATTCCCGGACACCGACGTGGTCACTGTGGATGCGGACGTCTACTGGGGGACCGGCACCAGAATCGCCGCTGCCCGCGCCGACCCCGCGGCCCACGTGTTGTGGCTCAACGACGACGTGGTCCTCGACCCGGGAGCGCTTGCCGCGCTGCTTCACACCGCCGCACCACTGGGTCGCCCGGCCGTCGCCGTCGGTGCCATGCGCTCCGGCGACGGCACTCGCACCACCTACAGCGGCTATCGATTCGTCCGTGCCCACCTGCACTCTCCGTATCTGGAACGGATCGAGCCGGATGTCCACCAGCCCAAGCCGTGCGCGACCGGCAACGGCAACGCGGTTCTGGTCACCGCCCTCGCCAGGCAGATCCTGGGGGACCTTGACCCCGCCTTTCCTCACCGCATGGGTGACATCGATTACGGGCTCCGCGCCGGCCGGGCCGGCATCCCGGTGCTGCTCGCCCCCGGTCACGTGGGCACCTGCGAGGGCCACCCGCCGCTCGCACAAGGCACTTCGGCCGAGCCAGGCATCGGGGTGCGCACCGCGCTGCGTCGTCTGGTCTCGGTGCGGGAGCAGCCGCCGGGATCCTGGTGGCGGTACTGCCACCGTCACCTCGGCCCCTGGGCCCCGCTGGTCTTCTGCGCCCCGTACCTGAAGACCGCCCTGCGGTCCACCGTGCGCCGGCCACGAACCCTGCCACGCCATCGACACGCGCTCGTTCGAGCGGATCCGTGATTACTCGGACACTTCGCCGGACGGACCAATGATCGTGCGGGCGGCTGCGGGACTTGCTCTCTCCGCGCGCTTTCCACACCCCAGAATGGATCACGGTGCGACACCTTCCCGTTGACCCGCACACTCTGCTGACGCTGCTCACGGCACTGCCGCTCGTCGGGCTGCTGCTGTGGGTCTTCACCCGGCACTGCGCGATCGCCATCGGGCTGCTGCTGGGCATCCAGATCTGGGCCGTCGCTGTCGGCGGGCAGTCGGCCGCTCTCGACATCGGTGTCCGCATCTACCCGGCCGACGTCCTGACCGCCTGCGCGTTGTGTGTCGCCCTGGTACGAGTGTCGCGTCGCGGTCCTTCGGCCCATGCCGGACTGTTTCCCGTTATGGCGTTGGTCGTCCTTGCCGGATGGTCGACCCTGCGAGGGATCGCCACCTTCGGCCTCCAGGCAGCCGGCAACGACTCCCGGGTCTACTTCTGGCACTTCCTTGCCATCGCCCTGTACATCGCCACCGTGCCCCAGAGCGCCCCACTGGGGCGGGTCGTCACCCGGGCATGGCTGGCCACCGCAGCCGCGTATGCGTTGTTGAGCCTGATCGGTTGGGCGGGCCGCGGACTGCATGCGGCCAACACCCAGGTAGCGGTCGGCGGCGTCGCGGTCGACTCCCGACCGGTACCCGCCGCCGCGGCGCTTGTCCTGACGCAGGCCGCAGCATTGCTGCTGTGCCCGCTCAGGCCTGGCGCCTCGGTTCCTGGACCGGCGCCTTCCCGCACGCCGGAGCATGGCGGGACTGCGGACCGTGGCGAGAAGGAAGGCGTGTGGCGCGGGCGTGCCAGGCCCCTGGCGGCCTTACTGCTTCTTGTCCTTGTCGTGCTGCTGCAGCACCGCACCATCTGGGTGGCTGCCGCGGCCATGGCGGTCGCGTGGTGGGGACTGCGTCCCGCGCGTGCGGGGCAACGCATGGCGTCCGCGACTGCGGGGGCTCTGGTGCTCTGCCTGACGGTGTTGCTCTTTTCCGCCGGCGCTCTCGGCGCGATCGGTGGCTCTCTCGCCGATTCCTTCAGAGAGACACAGGGCACGCACAGCACGTTCGCCTGGCGGGTGATCGGCTGGCAGGATCTGCTGAACGCGCCGCGTTCGCCGGCCCAGTGGCTGATCGGGGCGCCCTTCGGCTCCGGTTACGAGCGGTACTTCGCGGGCGGCCTCGTCACGGTTTCCCCTCATGACTACTACCTGCACGTCATGCTGCGGCTGGGCCTGGCCGGAGTGGTGGCGTTGCTGGTCCTCTACTTCGTGGTCTGGCGGTGGCTCGTCAGGGGAGGTCCCGGGACGCTGGCTCTGCGTCTGGCTGTCATCGGCCAGTTGGTGCTGTTTGTCTCCTACTCGGCCTTTCCCGAGCAGGCGGTACTGCTGGGGCTGAGCATGTGGCAGGCCCGAATCTGCGCAGCTGACAGCGTTATGCGTAAGTCACCGTCCGGCAGGCGGGATCCCATGGCCACCATGCCCCGTCCAGCGGCCACCGCCCGCCCCGGGCCGGCGTGGGAACTGCACCGCAGTGCACCCCGCGCCAAGTGCTGAGGGGCGACCGGGCGGCGCGAGAGGCACGGCGTGTAAAGTTCGCAATTGCCGGTAAAGACCACCAAAGGCGATCACAATGGGCGGGTGACTCTTCTTCACCAGGCCCGCAGAGCCGTGCAACGCTTCGGCGTCGATGTGAACAGGTTTCCAGAATGCTCCTTCGACTACCGCACGGTGCAGTTGATGCGCCATTCCGGTGCCGATGTGGTACTTGACGTGGGAGCGAACCGCGGACAGTACGGGGAGATGCTGCGACGATTCGGCTACCAGGGCCGGATCGTCTCCTTCGAGCCCTTGCGCGGCCCCTTCGACGCCCTTCGCCGTCGAGCACATGCGGACCCGCTGTGGACCGCTCTGCCGCACGCGCTCGGCGACGAGAGAACAACCGTCACCGTCAACGTGGCCGGCAACAATGGATTGAGCAGCTCCGTGCTGCCCATGCTGCCCCGGCATACAGAGGGGTGCCCGGACTCCCGCTACGTGGGCCGCCAGGAGGCTGAGCAGTATCGCCTCGATGTCTTGTGGCCTCAGGTGGCAGGGCCGGAGGACAACGTCTTCCTCAAGCTGGACGTGCAGGGATATGAGGAGGCCGTACTGCGCGGCGCCGGCGACTTCGTGGGACGTTGCTGCGGGCTGCAGTTGGAAGTCTCGTGTGTCCCGTTGTACGAGGGAGGCCTGTTGTTCGAACAGGCGCTGAACCTGGTGCAGAACCGGTACGGCCTGACCCTGATGGCCGTCGTGCCGGGTTTCACCGATCGCCGGACCGGCCAGATGCTCCAGTGCGATGTGGTTTTTCTCCGCGGAGGCGATCGGGAAATGGGCGGAATTTGACACTCGGGTTGCGGTGACCGCGCCCGAGTCCGCTGATGATCGATCCCCAGGAACGTCGGCACGTCGGAAACAGGCCGCGAGCGGCCATGATCTGATACAGCGGGAGATGTCTCCGCAGCAGGCAACAGAGTGCCGCGACGAGCGCGACGGACAGCAGCATGAGCCAGGTGGCCGGGGACGACCGACCGCTGGCGACCTGGGAGACGGCAACTCCTGCCGCGTACAGCACGAGCCCCAGGGCGGCGTGCACCCCGTAGCCGACCCGTAGTCGACGCCGCTCGACGACGTTCTCGCCCCACTTCCACATTTGGACCGCATGACCGCCCAGCTGTCCTGCGAGGGCCGAAACGGACATCAGCATGAGGCTGTCGCCGGCACCGGCCACCAGCGCTCCGGCGCCCGTCACGGCAGCCACAGTTGCCTGGGCGACGGCCAATCGCCGATGGGAACCGCACACCGTGTCCACCGAGAGCGCGACCGCGTACACCAGGGCAGCCGCGGAGAAGACGCACAGCAGGGGAACCAACCGGGCGGCGGTCGTCCATTCTGGTCCCAGGAGGAGCATCAGCGCATCGGGCCCGATCCCGGCGAGGAATGCGAACGGCATGAAGGACAGTGCGGAGGCGACGAGCAGCACGTCGGTCACCGCCCGGCGGAAGGCAGGAGGCTCGTTGCGTTGGGGTGCCGGAACGTGGGTTGCGTGGCCTTCGTTCGCATGGGAGCCGGACGTGCCGTCACCTCGTAGGGTGTTCGTCCGTACTCTGGTGAGAGCGGGGGTGGTGACGCGGGTCAACCCGGCGGCGAGCATAGTGAGAAGCAACCCTGTGAACAGCGTCGCGCGTGAGTAGTACCCGGCTGCCGCCGGGCCGATCAGCGCCCCGACAGCCCACAACGGGACGGTATTGGTCACGTACTGGGCGAGCTGGTGGGCTGCAACGAACCCCGAAGTCCCTGCCAGTTCGCGCAGGCAGACCGGCCGTCCCGTGGGTCGGCCGCCCCCCGGCGGCAGGCGCCGGGCGACCAAGGCGCCGGCGAGAACCGCGACACACAGCTGAGTGGCCACCGGCGCGGCGGCCAGCCCCATCGGGTTCCAGCCGTTGGCCAGCAACAGCGCGCCGGTGAGCAGCCCGGCGAACTGTGCCGCGATCTCGACCAGTACCGCAGCCCGCTGTTCAAGGAGCCGCCGCAAGCCGGCCGTGCTTACCGCCGCCGCGGGAAGAACCAGGAACTGGCAGCCCAGCAACCGCAACAGTGCACCAGCCTGAGGAGCATTCCACAGCTCGGCCCAGAGCGGGGCCGTCGCTTCCACCACGGCAAAGCTCAGGATTCCGCTGAGCATGCCCAGCCGGAGCGTGGCCATCAGCAGGTCGCGTGACAGCTTGCTCGAGCAGAGCACGGTGTTGGCGAGCCCGGCATTGGCGAAGTAGCCCATGAGTTGGGCGATGGACAGGGCAGAGGCGAATGCACCGAACGCGGCAGCGCTGACAGTGCGTCCGGTGTACGCGGTATAACCGAGCTGGATGAACGATGCCGCGATGGCCGCAGAGTAGTTCCACAGCGCTCCAGAAAGGACCAGTTGGCCGTTCGGTCGCTTGTCCAGCGGCAGGCCGGCCCCCTGTCCGGCCGGTTCGCTGTCGGTCCTCACCCCGCGCAATCCTCCCAGGCCGAGATCCGCTGCCACGGGTCGCTGGGAGGAGGAGGAAGCGGCAGGAAGTCGCCCAACATGAACTGGAGGGACTGGAGATCGGTCAGCCGTGCGCCGACCCAGCGACGCAGTCGCTCCCCGGACAAGTCCAGCTCACGCTGTTCCTGGGCCAGCAACTCTCGTACACGGACCTTCACTTCCCGTGGTGTGCGTACGAGGTGGAGTCCGTCCCGTGGACCGGGCAGCCACCCCATCCCTGGCCGTGCCTGTCCGACGTGTACGCGCCCGGCGGCCCCGCAGATCGGCAGCCGGTCGGAGAAGTAGCCGGGGTAGTGTCCGTAGTGGTCCCACCCGACGCTGATCCGTGCGGTGTGCAGCACCGCGATCTGCTGCTCGAACGGGATCGGGCCGAGAGCGTGCGGGCCGTGCCAGCCGGCTCCGAACACCCCGAAGCGGCAGCCCAGTCGCCGCAGTCCTCGGACAACGCGGACCCGCTCCCAAGCTCCCGGCAGTCGCGGTACCACGCGCGCCCGTGTGACGCTGTTACCGATTGTCACCACGTCGAAGGCGGCATGGTCGCCGGGCGGAGCGGGGCGGTCCTGCTCAGGAAAGCAGTCCAGGGGCAGCGTGTGCGGCACGTAGCGCACCGGCACCCGGGCGATGGCCTGCAGCATGATCAGCTGTGCGCCTCCTGCGACACTGAACACGACATCCGCTGCACGGAGCCATGAGTGGCTGGACGGGGGAAGCCGTTTGTTGCCGCCCCAGGCGTCGCCCTCCTGGTAGACGACGACGGGCGACCCCGCCGTCCGCAGCACACGAACGACGTCCTCGTACGAGAAGGGGAAACCGTGCGGGGACTGCACGAAGACCACATCGGGGCGGGACTCGACGACCGTGCGCTCCAGCGTGGCGAGTGCCGCCTCGCGACCGCCACGGGCCATGTCAGCCCGTGGTGCTTCCGGCACGTGCGTGAGGTGTCCATCGGCCTCAAGCCTTCGGAAGGCACCCGTGAAACGGCTGCGCGACGTCAACTCGAGTTCATTGTTGAGGTGCAGAACCACCAGTGGACTCACTACTGCTCCTCGCTGTTGACGGGGTCCTGGACACGCCGGAGCGGCATCCGACTCAGTCCACGAGGAAGTTTGCGTAGCGGGGCGGAGGAACAAAGCCGGCCGGAACCGGCGCAGGCCCACTCCTGCCGAGGTGGCGGATCCGCCGGTACCCGAGTTCATGGACGGATTCGCGCAGCCTGTCCAGGGCGGGCCTGTCGAGGCACTCGGCGATGATCGTTGGACGGTGGGCGGAGATGGTACGACTCATGCCGTGCAGCACCTCGGGCTCCAGCCCTTCCACGTCGATCTTCACCAGATCGACCGCAAGGTCCCCTACTGCGTCGTCCCCCGTGATCACCTCTACTTCCACTGTTCGGTCAGCGGGCTCTTCGGCCAGCAGGGAGGCGGCGGTGGTGTCGGCCGGGATCCCCAGGCGTGCCCTGCCGTGGGCGTTGGACAGCGCTTTCTCGACGAGGACGACCCGATCCTGGAGATGGTTTACTTCGATGTTGCGGCGCAGCTTGCGCATCGAGTTGGGGTTGGGCTCGACGGCCACCGCGCGGAGCCGCTCATTGGCTTGGCAGGCCAGCAGGGTGTAGATGCCGGAGAATGCGCCGACGTCGACGAACCCCCTGGCTCGGCGGGCTAGGTCGAAGATGACCGGATGAGTGGTCTCCTCCCAGTGACGCATGTTCGTCCAGATGAGGCTGCGGGCCAGGATGTCGTCGATATCGCTGGCGTAGCGGAAAGAGCTGCCGTCGGGAGCGCGCAGCGTCCATACACCCGTGGGGTGCAGTCGCTTCCAGACCTCGTTGGGGACACAGCCGTTCATCGCCGCGAGTCGGACGGCCCGCTGCACCCCAGGGAAGCGGAAGAGAGTATCGCGGGCAACCCGCAAGTTGTCGTGCACAGTCACGGACGTCAACGTACGGCAGCGGATGGGGAGGTCCGTGGTGATGACACAGGTGTCGACGGTCCATCTCGCCGTTTCACTCCGCAGAACCAATGAGCCGGTGCGCCCTCTGTCTCCGTGGCCCCGGGCCGTGGAGACAGAGGCCGGCGGGCGTAGCGCAGGCACCGGACCGTGGTCTTCTGTTACGTTCCCCAGTTCGGCTCACGCACTTCTTCCGAGCATGTTCAGCAAACCAGCGCAGAAACGCTCCGCCATGCCGTCGACCGTATAGGCGGTGGCATCCCGGCCGCAGGCCGCGCGAAGGGATTCCAGACGGGTGCGGTCGTTCAGTACTTCCTGCACCGTCATCGCGTAGGTCTCCGGATCGTCCCGGGTGACCAGCGCATTGCGTCCGTCCTCCAGGTACTCGAACTCCGGCGCGTGCCATGGCCAGGCCGTTGTCACGATCGGTGTCCGCAGTGCGAACGAGTCCACGGCGCAGAGGCCGACTCTTCCGGGCATCAGCATGATGTCCGAGACAGCGCCGAGTAGACCGACCTGCCGTCCCGTCGTGTGTCCCAACGGCACCACCGGGCTGTCGGGGGAGGCGGCCGCAGCGCTCACCAAGGGCCGGTCCACGCCGTCCCCGGCGACCAGCAGACGGAAATCCGGGAAGGTCCTCGTCACGCGCCGCACGCAGTCCAGAAGGAGCGGAATCCGTTTGGAGGCGTCGAGACCGCCCAGGAACAGCGCCGTACGTCCCGGCCTCAGGTGGTAGCGCTTGCGCAGTGCTGCCGCTTCGGCGCACTCCGGGGTACCGGGTGTTGCCGCGCGCTCCCGGACGCCGGCCAGCGCCATGGTGTCCACGCTGTTGTGCAGCACGGTGATTCTCTCGCGGGGATATCCGCGGTCGGCGAGGTGCGCGGCTCCGCCTTCCGTGTACGCGAAGAACCACGAAGCGTAACGTGAGACGACATCCTTGGCGGCTGTCTCCAGACGGCTCACCGGCTTGGTGTAGGTGCGGCCGTGTCCCCACAGCGCCACTCGCGGAGACGCGCCGGTCACCCGTGCCAGTCGTTGCTTCAAGAGCAGTGGGTAGGTGTCCAGATTGTGCAGAGCCTGCTCCACCACGACGATGTCGGCAGAAGCCACCCGGCGTTGCACCCGCTGCCATACCAGCGAGCGCCCCCCGGGCAGGCTGAACTGGCGGACGGGCAACTCGACTGCTCCCGGGAACCAGGAAGCATCCTGCCGCGCCGCGTGACTGGGCGGCGGAGGGCCGTGCAGCACGTCCAAGGCGCAGCCCGCCGCCCGGAGGCGATCGCTGAGGCGCTGGAAGAGCTCTGTCCGATAGCCGGGAATGTACGGCTGTACGACCGCGATCCTCCGGAGCCGACCGGGGGTCATCGTGCACCCCGTTCGGCGACGACTGCGGCGTACACGTTCTTGATTTGCTCCACCCAGACACGCTCCGTGTAGCGACGCTGGAACACGCTCCGGCAGTGGTCGCGCAGCGAGGGGAAGTGACGGGCTGCCCGGCTGAGCACGGCGTCCAGCGGCTCGCTCCAGTCCACCACCTTGCCCGTGCCCTCGTCCCGTACCGAGTCGGCGACGGCGGAACCGGTGAACGCCAGTACCGGAAGCCCGGCGGCGAGTGCCTCGGGATAGATGAGCGGGGCGCCCTCCAGCCAGCGGCTGGAGAAGACCAGACCTCGCCAGGAGGGCAGACGCTGCCGGAGTTCGGCATGGTCGAGCGCTCCGAGGAAGCGAACCGTCCGTGGCGCGGCCCGGCGGCAGTCGTCGAGCAGGGGGCCGTCGCCCACCACATCCAGCCGTTCGTCGGCCGGCCAGCGGGCCAGCAATTCCATGAGGCCCTTCTCCGGGCTCAGCCGGCCGGCGAAGACCCAGGCCCTGTCGGTCATGGTGGTGCGGGGCGGGAACGAACCGTCGGAGTCGGAGTCGGAGGTTGTGGTGTCCGTGGTGAAGTTCGGCACGAGAACCAGTCGTCGTGGCTCGATGCCGGCACGGATGTACATCTGGCGGCTGGTCTCGGACAGCATCACCACGCGGTCCGCACGACGCAGCAGCGCATTGGCGGCGGCTCCGTGGCGCCCGGCCCATGCCAGTGGCGCGGTTGCCACGGGCGAACCGCGGTAGCAACCGTTCCGCAGCCCGGCCCATCGGTCGCCGTCGGGGCAGAGGGTGCACATCGTGCCCTGCCGGTACAGCGTGGCGGCGGCGCACAGTGGCCGGTAGTTGTGCACCGAGGCGACGATCGGGCCGTGCCAGCGCCGTAGCCAGGATTTTCCGAAGTTGGGGAAGAGATTGTGCACGTGGACCACGTCGGGACGCAGCCTCCGCAGGCCGGCCTCGGGGGAGCTGCCACGCCCGGTACTCACGGTGACAGCGGCCCGCAGCGGGTAGTACGGGGATCGACTGAGTTCGTCCGTGTGCGCGGCCACAAGGTGTGTCTCGTGACCGGCCCGGGCCAGTGCTGCCATCTGGTCCGTCACGGCCTGGTTCTCGCCGCTGGGAGTGGCCGAGCTGTAGAAGCTGTGCACGATGGCGACCCGCAACGACGAGGGGACGTGTGAGGAGCCGCTCGCTGGAGCCGTGTCGAGAGCCATCAGATGCGAGTCAGGGTGTAGTTGCGTCCCTCCACGTGGCGAACCACGTAACCGGCGCCCTCCAGTCGGCGGAGCCGTCGGCGCAGGGCCGAGGGGCCTTGCGGAGTGTCGAATTCGACGCAGAGGACTCGTGGCAGTGTGTCCTCGGCCAGCATCCGGTCGAGCACTGGTTCCTCGGCTCCTTCGATGTCCATCTTCAGCAGGTCGACTTGCTGGTGTCCCAGTTTCTTCATGAACGTGTTCAATGTGTGGCACTGGGCCTCGAATCCCGGTCCGCGACCGCGCACCTCGGTTGCGGAGTGAGACACGTGCGCGGGATCGGCGGGCGGATGAAAGTGCAGTACTTCGTCCTCCTTCCACAACCCGAGGGGGAGGAAATGCCATCGTGGTTCGGTGATTCCTGCGGCGAACACGACCGAACGGGGAGTCGGGTCCATTGCCCAGACCTCACACCCGAAGCGCTGGATGAGGGCCAGATCGAAAGTGATGTCCTCGCCGACGCCTGCCGCGTAGACGACGGATTCCTCGGTGATCAGACCGGTGGGAACCCACCATCCTCCGTAGGCGCTGCCGAACCGTTCCAGATCGCGGCCCGGGCGAATCCTGGTCACCCACGGGACGACGGTTGCCGTGGTCTTCAGCTTGATCCGCCGGGTGAGTTGTGTAACTGCCATGTGATGCGGCTCCGGTGCTGTCTGCGGGTGTGCGGAAGTCAGCGACGTTCCCTGGCGACGAGGCCGAAGGACGCCGGTGGGCTGAACCGTTCTCGACGGCCTGGAGCAGCCCCGACTGGGCGCACCAGTAGCGTTGACCGCCACCTTCACGAAGGCGGGCGCGGGCGGGTCCCGAAGTGCCTCCTCGTCCACGCCGTCGCGGACGAGGAGGCACTTGACCATGTCGGGCTACGCTCGTGTCGTCGTAGACGTCGGCGCAGGCGGGAGGTGAGGTCACGACGGAGTGGGCCTCGGCCGAGTCGCCGGACGAAGTACGCGTTGCGATCCGGAATCCTGGACAGCCGGGACCGGCTGCCCTTTCGGCAGTCGTGCCCGATTTCCGTGCTCGTGCTCTTGCAGATCCCCCCGTCGAGGGGTCTCCGGAGTGATCGTCATGGCCGTACCTTAGGAATCCCGCCGGAAATTTCCGGCCCCTGACCGACGAGTCGGGCCGGATTCAGGCGATCGGCTCCCGCAAGGACCGCACGGCCGTCGACTCGTACGGGGCGAGTGGCCTGGCGCACCACCCCCTGCACGAACCGTGCGTTGCCGAACAGGTACCGGCGCCAGAGGCGGCGGGGTTCGCAGCCGAGGCGGAACAGCCATTCCAGACCGCTGTGCTGCATCCACGTCGGTGCTTGCCGCTTGGTACCGGCGACGAAGTCGAAGGCCGCGCCTACCGCCACGGCGACCACGGGGAGTGCGGCGCACAGTTCGGCGGCCCAGCGGTCCTGCTTGGGGGTGCCGAGTCCGACCCAGACGATGTCCGCCGCGACGGAACGGATCTCCTCCGCCCGTTGTTGCAGGTCCCGGGCGGTCAGCGGGCGGAAGGGCGGCGAGCAGGTGCCGGCAATCCGTGCCCCGGGGTAGCGCCGTCGCAGTTCCCGGTGCAGCGCGTCCAGCACCGAGGGTGTGGAGCCGAGGAGATAGTGGCTCAGCTCGGTGTGCTGGCTCAGGGCGAAGACGTCCAGCAGGAGGTCCGGTCCGTACACGCGCCTTGGCGGCAGAGCCGCGCCGCGGTGCAGGAGTTGGTTGGCCCAGACCACCGGCTGTCCATCGGGGAGGTTGAGCGCCGCCGAGCGAAGCGTCTCGAGCAGTTCCGGGTCACGGTCGGCGAGGGCGAGGGTGTAGGCGTTGCACAGATGCACATCAGCCCCGCGAGGGGCATCGGCGGCGCGGGCTCCGTTCCTACGCCGCAGCCGGTCCGCGCGGCGTGCCTCCCGGATCCGGTGGGCAAGGTGCACGACCCCGCGGGCCGCGCTCTCGCGGGTGTGTGCGGCGATGGGCACGCCCAGGCACCCGACAACGGGGACCGTGGCTGTTTCCCCCACGCGTTGTGCGCTCGTCGGGGCGGTCATCGACGGGCCGCGGCATTCAGCGGGGAAGCGGCCCGGTGGTGCTTCTGCTCGGTGAACTCGCCGAAGGCCATGCGTCGGCGGAAGTCCGTGATGGTTTCGCGCAGACCGTGTTCGACCGGAGTCGTGGGATTCCAGTCCAGTAGCTCGCGCGCCATGGTGATGCTCGGACGACGCTTTTCCGGGTCGTCCTGCGGTCGGGGGACCAGCACGATCTCGGAGGAGGATTCGGTGAGCTTGCTGATCCACTGGGCCAGTTCCAGCATGGAGACCTCGTGCGGGTTGCCCAGGTTGACCGGACCGCCGTGGCTGCCGGCGAGCATGCGCAGCAGACCGTCCACGATGTCGTCGACATAGCACAGGGACCGGGTCTGGCTGCCGTCTCCGGTGACCGTGATCGGCTCGTCTCGCAGTGCTTGGCGAATGAACGTCGGGATGGCCCGCCCGTCGTCGGGACGCATCCTGGGGCCGAAGGTGTTGAAGATGCGCACGATCTTGGCGTCCACGCCATGGGTCCTGCGGTACGCCATCGTCAGTGCCTCGCCGAACCGCTTCGCCTCGTCGTAGACGGAACGCGGCCCCACCGGGTTGACGTGCCCCCAGTAGCTCTCCGGTTGCGGGTGGACCTGGGGATCTCCGTACGTCTCGGAGGTGGAGGTCAGCAGGAAGCGGGCGTTCTTGGCGGCAGCCAGGTCCAGGGAGTGCCAGGTGCCGGTCGATCCCACGCGCAGCGTCTCCAGGGGCAGCCTCAGGTAGTCCGCGGGCGAGGCCGGCGACGCCAGGTGGAACACGGCGTCCACCGGTCCGGGCACGTTCAGTCCCCGGTTGATGTCGCAGTGGTCGAACTGGAAGCGCGGGTTACCGAGCAGATGCTCGATGTTGTCCATGCTGGACGTCAGGAGGTTGTCCACGCACAACACGACGTGGTCTGCGGCAAGCAGGCGCTCGCACAGATGGGAGCCGATGAATCCGGTCCCGCCCGTCACTACGGCACGCATGAAGGTCCTCTCGGCTGCCGCCGTCGCAGGGGTCGACGGCCGCAAGCGCAGTGTCATTGCCGAAACTTACATCGACATCGTGTTTGTATTCATTGATCCGTTTCGATCCATTTCAGACGTCAGGTGCATGAATATGCCAGCAGGCTGGTCAGGTTTCCCTCGTTCGGTTGAAGGCGAGTCCGTCCCGGTTCCCGCTGCACTGACGTTTCGTCACCACTCCGCTCAGCGGCGCCAGTCGCCGCGCGGAGCCCGTGCCGTCAAACGGACCATGGACGTGGCGGGGGCCGCCGTCCTGCTCCTGCTGCTCGTCCCGGTGCTGCTCGTGGCCGCCGCCGCGATCAAGGCCGACTCTCCGGGGCCCGTGCTCTTCCGTCAGCGGCGTACAGGCCGGCACGGCAAGGAGTTCCACGTCCTGAAGCTGCGCACCATGCGGGCCGGAGCGGAGGGAATGCGAGCGGCACTGGCCGTGCGCAACGAAGCCGACGGGCACCTGTTCAAAATTCGCGAGGACCCCCGCGTCACCGCCACCGGACGCCTGCTGCGCCGCTACTCCTTGGACGAGCTTCCGCAACTGGTCAATGTGTTGATGGGCCACATGTCGCTGGTGGGCCCTCGACCGCTGCCGGTCGAGGACTCCGCCTTCACCGGGCCCGCCCGCCGCCGTCTCCTCGTGCGGCCGGGCCTCACCGGCCTGTGGCAGATCAGCGGCCGGTCGAACCTCGCCTGGGAGGACGCCCTGCGCCTGGACCTGAAGTACGTCGACGCCTGGTCGATCCGGATGGATCTGACCATCCTCGTCCGGACTCTGCCTGTCGTACTGCGCGGGGACGGCGCCTACTGAGGCGCCCGTCGCCGAACCGCTGCCACAGGACATGGGAAGGGAGAAGCGGGTGCCGCGTGTCGAGAAACGCTCCGAACCGCGCATCGCCGGCACGTTGGTCCGATGGATGCGGCATCGTCGTCCCATGGTGCTGGCCTGTGCCGTCGTAGGGGTGCTCGTGGCCTGCGTCGCCTGGATCCTGGTCACCAGCATGCTCGCCCGCAATGAGTTGCTGGCCGCCCAGCGGGCCCTGGAGCCGCTGCGACACCGGATCGCCGCAGGCTCGCAAGCAGTCCCGGCCGCGACAAACACCTCGTCGGGGGCGGGAACTCCGGGGGACGCCGTGCGTGTCGCCGCCCTGCATGCTGCCAGAGCACATCGCCTCACCACCGGCCCGGTCTGGTACCCCGCCGCGCATCTGCCCATCGTCGGCGGCCCCTTGCGCACCGTACGCGGCTCCGCGGCGGCAGCCGACCGGCTGACCCGCGACGTGCTCTCCCCCCTGGTGCACACGGCCGTCGAACTCACCGCCGGTACGGGGACGGGCGGCGGCCACCTGAACCTCACCGGCCTGCGTCGCGCCGCTCCCGCCCTCGACCGGGCCTCGCGCACCGCATCCGAAGTGCGAACCCAGGTCGCCGGGTTGCCCCGCAGCACCTGGCTCCCCGCACTTGAGCGGGCCCGGACCCGGCTCGTAGAACAGCTCGACCGGATCGTCCCCGCCGCGGTCGACGCCGCCGCGGCGGCGCGCCTGATGCCGTCGATGCTGGGAGAGCAGGGCCCACGGCGCTACATGATGGTGTTCGAGAACACGGCAGAGGCGCGCGGCACCGGCGGGCTGCCCGGGGCGTTCGCGATCCTCACCGCGGACCGGGGGCAACTGGGTTTCGAGCGCTTCGGCAACGACACCGAGCTGGCAGAAGCCCGCGCGGCGGTAGACCTGGGAGCCGAGTACGCGGCGTTGTACGGCCGTAATGCCCCCACGAGTGTCTGGGTCAACTCCAACCTCAGTCCGCACTTCCCGTATGCGGCCCGCATTTGGACCGCCGTCTGGCGGGAGCACACAGGGCAGAGGCTGGACGGCGCATTCGCCCTCGATCCCAGCGCGCTTGCCGGGCTGCTCACCGCCTCCGGTCCCGCCCGCCTGCCCGACGGCACCGCGATCACGGCAGCCAACGTGCTGGACCTCACCGAGCGCACCAGCTATGCGACCTACCCGGACATCAACGACCGCAAGAAGTTCTTCATCGACGTGGCCCGCGCCACTGCGGACGTGCTGCTGGGAGCCGCCGACGATCCGCAGCGACGTCCCGCGTTGTTCGCCGCGCTGCGAGGGCACCTGCAGGAGGGGCGGGTCAAGGTGTGGAGTGCTCATCCGTCCGAGCAGCGTGAGCTGCGATCGCGACCGTTCGGTGGGACCCTGCCCGACGGCTCCGATCCGTTCGCCGGACTGGTCGTCAACAACGCGGCCGGCACCAAACTGGACTACTACCTGGACCGGCGCCTGGACTGGGTGCCCGGCCGGTGCACCGCCGCCGGCCGTGAGGTCACCGTGACCGTGCGCCTGACGAACAGGGCACCCGGCTCGGGACTTCCCACTTATGTCACCCAGCGGGTCGACGCCCCGCCCTACAGGACCCGGCCCGGCGACAACCGACTCCTGGTTTCGTACTACGCGACCGAAGGTGCGCAGTTGGTCACGGCGACTCTGGACGGAGGACGGGCCCTGTTGAGCCAGGCGACCGAACGCGGCCACCCGGTCTACACCTTCGATCTGGAGCTGCCCGCGGGCACCACCCGCACTGTCGTGCTGCACCTGCTGGAGCGCCCCTCGGACCGCCACCCGACTATACTGCGCCAGTGGTTGGTGCGACCTCTGCAGGCCACGGTGCGGCCGTCCCGTCCATGTGGTGACTAGTTCGGCGCGCTGCGCCGCGCCGCGTTACGCCCGCCCGGGGTCGCGCCCATGCCGCGCGGCGGCGCACGGAGAACCGCACGGTCAGGGTGCCGGGGCCAGGACCGCTGCGGCGATCCTCTCCACCGACTCGGCGATCCGCACGGCCGCCTGCCGCGCCACCTGCACGGGCGCTCCGTACGGATCGGCCACATCGTCGTCGGCCCAGGCGCCTCCTCCCCTCCTCTCCGCGGCACCCTTGACCAGCGCCACGGCCCGCTCGGCGGGTTCCGCCACACCCGCGGCGTCCTCCGGTCTCAGCAACCGGGCGAACTCACGCAAGGTGAAGGCCCGCTGCAGCGACCACAGAGGTGACAGTCGCACGGCCGCCTCGCGGTGTTCTGCGGCAGCACCCAGCAAAAGGTCGGAGTCGTCCACCAGTGCCGCCGTGAGTCGGCGGGCGCGCGCGCCACTGGGATCTCCGCCCAGCCCGACGAGGAGGGCGGCCGCCACAGGGTCCATGGCTGTTCCCGCTCTGGCCGCCGTGCCGGCGCTGCTCACTCGGAAGGTTCCGGGAAGCGCGGCGAGCCGGGCCTTCAGCAGGCGCTCCGCCAGGGGCGAGCGGTGCAGATTTCCCGTGCAGACGAAGAGGACGCGAAAGGGCGTCCAAATGCGTCCTGCGGTTGTCGAGACCGGGGAACGGGGCATGGCGGAAGTATCTTCCCGGGCTCCGTGCTCTGCCGCCCGCCTCGCCGGACGAACCCATGCGGAATACCCGCGCTTCCTCGGGACGCCACGGCCGGTGTCGCCCGCGCTCGGCCATACGGGTGCACCTGGTACACCGTCCTGCCGAGCACCGTGGTGTGGCGGTTTGGGCAGGGCCGACCACGTCTACGGATCCCAGTACTTGATCGTTCCGATGCCACTGCGGTCAGGCGATCCGCAGCGCGGAGGTCCCCGGCTGGGACTTCCGGCGGTGCCGGAGGCCGCGCGGCAGTGCCGATCGAGTCGAACGGAGTGACGTACGCGAGTGTCGGTAGAGGTGGTTCGGACGGCGAACTCCCATGTCGCCCTTTGAAGAAGATTCCTGCCAAACCCTTCGTCCCGCGCCATGGACGGCAACAACGACCACCGCTTGTCAGAGCGTCACCTAAGGAGCCACAAACCATGCCCAGACGCACCGTATGGCGAGCCGCCATGGCCGCCACCGCAGCAGGCTTCATTGCCACTGCTCCGTTGATCGCCGCCGAGCCGGCGTTCGCCCAGCCCTACCCCCCGGGCGCGGACGTCGTCGTCGACGACGTCACCTTGGACCCCGGTGAGGAGGTGACCTTCCGGGGGACCGGTTTCGAGGACGGCGAGGTGGTCCTCGGCCGCCTTGTTTTCGTGGGCCCTGACACTGCCGCCGCAGCAGCGGGTGCCGCCGCGTTCGGAAGGTCGTTGGCGGTCCCGCAGTCCTTGGCAGCGGCCCGCCCCACGCCCGAGTCCACGTCCAAGCCGAAACCCACTCCCACCTCTACGTCGACCCCGCGGCCGATCGTGGAGCTCGGAACCTGGACCGCAGACGAGAACGGCGTTGTGGAAGCGGAGGTCACCATTCCCGAGGACCAGCCCCCCGGCCTCCACGACTTCCAGCTCGTCGGACAGAACGCGGGGCCGACCCTCTCCGCACGGGTGGCCGTGCTCGAGGATGAGGACGGCGACGGCGACGGCGACGGCGACGGCGACGGCGACGGGGACGGGGACGGTGACGACCACGGACGACCCGGGGACGGTGACGGGGACGACCACGGCCGCCCAGGACACGATGACGACGACCACGGCCGCCCCGGCAGCGGTCACGACGATCACGACGGGTCCGATCACGATGACGACGACGAGTCCGATCACGATGACGACGACGACCACTCCCGTGATGACGACAAGAAGGATCACGACAAATCCGGTGGTGGCGGATCCTCCGGTGATGACAACGGCTCTTCGAACTCCTCGCTGGCTGACACCGGTTCGTCGTACGCGTCCGTAGCGCTGCTGACCGCCGCAGGCGGCCTGGTGCTGCTGGGTGGTGGAACGCTCGTCATCATCAAGCGGCGGCGTTCTGCCGGCCACCGCGGCTGACCGACGACCGGGACGTGGCACCGGCGATCTCCCGGACAGCGCAGTAGCTGTCCGGGAGATCGCCGGTCGGCGGTTGCGCCATGGGGGCGACTGCCGGTGAGCCGTTCCCGCTGTCAGTCCTCCGGGCCCGGCCGCCGTGCGAGTGTGGGGCCATGCGGCTTGCGTCAGTGGTCCTGGTGGCGACGGTTGCTCTGGCCGGCGGAACGCTCGTCCGTTCGTGCCAGGGAGGCCACGATGTTGTGAACCACGGGCAGAGCAAGTCCGGGACGGCAACGGAACGGGTCCAGCAGCTGCGGGTCGAGGTCATCGAGACCCTGTCACACGATCCGAAGGCCTACACGCAGGGCCTGGAGATGGCACACGGCATGCTCTACGAGAGCACGGGGATGGCCGGCCGGTCGACGATCAGGTCTGGTCGGCCCGGCGCCCGGCCGACACGGCTCTCCGAGCTGCCCGCGCCGTTGTTCGGTGAGGGAATCACGGTCATGGGCGCGACTCTTTGGCAGCTCACCTGGCGCGACGGCATCGCGATCGAACGGAACGCAAGCACACTGGCCGAGTTGCGCCGGGTTCCCTACGAAGGTGAAGGGTGGGGGGTGTGCCACCAGCGGCACCGTGGCAGGTTGGTGACGAGCGACGGCTCCTCCCTGCTCGTGTTCCGGGACCCGAAGACTCTCAGGAAGAGGGGCGAGGTCGCCGTTACCTTGCGCGGGCAGCGTGTGGGGCGGCTGAACGAGCTGGAATGCGTCGGTGACACCGTCTACGCCAATGTCTGGCTTGCCGACCGCATCGTGCGGATCGACGCCGACTCCGGCCGCGTGACAGGAGACATTGCCGTTCCGGCCCTGATCAGCGCAGCCGAGAGGCGGCACGCGGACGTCCTGAACGGGATCGCGGCCATTCCAGGAACCCGTCAGTTCCTGCTGACCGGCAAGTGGTGGCCCAAGATGTTCCGGGTGGCGTTCGTTCCGGCGTCGCAACCTCCGGGCCTCGGGGGATGATCGCGCCGGGCGGTCGGTCGGACGGGCGGCCTCAACCGAAGTCCGAGCTAGTCGGCATGACGCGACGAGGTCGCGCACGCAGGAGCGCTGCGGCTGTTCCAGCAGAACAGGATGGTTGTTCCTCGGCTGACCCGGAGCGGGGCCCGATAGGGCGGCGAACCCCCGTCAATGGGCGTGGCGGCGTGCTCGTAGGGCCAGAGACAGCGCGAGCACCGACTGAGGGTCGTCCAGGTCCGTGCCCAGCAACTCCGAGATGCGGCCCAGCCGGTTGTAGAGCGTCTGGCGGTTGAGGTGGAGCTCGCGCGCCGTCTCCGCCTTGCGGCCCGCGTGCGCCAGGTACGTCTCCAGGGTGGGCAGCAGGGGCGGGCGGGAGGTGCGGTCGTGGTCGAGCAGCGGGCCGATCGCCCGGTCCACGAAGGCCGCCAGGTCCGGATGGTCGCGCAGCCGCCACAGCAGCAGGTCGATGTCGAGACGGCGCGCGTCGTACCAGGGCCGCTCCGCGAGGCCCTGTGCCGCCGTCGCCGTCTCGGCGGCGTGCCGCAGGCCCGCCGACGCCGCCGCCCAGCCGCCCGCGACGCCTACCACGACCACCGGCGGGTGGGCGCCGGCCCGCTTCAGGCCCGCGCGCTCGAGGCCGGTGCGCAGGGCGGCGGCAACCCGGTCCGCCACCGCCGTACGCTCCGACTCCGAGCGCAGGCCGAGCAGCAGCGGCACGCGGCCCTCGACGGGGCGTACGCCCAGCAGGACCGGCACGCCGACCGACGACAGCTCTTCGAGCACCGCGCGGGCCAGCAGCGACCAGTTGCCCGAAGGGGACAGCTCGGGGGCCAGCCGCATCACCACCGGCAGCAGCGGTCCCTCGCCCGGCCGGAAGCCCAGCACCCGTGCCTGCTCGGGCGCGTCCTCCGCCGTGATGCGGCCCTCGGCGAGATCGGTCAGGAAGTCGCCGCGACCGCGCGCCGCCAGCTCCTCCTCCTGGCGGGCCTGCATGAGGACCACCGCGATGACGCCCGCGGCCCGTTCGGCCGCCAACCGGTGCACCGGGAGCAGGGGCGACGACACGGCGAGGAGGACGAGGCGGGCGCGTACCGCACCGGCGCCGTGCCCCCCGCCCGGCACGTCCACCAGCACCGCCCCCGCCGGCGGACCGGACTCCCGCGCCGCCCGCTGGCCGCGCAGCCCCTCCCACACCTGGAGCGGGTCGGCGGCGGCGGGCCCGGACTCGCTGCCCGCGGCGTACAGCAGCTGCCCGTCCGCGGTCTCCAGGAACACCGGATTGGCCGTGAAGTCCGCGAGGATCCGCAGCACTTGGGGGATCCCGCCACCGCCGAGCAGCGCCTCCGTGCACCTGCGCGCCACCTCCTCGGCCCGCTGCAGCAGCGCGTAGTGGTGGTTGACGATCTCGGTGTGGACCTCCTCCGTCACCGACACGAACGGCACCTCACGGTGCAGCTGGATCAGCGGCAGCCCGGCGGACCTGGCCGCCTCGACGATGGTCGCGGGCAACCGGGTGAACCGCGGGCCGAGCTCCACGACCAGCGCCGCGATGCCGCGCTCCGCGAGCCGGCGTACGAAGGCGCGCTGCTCGGCGGGCCGGGTGCCGAGGCCGAGACCGGTGGTGAGCAGCAGCTCCCCGCCCTTGAGCAGCGACGCGATGTTCGGCACCTCGCCGGCGTGCACCCAGCGCACGGTGCGGTTCAGCCGGTCGGCGCCCGCCACGACCTCCGGGAGCCCGCCGCGGAGTGCGGGCAGCTCCAGTGCCCGCTGCACGGTGATGCCGCCCTGATTGTCCACGCCGCCGTTCATGTCGCCGGACGCTACCCGGCGTCACGTTCCAAGAACATCACCCACGTGTCACGGACCACACCGGGGCCCGTTCCGACCCGACAACTCGTCGTCCCAGGGCGGCAATTACCGGACCTCGTGCCGATTGTGGCGCGTGTCACCTTCCACAATCCTGGCGCCTCCACATCGGGCCCAGCGAAAAGGACGGCGCATGTCCAGCAGGAGCACTCCCGAAGTCCAGCGGCTCAAGGCGAACTCCGTCGGCCTCGTCGGCGTCGTGTTCATGGCGGTCGCCACCGCCGCCCCCATCACCGCGATGACCGGCAACCTCCCCATCGCCGTCGGTTTCGGCAACGGCACGGGCGCCCCCGCCGGCTATCTCTTCGCCACCGTCGTCCTGACCGTCTTCGCGGTCGGCTACGTCGCCATGGCGAAGCGGATCACGGCGGCCGGGGCGTTCTACGGTTTCATCTCGCACGGCCTCGGCCGGATCGCCGGCATGGCGTCGGGCATGCTCGCGGTCCTCGCGTACATCGTCTTCGAGGCCTCGATCGTCGGGGTCTTCGCGTACTTCGCCCGGACCACCGTCGAGGACCAGCTCGGCGTGGACCTCCCCTGGATCGTCTATGCGGCCGTGATGCTCGCCGTCACCGCCGTCCTCGCCCACTTCGACATCAACCTGACCGCGAAGGCCCTCGGGGTCATGCTGGTCGCCGAGGTCGCCGTCCTGTTCGCCGTCGCCACCGCGGTACTGATCGCGGGCGGCGGCCCCGACGGCATCCCCGTCGAACCGGTCGACCCGAGGAACGCCTTCACCGGAACCTCGGCGGGGCTCGGCCTCTTCTTCGCCTTCTGGTCCTGGGTCGGCTTCGAGTCGACCGCCATGTACGGCGAGGAGTCCCGCGACCCCAAGCGGGTCATCCCACGCGCCACGCTCATCTCCGTCATCGGCGTCGGGATCTTCTACATCTATGTCTCCTGGATGACGATCGCGGGCAACGGACTGGCCGGCTCGGTGAAGCTGTCCTCGTCCACCAGCCCGCTCGACCTGTTCTTCGCGCCCACCCATGAGTTCATCGGGGGCTGGGCCGTCGACGCCTTCCAGTGGCTGCTGCTCACCGGCTCGTTCGCCTGCGGCATGGCCTTCCACCAGTGCGCCGCGCGCTATCTGTACGCGATCGGCCGTGAGGGCTTCCTGCACCCCGCGCTCGGCCGTACCCACGCCCGGCACGCCTCCCCGTACATCGCGTCCGTCGTGCAGACCTGTATCGCCGTCGCCCTCGTCGCCGCGTTCTGGCTGACCGGTCAGGACCCGTACGTGCACCTCTACACGCTGCTCGCGATCCTCGGAACGATGGCGATCCTGATCGTCCAGACACTCTGCTCGTTCGCGGTCATCGGCTACTTCCGCACCAACCACCCCGAGGACCGGCACTGGTTCAGGACCTTCACGGCCCCACTGCTCGGCGGCATCGGCATGACCGCCGTGGTGGTCCTGCTGGTGATGAACATGGAGACCGCCGCCGGTCTCGCCGCCGACTCGGTCTTCTTCAAGGCGATCCCCTGGATCGTGGGCGCGGTGTTCTTCGGCGGCATCGGCCTCGGCTGCTACCTCAGAGCCAGGCAGCCGCAGCGGTACGAGATCATCGGCCGGATCGTCCTCGAGGACGCGGCCGAGCGAGACACCGGCAACGGCAACGGCAACGGCAACGGCAACGGCAACGGCAACGGCAACGGCAACGGCACAGGCACAGGCACAGGCACAGGCAGCACCGAGTCCGCCCCCGCGACCGTCTGATCCGAGGAGAGCCCGCCATGGCACGCACCCACCCGATGCACCTGCTGAAGCGACTCGTCTCCGACCACGCCGATGCCCGGCGGCTGCGCCTACCCGTCGCCGAACTGCGCGGCCTGCGCGCCGAGGCGTCGACCAGCAGCCGCCGCGAACTGCTCGCCCGCGCCGCCGCGGTGGGCCTCGCCGCCACCGTCGGCACGGCCGCCGCCGCACGCCCCGCACCCGCACGGGCCGCCACAGCCGCGGGCGCCACCGCGCCCCGCGTCGCCGTCGTCGGTGCCGGCATCGCCGGCCTCACCGCGGCCCTCACCCTCCGCGACGCGGGCATCGACTGCACCGTGTACGAGGCCAGGACCGACCGGGTCGGCGGCCGGATGTGGACCCAGCGCGGGCACTGGGCGCACGGGCGGACCTCCGAGATCGGCGGCGAGCTGATCGACACCAGCCACAAGACGATCCTCGGACTCTGCCGCCGCTTCGGCCTCCCCGTGGAGGACTTCCTGGGCGGCGGGCCCAACGGCGCCGAGGAGGTCCTCTGGTTCAACGACGGCTACTATCCGCGCGACCAGGCCGACGAGGACTTCAAGGCCGTCTACCAGCCCCTCCGCCGCGACCTCCAGGAAGCGGGCGAGGTGTTCTGGAACCGGACCACTCCGGCCGGCACCGCCCTGGACACCATGTCGCTGTACGAATGGATCGAGTCACGGGTCCCCGGCGGGCACGCATCGCCGCTCGGCCGCTTCTTCGACGTCGCGTACAACGTCGAGTACGGAGCCGACACCACCGAGCAGTCGTCCCTCGCCCTGGTCCTGCTGATGGGGTATCAGCCCAATCCGGGCAACTTCAACATCTGGGGGCTCTCCAACGAGCGATACCACATCACCGGCGGCAACGATCGACTCCCGCGTGCCATCGCCGCCTCGCTGCCCACGGGCTCGCTGCTGATGGGCCGTCGGCTCATGGCGGTGCGGGCCAACGGCGACGGCACCCGGACCCTCACCTTCGACGGCGCCGGAGCCGTCCGCACCGTCACCGCCGACCACACGATCCTGTGCCTGCCGCTGCCCGTACTCCAGCAGATCGACCTGTCCGGGGCCGGGCTCGATCCGCGGATGACGAATCTGCTGCGCGACGCCCGCATGGGTGCCTGCACCAAACTCAACATGGAGTTCGACTCCAGGCCCTGGCGCGGCACCGGGCCCTGGCCGGGCGTGTCGGCGGGGGACTGCTTCACCGACACCGATGTCCAGCAGACCTGGGACACCACCAAGATCCAGCCCGGTACCGGCGGCATCCTCATCCAGTACGGCTCTGGCACCCTCGCCAGGCAGCTGACCCCCGCGACGCCCTTCCCCACCGAGTCGGACCCGTACGTACGCGACCTCGCCGCCCGCAGGCTGACCGGCATCGACGCGTTCTTCCCGGGGACGAGGGGCGCCTGGACCGGACGGGCCCAGCTCTCCGCCTGGCACCGCGACCCGTACACCCAGGGCGCGTACTCGTACTGGCCCGTCGGCTATCTGCACCGCTACGCCGGGTACGAGGGCACCCCCCAGGGCTCCCTCCACATCGCGGGGGAGCACTGCAGCTACGACTTCCAGGGCTTCATGGAGGGCGGAGCCGCCGAGGGCGAGCGTGCGGCGAACGAGGTGATCGAGGCACTGCGGTGAGGCCCGACCCGGAGGACGGGGTCTAGTCGGGCGACGGGGCCGCGGGACGGATGTTGTGGTTCAGCCGGAACAGGTTGTCGGGGTCGTACTGCGCCTTGACCGCGGCGAGCCGCCCGTAGTTCTCGGCCCCGAACCCGGCCACGACGCGGTCCTCGCCCTCCTGTCCGATGAAGTTGAGGTAGACGAGGCCGATGGACCACGGCATCACGTCGTTGCGGGCGTCGCGCACCCATTGCCTGCCGCGTGCGTCGTCGGCGGGGCTGTCCCAGATCGCGAACGGGTGCGCGACCCACTCGGCGGTCCGCCACGGCACCGGGTACTGCGAGTCCCCGCGCGCCAGGGCGCCGCCCATGGGGAAGAGGATGTGCTGCGAGTTGGACGGCACGATCATGCTGTCCGCGCGGGCGCAGAAAGCGTCCACGGCCTGGTCGGGCAGCGCGCGCAGATACTCGGCCGACCAGTAGTTCCGCAGGCCAGGCGGGTCGTCGATCATGCACTGGAGCTCGGCGTACGGGAGCTCCGTGACGACCTCCGCCGCGTGGCCGAGACCGAGCAGCGGCCCGGCGGCCCGGCGCAGCTCCGGCACGGTGCCCGCGTACGTGACCAGCACCAGGCACACGGCACGGTCCACCAGGTGCTCAGGCATGAAGTCCTCGGGCGGGCCGGTCAGATAGATGAACCCGCCGCCGACCTCGTCCGGCGCGGACTCCAGCACCTCCCGGTAGACGGGCAGCACCTCGGCTCCCCGCTCGGCCGGGAAGAACAGGAACGCGACGGACATGGCGGGCAGCGGATGCAGCCTCAGCGTGATCGACGTGGCCACGCCGAAGTTGCCACCGCCGCCGTGCAGCGCCCAGAACAGCTCGGGGTTCTCGTCCTCGCTCGCGCGCGCCTCGCTCCCGTCGGCCGTGACCAGGTCGACGTCGACGAGGCTGTCGCAGGCGAGGCCGAACTTCCGCTCCAGCCAGCCCGATCCACCGCCCAGCGTGAAGCCGCCCACCCCGGTCGTGGAGGCCCGGCCACCGGTGGTCGCCAGGGCGAACGGCTGTGTGGCCCGGTCCAGATGGCTCATCGTGGCTCCGCCGCCGATCCGTGCCGTACGAGCCTCGGGGTCGACGGTGACCGCGTGCATCCGGCGCAGATCGACGACGAGACCGCCGTCGCTCGCGGCGAGGCCCGCGACGCTGTGACCGCCGCCACGGACGGCAAGCTCCAGCTCGTTCTCCCGGCCGAAGCGCACCGCAGCGGCCACATCCGCCGCCGACTCGCACTGAACGATCACCGCGGGCCGCCGGTCGATCATCCCGTTGAAGAGCGCGCGGGCCTCGTCGTACCCGGGGTCGCCCGGGATGATGACGTCACCGCCGAGGCTTTCGCGCAGTCCTGTCAGGGCCGCTTCCGCGAGGGTCCGGGGCGCCATGAGGGCCCCCTTCCGGGGTGCGAACAGGACTCTCCCATCGTAGAGACGGGCTCCGCGCCCCGCGCCCTGGGCGCCGCCCGGGCGCCGGGATCGCCCCTGCGCGCTGACGGACGGTCGGAGAGCGCCTTCCGGAAGGACGACGCAATGCCCGCCCCCGCAGCCGTGCAGCCGCCGAGCCGGACCACAGCCGCACGCGACAGCGGCGGCAGGACCGAAGCCAGGCGCGGGCGCAAGGCGTACCGCGGCGGGGATCGCCCTGCGCCCTGGCGGGCGGCGGGGATCGCCGGTCTACGAAGGTTGGCGCAGTGTCCGCCCGCGCAGCCGGGCAGGCAGCGGAGCACAGCCGCTGCGCCGGGGGTACCGGCTCGTGCCGCACCGGCGGCGTGTCCCGGCGGAACAGCCGGGCGGGGGCAATCGTGGCCCCACGTGGGCGGAGCCCGTACCTACCCGCCGCACGCGGCACCCGATGCGCGCCCGCCGTCAGGGGCCCTGAGCGGGTGTTCAGCGCACGGGCGGGGTGGTGGGCGCTCGGCGTGGCGCAGCGCGGCCCACCCGCGCGGCAGGGCCGGGGTCCGGGCCCTGACCTACCCGCTGCATGACGCACCTGCTGCGAGCCCACGTGTATGCCCACCCGCGCGGCAGGGCCGAGGCCCCGGGGCGGAGCCCCTGCCTACCTGCCGCACGCGGCACCGGCGGCGAGCCCTCGCCAGCGCGCCGGCGGCGGGCCCACCGCGTTCAACGGGGCGGGCGCTCGGCGTGCCGCAGCGCGGCCCACCAGGGCGGCAGGGCCGGGGTCCGGGGGCCGGCGCCCCTGCCTACTCGCCGCACGCGGCACCTGCGGTGGCCCACCGCGTTCAGCCGGGCGGGCCGCACGACGGCGGCGTGGCCCCACCGGCGCACCGGGGAGGGCGCACGACGTACCGCAGGCGTGGCCCCGCCCGCGTGGCAGGTCCGGGGTCCGGGGGCGGAGCCCCTGCCTACTCGCCGCACGACGGCGGCCTGGCCCCCCGGCGCACCGGGGCGGGCGCACGGCGCACCGCAGGCGTGGCCCGCCCGCGTGGCAGGGCCGGGGTCCGGGGGCGGAGCCCCCGGTCAGCCGCCGTACGCGCCGGAGGCCGTCAGCCGCAGTGCCGTGTCGATCAGCGGGACGTGGCTGAACGCCTGCGGGAAGTTCCCCACCTGTCGCTGCAGGCGCGGATCCCACTCCTCGGCGAGCAGCCCCAGATCGTTCCGCAGCGACAGCAGCTTCTCGAAGAGCCGCCGTGCCTCGTCGACGCGCCCGATCATCGCCAGGTCGTCCGCGAGCCAGAACGAGCAGGCGAGGAAGGCACCCTCGTCG
This sequence comes from Streptomyces sp. NPDC059909, assembly GCF_042730885.1. Taxonomy (NCBI): domain Bacteria; kingdom Bacillati; phylum Actinomycetota; class Actinomycetes; order Kitasatosporales; family Streptomycetaceae; genus Streptomyces; species Streptomyces sp. NPDC059909. Next base: position 44,832 of record NZ_JBHWKX010000023.1, read on the forward strand.
CCCTCGAGACCGTCGACGCCCGCCTCGTCACCGGCCGTCGGATAGCGCAGCACGAAACCGTCCGGCGTGGACAGCTCCCGCTGGATCGCCTCGATCGTGCCGATCACCCGCTTGTCGTCCGGCGGCAGGAAGCCCATCTGCGGGATCAGCAGCAGGGACGCGTCGAGCTCCTTCGAGCCGTACGACTGCGTGAAGGTGTTGCGCTCCTTGTCGTAGCCCTTCTCGCAGACGTCGCGGTGGATGTCGTCGCGCAGCTCGCTCCAGCGCTCCAGCGGCCCGTCGGCGTCGCCCGACTCGATCAGCTTGATCGTGCGGTCGACGGCGACCCAGGCCATGACCTTGGAGTGCACGAAGTGGCGGCGCGGCCCGCGGACCTCCCAGATGCCCTCGTCGGGCTGGTCCCAGTGGTCCTCCAGGTACCGGATCAGCTTGAGCTGGAGGAGCGAGGCGTAGTCGTTGCGCGACAGACCGGTCATGTGTGCGAGGTGCAGTGCCTCGGTGACCTCGCCGTACACATCGAGCTGGAGCTGGTTGGCGGCGCCGTTGCCGACCCGGACCGGGGCGGAGTTCTCGTACCCGGGCAGCCAGTCCAGCTCCGCCTCGCCGAGCTCGCGCTCGCCGGCGATGCCGTACATGATCTGCAGGTTATCCGGGTCGCCGGCGACCGCGCGCAGCAGCCACTCGCGCCAGGCCCGGGCCTCTTCCCGGTAGCCGGTGCGCAGCAGCGAGGAGAGGGTGATCGCCGCGTCGCGCAGCCAGGTGTAGCGGTAGTCCCAGTTCCGTACGCCGCCGATCTCCTCCGGCAGCGAGGTGGTCGGCGCGGCGACGATCCCGCCGGTCGGGGCGTACGTGAGCGCCTTCAGCGTGATCAGCGAGCGGACCACCGACTCACGGTAGGGGCCGTGGTACGTACAGTGCTCGACCCACTCGCGCCAGAAGTCCTCCGTCGCCTCCAGCGATCCCTCGGGGTCGGGCAGCGCGGGCGGCTCGCGGTGGGACGGCTGCCAGCTGATCGTGAAGGCCAGCCGGTCGCCGGGGGAGATCGTGAAGTCGGAGTACGTCGTCAGGTCCTTGCCGTACGTCTCCGTCGGCGTGTCCAGCCACACCGAGTCGGGGCCCGCGACCGCGACCGTACGGTTGTCGACCTTGTGCACCCACGGCACCACCCGGCCGTAGCTGAACCGCATCCGCAGCGCGGAACGCATGGGGACGCGGCCGCTCAAGCCCTCCACGATCCGGATCAGCTGCGGCGCCCCGTCACGCGGCGGCATGAAATCGGTCACTCTGACCGTTCCGCGCGGCGTGTCCCACTCGGACTCCAGGATCAGCGAGTCCCCCCGGTACCTGCGGCGGTCCGCGGCGGGCGGCTCGGCGTGGCCCGGATATGCGGGCCCGAGCCGCCAGAAACCGTGCTCCTCGGTGCCGAGCAGTCCGGCGAAGATCGCATGCGAGTCGAAGCGGGGCAGGCACAGCCAGTCGACCGTGCCGTCCCGGCAGACCAGGGCAGCGGTCTGCATGTCTCCGATGAGTGCGTAGTCCTCGATGCGCCCGGCCACGTGGATCTCCAGTCGAACGGCCACGTCCGCCCTGCGTGGCGCTTACTGCGGTCAAGGGTGTCAATCGGTCAATCGGTCGTTGACGAGCTCTTGTTCCGGGTGAAGGGCGGGGGTGGTGCCGATCGCCGGCCCGGCTCGGCAGCGAGATTCCGAATCAAGTGTCCGAGCAGGATACGACGCACCCAGGTGATCCGCGCGACGCTCCCGGCAATGCGGCGCCGCCGAACGGGTGAGCGGCGGGTGAGCCCGGAGAAGCCCGTGATGGCCATGATGCCCTGTGTGGCCGGAAGCAGTCTCCCCTCGGCGCTGATACCCTGGTAGCCCGTGGACCGGTGGGCGCTGACCCCCGAACCGCAGCGACGGCACCCCAGGAAGTCTCAGGATCTCCACCTGCGGGATCGCCGGTACGCACGACCACCTCGCGACCACGGGAGCCCCCTCTTGGCCATGCCGCCCGCTGCTTTTCGAAACAGCACAGCCACGACGACCAAGCACATCTTCGTCACCGGGGGTGTCGCCTCCTCCCTCGGCAAGGGCCTGACCGCCTCCAGCCTGGGGGCGCTGCTCAAGGCGCGGGGGCTGCGGGTCACGATGCAGAAGCTCGACCCGTATCTGAACGTCGACCCGGGCACCATGAACCCGTTCCAGCACGGCGAGGTGTTCGTCACCAACGACGGCGCCGAGACCGACCTGGACATCGGCCACTACGAGCGGTTCCTCGACGTCGACCTGGACGGCTCCGCGAACGTCACCACCGGCCAGGTGTACTCGACCGTCATCGCCAAGGAGCGGCGCGGCGAGTACCTGGGCGACACGGTCCAGGTCATCCCGCACATCACCAACGAGATCAAGCACCGCATCCGCCGCATGGCCACGGACGATGTGGATGTCGTGATCACCGAGGTCGGCGGCACCGTCGGCGACATCGAGTCGCTGCCGTTCCTGGAGACCGTCCGCCAGGTCCGTCACGAGGTCGGCCGGGACAACGTCTTCGTCGTGCACATCTCGCTGCTGCCGTACATCGGCCCGTCCGGTGAGCTGAAGACCAAGCCGACCCAGCACTCGGTGGCCGCGCTGCGCAACATCGGTATCCAGCCGGACGCGATCGTGCTGCGCGCCGACCGAGACGTACCGACCGCGATCAAGCGCAAGATCTCGCTGATGTGCGACGTGGACGAGGCTGCCGTGGTCGCCGCCATCGACGCCAAGTCGATCTACGACATCCCGAAGGTGCTGCACACCGAGGGCCTGGACGCCTACGTCGTGCGCAAGCTGGACCTGCCGTTCCGCGACGTCGACTGGACGACCTGGGACGACCTGCTGGACCGCGTCCACAACCCCGACCACGAAGTCAGTGTCGCGCTCGTCGGCAAGTACATCGACCTGCCCGACGCTTACCTTTCGGTGACGGAGGCGCTGCGTGCCGGCGGCTTCGCGAACCGCGCCCGCGTCAAGATCAAGTGGGTCACGTCGGACGACTGCAAGACCCCGGCCGACGCGGCGAAGCAGCTGAGCGACGTGGACGCGATCTGCATCCCCGGCGGCTTCGGCGACCGCGGTGTCAGCGGCAAGGTCGGCGCGATCCGGTACGCCCGCGAGAACAGGATCCCGCTGCTCGGCCTCTGCCTGGGCCTGCAGTGCATCGTGATCGAGGCCGCGCGCAACCTGGCCGAGATCCCGGAGGCGAACTCGACGGAGTTCGACAGCGCGACCGCCCACCCCGTCATCTCGACGATGGAGGAGCAGCTGGCGTACGTGGAGGGCGCGGGCGACCTGGGCGGAACGATGCGCCTCGGGCTCTACCCGGCGAAGCTCGCCGAGGGGTCGATCGTCCGCGAGGTGTACGACGACCAGCCGTACGTGGAGGAGCGCCACCGTCACCGCTACGAGGTGAACAACGCCTACCGCGCGGAGCTGGAGAAGAAGGCGGGCATCGTCTTCTCGGGCACGTCCCCGGACAACAAGCTCGTCGAGTACGTCGAGTACCCCCGCGATGTGCACCCGTACCTGGTCGCGACCCAGGCCCACCCGGAGCTGCGCTCCCGCCCGACCCGCCCGCACCCGCTGTTCGCGGGCCTGATCAAGGCCGCCGTCGAGCGCAAGACGGGCAACTGACGGGCAACTGAGGCAAGGCACCACAAGGTATTACGGTGGACCGGGGTACGGACTGGGAGAGGTTCCGTGCCCCGGTTCCGGCGTTTGGGAGGACGTACATGACCATCAAGGACACCCCCGAGGAGTGGCAGGTCACCGCGACCGCCACCCCCTTCAGGGGCAACAAGACGAGTGTCCGTACCGACGACGTGGTCATGCCCGACGGCTCGGTCGCGCGCCGTGACTACCAGGTCCATCCCGGCTCGGTCGCGGTGCTCGCCCTCGACGAGTCCGGACGCGTCCTCGTGCTCCGCCAGTACCGGCACCCCGTGCGCCAGAAGCTCTGGGAGATCCCGGCCGGCCTGCTCGACGTCCCCGGCGAGAACCCGCTGACGGCCGCGCAGCGCGAGCTGTACGAGGAGGCGCACGTCAAGGCGGTCGACTGGCGCGTGCTCGCCGACGTGTACACCACGCCCGGCGGCTGCGACGAGGCTGTCCGCATCTTCCTGGCCCGTGACCTCTCCGAGGCGGAGGGCGAGCGCTTCCAGGTCGCCGAGGAGGAGGCCGACATGGAGCTGGCCCGGGTGCCGCTGGAGGAGCTGGTGCGGGGGGTGCTGGCCGGGGAGCTGCACAACAACTGCCTGGTGGTGGGCGTGCTCGCGCTCACGGCGGCGCTGGCGGGCGACGGCATGGAGTCCCTCCGCCCGGCCGAGGCGCCCTGGCCGGCGAGGCCGTTCGCGGCGTAGCCGGCGGCCTGGGCCCTGAGGCGTGACCGGTACCGTCCGGCCGGCCCGTGTGTCCGTCCTCAAGCGCCGGACGGGTGTGATGCGGGCCGGTGCCGGCCGGGTGGGCCGGACCGGCGGGGGACGGAGCCACCCTTCAGGGGTCCGGGGCGGTGCCCAGGTTCGGGAAGGGGCGGGGCGGGGAGAAGGCCCGCGCGGCATGCCCACCCGCACCCGCACCCGCCCCTGGTGGGAACATCGGCTGATCCGATCGGGGGAAACGCGTGTCGCGCGCCGTCGCGGCCGCCCCGGTTCGGCGAGATGACTGAATTACGCTCTGAGCGCCCGCACGGAAAACCCCGGTGGGTTCGGCTCGTTCGGCGACGGACTGGGAGCGTGGCCCGTGAGGGAGCAGGCGGTGGAGTGGAACGGCCCCTCGCCCCAGGGCCACCCGTCGCCGGCCGGGCCGGGGGCCGACCCGGGCCCCGGGCCCGCGGAGCCGGACGGCCATGGCACCGTATCCGGTGTGGTTGGGCAATTCATCGGGCGCCAGCGTGAGTTGAAGGCGCTGCGGTCCGACATCGAGCGGGCCGGTCTGGACACCATCTCCGGGCGCAAGGCGCCCCGCGCCCGGGTGCTGCTCGTCGCCGGGCGGCCCGGCTCCGGACGCAGCGCGCTCGCCGACGAGCTGGCACGGCGGCTGACCGACGAGTACCCCGACGGCGTGCTGAGGGCCCGGCTCACCGAGCCGGGCGGCGCCCCCGTCCCCACCGACCGCACCGCGCGCGAGCTGCTCGACACCCTCGGGATCGACGCCCCGCCCGGCGCCGGCGAGGACGAGCTCACCGAGATGGTCCGCGAGGCCCTCGCGGTACGCCGCTGTCTGCTCCTGCTCGACGACGCCGGCGACGCCGAACAGGTCGACCCGCTGCTCCCCGACAATCCCGACTGCCTGGTCGTGGCCGTCGCCAAGGGCCCCCTCACCGGAATCCCCGACGTCCGGCCCTGCACGATCGGCGGCATGGACGCGAAGTCCGCCATCGACCTGCTGAGCGGCTACGCCGGCGAGGTGCGGATCACCGTCGACCCGCAGGCCGCCGAGTCGCTCGTGGAGCAGTGCGGCGGGCAGCCCGCAGCAATGGTCCTGGCGGGCGGCTGGCTCGCCGCCCGCCCCAAGGCCTCGGTCGCCGACGCTGCCAAGCAGCTGCGCGGGATGCCGGACGACCCCGACCAGCCCACCGGCGCCCGTCCGCTGGCCCGCGCCTTCCGGCTCGCGTACGAGTCCCTGCCGCAGCCCGCCGCCCGGATACTGCGACTGCTCGCCCTCGCGCCCGCCGGGCTCGCCGACGCGCACACCGCGTCCGCGCTGGCCGGCTGCTCGGTCTCGGCGGCCCGGTCGACGCTGGAGGACTTCGTCGCGCTGGGCCTGCTGCGGGCGGGCACGGCCGGGGAGACGTACGAGGTGCCCGGCTGCCTCGCCCCGTTCCTGTACGACCTGATGACGACGCACGACCGTCCCGCCGAGATCCAGCTCTCCCGCGCCCGGATGCTCGAACGGACCGTACGGCTGCTGCAGTCCTGCCGGGCCGTCACCGAACCCGACGGCTCCGCGGCCCGGCGCAGGCTCGCCGGGCTGCCGAAAGCGCTGCGCTTCCCGAATCCGCAGGCCGCGGACGCCTGGCTGCTGGCGCGCCGCCCCGCGCTGCTCGCCTCGGCGCGGCTCGCGGTCGCCGACGGCGAGCTGGACACCCTGGCCCGCCGGCTGATCGCCGCAGTCGTACGCGCCCTGGTCGCCCACCGCGGCACCGTGGCCGTCGCGCCCGATCTGTACGGACTGCACCAGCTCGTCCTCGATGTGGCCGAGCGTCGCGCGCTCCACCGCGAGCAGGCCGCGGCCCTGCTGAACCTCGCCGATCTGGACGCCGGAACCGGTCGCACCGAGGACGCCCTGGCGCGATACCGGGCAGCGCTGGACGCCGGGCGCAGAGCAAATGACCCGTACGCGACCGGTCGCGCAATGGAATCCGTAGGTGGGGCTTATCAGGAGCTGGGGGACTGGCAGCGGGCCGCCGACTGGTACGGCCGCGCCCTCTCGCAGCGTCTCGCCCGCGGGGAGCTCGCCGACGAGGCGAGGCTCTACGGCCGCCTCGGCGCCGTGCACACGTACGCCGGCCGCTACGGCGAGGCCCTGCGGAACTGGCGCGCGGCCGCGGCCGGCCACCGCAGGGCGGGCGATCTGCCGGGATACGCGCGGGCGTTGAGCGAGGCGGCCCGGGTCCAGGAGTACGCGGGGCGCCCCCAGGAATGCCTGCGGACCTGTGCGGACGCCGTGGACTGGGCGCGGCGGGCCGGGGACGTACGGCTCCAGGGGGCGCTGCAGCTCAGACTGGCCGACACGCTGGACCGGCTCGGTGACCCGGCGGCGGCCAGGCTGCACCGGGCGGCTGCTGGGCAGCTGCTGGGGACCGACGCTTCCGGCCTACGAAATCCGTAGTGCTTCCGTCGAGGAATTTTGCTTTGCAAGGCTAGACAGCGAGAAGTCCTTCATTAGACTGGCTCTGCCGGGTGTCGCCCCGGTCTCTCCCGTTGCGCCTGGCGCATCCGGGTAAGTATGGAAGTGCACCAGAAATCCCCCTGAGCCAAGGACCGTGATCGACGTGAAGGTCGGCATCCCCCGCGAGGTCAAGAACAACGAGTTCCGGGTGGCGATCACCCCCGCCGGAGTGCACGAGCTCGTGCGCAACGGCCACCAGGTCTTCATCGAGGCGAACGCCGGCGTCGGCTCCTCGATCACGGACGAGGAGTACGTCGCCGCCGGTGCGCAGATCCTGCCCACCGCCGACGAGGTCTGGGCCACCGCCGACCTGCTGCTGAAGGTCAAGGAGCCCATCGCCGAGGAGTACCACCGCCTCCGCAAGGACCAGACGCTCTTCACCTATCTGCACCTCGCCGCCTCCCGCGAGTGCACGGACGCCCTGCTCGAGTCCGGCACGACCGCCATCGCGTACGAGACCGTGGAGCTCCCGAACCGCGCCCTGCCGCTGCTCGCTCCGATGTCCGAGGTCGCGGGCCGGCTGGCCCCGCAGGTCGGCGCGTACCACCTGATGCGCTCGGTCGGCGGCCGTGGCGTGCTGCCGGGCGGTGTCCCGGGCACCCACGCCGGCGAGGCCGTCGTCATCGGCGGTGGCGTCTCCGGCTGGAACGCCACCCAGATCGCCGTCGGCATGGGCTTCCACGTGACCCTGCTCGACCGCGACATCAACAAGCTGCGCGAGGCCGACAAGATCTTCGGCACCCAGGTGAAGACCGTCGTCTCCAACGCCTACGAGCTGGAGAAGGCCGTCATCGAGGCCGACCTCGTCATCGGCGCCGTCCTCATCCCGGGCGCCAAGGCCCCGAAGCTGGTCACCAACGAGCTCGTGGCCAAGATGAAGCCCGGAAGTGTCCTTGTCGACATTGCGATCGACCAGGGCGGCTGCTTCGAGGACTCCCGTCCGACCACCCACGCCGAGCCGACCTTCCAGGTCCACAACTCGGTCTTCTACTGCGTCGCCAACATGCCGGGCGCGGTGCCCAACACCTCCACCTACGCGCTGACCAACGCCACGCTGCCGTACATCGTGTCGCTGGCCAACAACGGCTGGGTCGAGGCGCTGCGCCGTGACCCCGCGCTGGCCAAGGGCCTCAACACCCATGACGGCCAGGTCGTCTACAAGGAGGTCGCCGAGGCCCACGGCCTCGAGTCCGTCGAGCTGAGCTCGCTGCTCGGCTGAGACGCCGACCGACGGATCCGTCGAATACGGCTCGTCAACATCACGCATCCGGCCGGACCTTGTCGAGCAAGGTCCGGCCGGATGTGTGTCCGGACACTTCCCACTACGCGCTCAACTCGCCTCGAACGTAACTCTTTAACCGTTTCGCACACCCGTGAAACACGCGGACCGACCGCTGTGCACCCTTGACAGAGGGGTGTTCGGTTGCCGACACATCGGGCCGGGTCCGGTGGATTGTGTTGCTGCGGACCGGTGACACGCCATAGAGTCGCCAACCGTCGGCATGGTGCCACGCTGACCTATCGATAAATTTTCCTGGTCACGTCCAAGGAGGTAAGACGACTTGTGAATGAGTCGACATTTTCTCCCGGGGGTGGTCAAGCAGGAGTGCCTGCGCAGGGCCAGGGTTCTGCGTCCGGGCTCGAAGCTGTCGGCTCTGTCGCTGTCCGAACCTTCGCGACCCACCAGCACATGACGACGACAGCCCACACGATGAAGATGATGGACGGCCAACACGTGAACGCCATGGCCGGCAACGAGAGTGGCCGAGAGTCCACCCACTTCGCCGACTACGACGAGGTGCCCGAGGGGCACTTCTACGACCCAGACGCCGAGTACGAGCCGGACCCGGAGTACGCGGCCACGCTCGCGCCCGACGCGGCCCGCCAGCGCCGCGAGCGGATCGGTCCCACCGGACGGCCGCTGCCCTACTTCCCGATCCCGGGCCCGCTGACCTCCCACGGCCCCGCGAAGATCATCGCGATGTGCAACCAGAAGGGCGGCGTCGGCAAGACGACGTCGACCATCAACCTGGGCGCCGCGCTCGCCGAGTACGGACGGCGCGTCCTGCTCGTCGACTTCGACCCCCAGGGGGCGCTGTCGGTGGGGCTGGGCGTGAACCCGATGGAGCTCGACCTCACGGTCTACAACCTGCTCATGGAGCGGGGCATGTCCGCGGACGAGGTCCTGCTGAAGACCGCCGTGCCGAACATGGACCTGCTGCCGAGCAACATTGATCTCTCGGCCGCGGAAGTCCAGTTGGTGAGCGAGGTCGCGCGCGAGTCGACCCTGCAGCGTGCGCTGAAGCCGCTGATGCAGGACTACGACTACATCGTGATCGACTGTCAGCCGTCGCTCGGTCTGCTGACCGTGAACGCGCTGACGGCGGCCCACAAGGTGATCGTGCCGCTCGAGTGCGAGTTCTTCGCGCTGCGCGGTGTCGCGCTGCTGACCGAGACGATCGAGAAGGTCCAGGAGCGGCTCAACCCCGAGCTGGAGCTGGACGGCATCCTCGCGACGATGTACGACTCGCGCACGGTGCACAGCCGTGAGGTGCTGGCGCGGGTGGTCGAGGCGTTCGACGACCACGTGTACCACACGGTCATCGGGCGCACGGTGCGGTTCCCCGAGACCACGGTCGCGGGTGAGCCCATCACGACGTACGCGTCCAACTCCGTCGGTGCCGCCGCCTATCGCCAGCTCGCCAGGGAGGTGCTCGCCCGGTGTCACGCCGAGTGAGTCTGCCCGGGGCCGACGAGCTGTTCCGTACGACCGGGGGCATGGGCCTGCAGTCGTCGTCCCCGAGGCGGGGGACGAGCGGCGCCAACGGCGCGAACGGTGAGGCGCGCGTGCCGGCGCAGGCGGAGGAGCGGTCACCGGAGGAGCACTCCCCGGCGGAGGAGGAGGCGGAGAGCGCCGAGTCCCGCAGCCGGGGCACGGCCGCGGCTGCGGAGGGCGAGCCAGGCTCGGCCACGGCCGCCGCGTCCGCTGCCGCTGCGAAGGGGCGCTCCGGCGCCCCCGCGGCGGGCGCGGCGCCGCGGGGACGCCGGGGGCGGGCCGCCAACCGGAGGCCCAGCGGGCGCGAGCGCCACGACGAGAAGATCACGGTCTATGTCTCGGCCGAGGAACTGATGGACCTCGAGCACGCGCGTCTCGTGCTCCGCGGTGAGCACGGTCTCGCCGTCGACCGCGGGCGCATCGTCCGCGAGGCGGTCGCGGTCGTGCTCGCGGACCTGGAGTCGCGGGGCGACGCGAGCATCCTGGTGCGGCGGCTGCGCGGTCGCTGACGGGGTAGCCTGCGCGCGCCCCTTCTTTTCCGCACCCTGGACCACGATGCCCCCGACGGACGACGCCCCCACCCCAGCCCCGCGCGGCCCCCGCCGCGCCCTGGGCCGCGGCCCGGGCACGTCCGGATCCCGCTCGTGGCCCCACGCCGCGGGACTCCCCCCGGAGCCCCCCGAGACGTCCCCCGAGCCCATGGCGGACCCGTCGGCTCCCGCCACCCTGTCGCCCGAGGCGCCGCCCGCTCCGGCGGAGCCGCGCCCGGCTGCCGAGCCTGTGGCGGAGTCACCGGCCCCCGAGACGGCTGCCGCGCCCGTGGCGGCCCCGTCGGCCCCCGTGGGCCTCCCGACCGATGCGGCACCGGGTCCGGTGGTCTCCGACGAGCCCAGAGGCGCTGCCTGCGCCTTCCTGCCGAGCCCCGAGGGCGTGGGGGCACCCGCAGTCACGTCCGGAACCGGGCGATTCCTCGCGGACCCTGCCGGGACGGCGGAGGCCGGGGCGCCGGCCGCTCCGGCGGAGCCCGGGGGCGCGACGACCGGGCCTGTCAGATCTGCTGATGCGGTGGAACACGGCCATGAGCCCGATACGCCTGGGGCGGGGCGAATCGGCTCCCGGCCGTCGGCCCCCGCCGCCGGCCTCCCGGCCGATTCGGCGCCGGGTCCGGTGGTCTCCGGGACGGACCCTGAGGAGCCCGGGTACGGGGCTGACGGCTCTCGGGCGGTCGGCGCGCCGGTCGGCGCCGCAGCCGGTGCGGCCGAGGTTGTGGACCCGCCCGGGCACGCGCCTGATGTGCTGGGACAGGTTGCCGGGACCGACGGCCGCGGGACCCACCGGGCGGTGGGCGTGGCGCCCACCAAGGCCGCCACGGGTCTCGTCGGCGAGCAGACCCCGGGCGGGTCCGCCGACGTGTCCCCAGACGAATCCGGTGCCGCCGACGACGGGCGGTTCACCGTGCGGCTCGCGAACTTCGAGGGGCCGTTCGATCTGCTGCTGCAGCTGATCTCGAAGCACAAGCTGGACGTGACCGAGGTCGCGCTGTCCAAGGTCACCGACGAGTTCATGGCGCACATCCGCGCCATGGGGCCCGACTGGGACCTGGACCAGACGACGGAGTTCCTCGTCGTCGCCGCGACCCTGCTCGACCTGAAGGCCGCCCGGCTGCTGCCCGCCGCCGAGGTGGAGGACGAGGCGGACCTCGCGCTGCTGGAGGCGCGGGACCTGCTGTTCGCGCGGCTGCTGCAGTACCGGGCGTACAAGCAGATCGCCGAGATCTTCAACGCCAGGCTGGAGGAGGAGGCCCGGCGGTACCCCCGTACCGTCGGCCTCGAGGACCACCACGCCGAGCTGCTCCCCGAGGTCGTCATCAGCATCGGCGCCGAGGGCTTCGCCAGGCTCGCCGTCAAGGCCATGCAGCCCAAGCCGAAGCCCCAGGTGTACGTGGACCACATCCACGCGCCCCTCGTCAGCGTGCGCGAGCAGGCCGAGGTGGTCGTGGGCATGCTGCGCGACCGGGGACGGGTCAGCTTCCGCGAGCTGACGGAGGGCGTCGGCGACACCCTCACCGTCGTCGCGCGCTTCCTCGCCCTGCTGGAGCTCTACCGTGAGAAGGCCGTCGTCCTCGAGCAGGAGGACGCACTCGGTGAGCTGATCGTCACCTGGGCCGGTGGCGACGCCGTCGCGCAGGTCACCGACGAATTCGACCGGCCCCCCGAGAGCCCCGAGAAAACGGAGGAGAAGGCGTGAGCGACGACCTCAAGCCTGCGCTCAAGCCCGCCCTCGAAGCCGTCCTCATGGTGGTCGACGAGCCGGCCACCGAGGAGCACCTCGCCAAGGTGCTGGAGCAGCCGCGCCGCGCGGTCGCCGACGCGCTGCGCGAGCTCGCGGACGAGTACACCGTGCAGGGCCGCGGCTTCGAGCTCCGCCTCGTCGCCGGCGGCTGGCGCTTCTACACCCGCCCCGAGCACGCCGCCGCCGTCGAGCGCTTCGTCCTCGACGGCCAGCAGGCCCGCCTCACCCAGGCGGCGCTGGAGACCCTCGCGGTGGTCGCGTACCGCCAGCCGGTGAGCCGTTCGCGGGTCTCCGCCGTGCGCGGAGTGAACTGTGACGGCGTCATGCGCACCCTCCTCCAGCGGGGTCTCGTCGAGGAGGCGGGCGCGGAACCCGAAACAGGTGCGATCCTGTACAGGACGACGAACTACTTCCTGGAGCGGATGGGCCTGCGCGGTCTGGACGAACTCCCGGAGCTCGCTCCCTTCCTTCCGGAGGCGGACGCGATCGAGGCCGAGACGCAGGAAGGGGTTCCGTCGTTCGATCCGGACGCTCCGGACACAGACGACGACGACAAGACGACGACGGAACTTTGATGCGAAGCAGCGGCAGTAACAGCAGCGGACGCGGCAACTACCGGGGTGCCGGTAACTCGCGCGACGACAAGCAGAAGCGCGCGGGCAAGCCCCGTCCCGAGGAGCGCCGCTACGACGTGGGCGGTTCCTCCGAAGGGCCGAAGAAGGGCCGCGGTGCGGCCGCCCGCGGCGGCGCCAAGGGCGCTCCGAAACAGTCCCCGCAGCGCGGCGGCGGCCGCACCGCCCCGGCCCGCTCGCGTGAGTACGACGCCCGCGCGGAGGAGCGCAACCGCGAGCGGTATGCGAACAAGCCGCAGATCAAGACCCCGAAGACCTTCCCGGGCGCGGAGCAGGAGGGCGAGCGGCTGCAGAAGGTCCTCGCCCGCGCCGGCATGGGCTCGCGCCGCGCCTGCGAGGAGCTGATCGACGCCGGCCGCGTCGAGGTCAACGGCAAGATCGTCATCGAGCAGGGCACCCGCGTGGACCCGGAGAAGGACGAGATCAAGGTCGACGGCCTGACCGTCGCCACGCAGTCGTACCTGTTCTTCGCGCTGAACAAGCCGGCCGGTGTCGTCTCCACCATGGAGGACCCCGACGGCCGCCAGTGCCTCGGCGACTACGTCACCAACCGCGAGACCCGGCTCTTCCACGTCGGCCGGCTCGACACCGAGACCGAGGGCATCATCCTGCTCACCAACCACGGCGAGCTGGCCCACCGCCTCACCCACCCCAAGTACGGCGTCCAGAAGACCTACCTCGCCGCCATCCAGGGCCCCCTTCCGCGCGAGGTCGGCAAGCGGCTCAAGGACGGCATCCAGCTCGAGGACGGGTACGCCCGCGCCGACCACTTCCGGGTCGTCGAGCAGACCGGCAAGAACTACCTGGTCGAGGTCACCCTCCACGAGGGCCGCAAGCACATCGTGCGCCGGATGCTCGCCGAGGCGGGCTTCCCGGTCGACAAGCTCGTCCGCACGTCCTTCGGCCCGATCGCGCTGGGCGACCAGAAGTCGGGCTGGCTGCGCCGCCTGACCAACACCGAGGTCGGCATGCTGATGAAGGAAGTCGGTCTCTGACCCGACCCGACCGTTCCGCAGGAGCCCGCGGCCGTCGCTTCGACGGCCGCGGGTTTTTTCGTGCTTGTCGCGCCGCCCCCACCGCTTTATAGTCAGAATGACTCTTAAGGAAGGGAGCGGGAGCACGTGGGCCTCGCGGACATACTCGGACCACTGCAGCAGCCGCTGTTCACTCTGCTCGGCACACCGTTCAGCTGGACCGAGGTCCTCGGCTTCGGCAGCGGGGCGCTCTGCGTCTGGCTCGTCGCCCGCCAGCACATCGCCAACTGGCCCATCGGCATCGCCAACAACGTCCTGTTCATCCTGCTGTTCACCCAGGCCGGCCTGTACGCCGACGCCGGCCTGCAGATCGTCTTCATCGCCCTCGCCGCATACGGCTGGTGGACCTGGACCCACGGGGGTGGACCAGGCTCCTCCGACGCCCTCCCGGTGCGCCGCACCACGCGCACCGAGTGGACGTGGCTGCTCGCGGCGGGGGCGGTGGGGACCCTCGGCCTGACGCTCCTCCTGGCCCGCGCCACAGACTCGACCGTCCCCTTCTGGGACGCCCTGACCACCGCGCTCTCCCTCATGGCGACGTACGGACAGTGCCGCAAGCGGCTGGAGTCCTGGTGGCTCTGGATCGCGGCCGACCTCGTCTACGTACCGCTGTACGCGTACAAGGAGCTCTATCTCACCTCGCTGCTGTACGTCGGGTTCCTGGCCCTCTGCGTGCACGGGCTGCGCAACTGGACGCGTGACCCGGCCGTACAGCGGCGGCAGTTGGCGGAGGCGACAGCATGAAGCGCTACCGGCACGGACTCGTACTCGGCAAGTTCTATCCGCCGCACGCCGGCCACCACCACCTCGTGCGCACCGCGGCCGACCGCTGCGACCGGCTCACCGTCCTCGTCTGCGCCGCGTCCGTCGAGTCGCTCCCGCTCGACGAGCGGATGGCGTGGATGAGCGAAGTGCACCCGGACGTCCGGGTGGTGGGTGCCATCGACGACATTCCCGTCGACCTGACCGACCCGGCCGTCTGGGACGCGCACATGGCCGTCTTCCGCGCCGCCGTCCCCGGGCGCGTCGACGCCGTGTTCACCTCGGAGCCGTACGGGGACGAACTCGCCCGCCGCTTCCGTGCCGACTCCGTCTGCGTCGACCCCGGCCGTACGGTCTTCCCGGTCTCCGGCACGGCGGTGCGCAAGGACCCCGTCGGCTGCTGGGACTTCCTGGAGCCGCCCGTACGCGCCGCGCTCGCCCGCCGCGTCGTCGTGCTCGGCGCCGAGTCGACCGGCACCACCACCCTGGCCAGGGCGCTCGCCGAGCACTTCCGGCGGCGCGGCGGGGTCTGGGCGCGGACCGGGTGCGTACCCGAGTACGGCAGGGAGTACAGCGAGCGGAAACTCGCCGAGCTGCGCGCCGAGCGGCCCGGGGCGACCTGGTCCGACGTCCGCTTGCGCTCCGGCGACTTCCCGCTGATCGCCCGGCGGCAGACCGAGCTGGAGGACACCGCCGCCCGCACGGGTTCGCCCGTGCTCGTGTGCGACACCGACGCCTTCGCGACGACCATATGGCACGAGCGGTACATGGGCGGGCCGAGCGAGGAGGTCGCCGAGATCGCCGCCCGTGGCCGCGGTGATCTGTGGCTGCTCACCGACCACCGCGGTGTGCCGTTCGAGGACGACGGACTGCGCGACGGCGAGGAGCTGCGGCCGTGGATGACCGCGCGCTTCGCCGCCCAGCTCGCCCGCACCGGGCGGAGGTTCGTCACCCTGAGCGGCCCGCACGAGCGGCGGCTGGCCGAGGCCGTGGCCGCCGTCGACACCCTGCTCGCCGAGGGCTGGCACTTCGCCGACCCCCTCCCCGAGAGGCGGTGAGCGACATGACGGAGGAGTACGACCCCGGCACCTACGACCCGCGCGCCTTCCCGCCCTTCGCGGTCACCGTCGACCTCGCCGTCTTCACGGTTCGCGACGGCGAGCTGCACGTGCTGCTCATCGAACGCGGACAGGAACCGTTCAAGGGCGCCTGGGCGCTCCCCGGAGGATTCGTCCTGCCGAGGGAGTCAGCGGGCCAGGCCGCCCGCCGTGAACTCGCCGAGGAGACCGGCCTGTCGGCGAGCACCGCCGCCGCGCTCCACCTCGAGCAGCTGCGTACGTACAGCGACCCGGACCGCGACCCCCGGATGCGGGTCGTGTCCGTCGCGTACACCGCGCTCGTCCCCGACCTGCCCGAGCCACGGGGCGGCGGTGACGCCGCGCACGCCCGGTGGATGCCCCACGGCAGCCACGGCAGGCTCGCCTTCGACCACGACCGCATCCTCGCCGACGCGCACGAGCGCATCGGCGCCAAGCTCGAGTACACGTGCCTCGCCACCGCCTTCTGCCCGCCCGAGTTCACGCTCGGCGAGCTGCGACAGGTGTACGAGACCGTCTGGGGCGTCGAGCTCGACCGCCCCAACTTCCGGCGCAAGGTCCTCACCACGCCCGGCTTCGTCGAGGCCGTGGCCGGGGGCGCGCGCCTGACCGGCGGCCGGGGCAAACCGGCCGCGCTCTACCGGGCGGGGCCGGCGAACGCCCTGCATCCTCCACTGCTGCGACCGGAAGGACGGCATACGCCATGACCGCGACAAGGACCGTCACCAAACAGGCCGCCACGGGCACCCTGACCGGACTGGCGCTCGGTGACGCGCTCGGCTTCCCCACCGAGTTCAACGATGTGCCGGCGATCCTCGCCAAGTACGGGCCGTGGCGGGAGATGGAGCTGCCGAGGCCCGCGATCGTCACGGACGACACCCAGATGACCCTGGCCCTCGCACGCGGCATACGCACCGCGATGGACCGGGGCCTGCTCGCCCCGCTGCGGCTGACCCGGCCGGTGCGCGAGGAGTTCGTGAACTGGTACCACTCCCCGGAGAACAACCGCGCCCCGGGCCGGACCTGCCTGGTCGCCTGCCACAAGCTCGACAGCGACATGCCCTGGCAGGAGGCCAGCCAGATCGCCTCCAAGGGCTGCGGCGCCAACATGCGGGTCGCGCCCGTCGGGCTCGTCCCGGGGCTGAGCGAGGGCCAGCGCGCGGGCGCGGCCCAGCTCCAGGCCGCGCTCACCCACGGCCACCCCACGGCCCTGGCGGCCTCCGACCTCACGGCTCGCGCCGTGTTCCTGCTCGCCCAGGGCACGGAGCCGCTCGGCCTCGTCGGCCGGCTGCGCTCGTACGCGTACGAGAACCGCTCCCGCTACGACCACCGCTGGCTCGGCGACCTGTGGACGTACTCGCACGACCCGACGCCCGAGGCCTTCATCGAGCGCGGCTGGGACGAGTGCCTGGCGGTCCTGGAGCGCCTGACCGCCGCGCTGCGCGACCCGAACCCGGAGACCGACCCGTGCCTCGCGACGGGCGACGGCTGGATCGCGGAGGAGGCCCTGGCCACGGCCCTGCTGTGCTTCCTGCTCTTCCCCGAACAGCCCCTCCTGGCCCTCCGGCGCGCCGCCTGCACCAGGGGCGACTCGGACTCGATCGCGTGCCTGACCGGCGCGTTCGCGGGGGCACACCTGGGGGCGGGGGCGTGGCCCAAGGAATGGGCCGAGCGGATCGAGTACCGCAGCGAGCTGCTGACGCTGGGGGCCCTCTGGGACGCCTGATCCACGGCTGGGATGCTCGGGCCATGACACTGGCCCTCCTCCCCGCCGACCTCGCCCCCGTCGTCGCCGAGCAGCCCGACCCGGTGCTCTTCGCCACGGTCTCCGGCGCCCACCTGTACGGATTCCCGTCGCAGGACTCCGACGTGGACCTGCGCGGTGTCCATCTGCTGCCGGTGGAGCAGCTCGTGGGGCTGCGCGAACCGGAGGAGACCCGGTCCCGGATGTGGGACCGGGACGGTGTCGAGATGGACCTGGTCACTCACGACCTGCGCAAGTTCGCGCGCCTGATGCTGCGGCGCAACGGCTATGTGCTGGAGCAGCTGCTGTCACCGCTGGTCGTCCACACGACCGACGCGCACGCGGAGCTGGTCTCGCTCGCCCCTGGCGTACTCACCGGCCACCACGCGCACCACTACCGGGGGTTCGCGAACACGCAGTGGCGGCTGTACGAGAAGACCGGCGAGCTGAAGCCGCTCCTGTACGCCTTCCGCGCGCTGCTCACCGGCGTCCACCTGATGCGCGCCGGCGAGGTACAGGCGCATCTGCCCTCCCTGCTCGGCGAGGTGCGGGAGGCCCCGGGCTTTCTGCCCGAGTTGATCGAGGCGAAGGCGGCCGCCGAGCACGGCCCGGCGGCGGGCCTGTCAGCGGACGCCGTCCGTGCCGACTTCGACGCGCTCCACGAGCTGCTGGACACCGCCCAGGCGGCCTCGGCCCTTCCGCCGGAACCGAGCGCGTACGAGGCCCTGCACGACTTCGTGGTCCGTATGCGGCGGTGACGGCCGCAGGGTCGGGAGGCGACGGCGTGACGGCGTGACGGCGTGACGGCCGTCAGGCCGAGGAGCCGGCGCTCAGCCGGCCGAGGCGCGGCGGGTGCGGATCAGGAAGTCCTCCACCCGGGCGCGGTCGGCCTGCGCGGGCAGCGGACTCGTGGCGGCCGCGTCGTCCGCCTCGTCCACCAGCCGCGTCATCCAGGACTCGACCTCCGCCCATCGCACCTCGCCCCGCTTGATGGCGAGCAGGCTTTCGCGGTCGTCGCCGACGTCGATGACCAGCCGCCCCGTGCGGAGCAGATCGCGGCAGCTCGCCAGCAGCCGCAGCAGATGCATCGCGTGCTTCCACCGCGGAGCGCCGTGCCGGCGCACGTCCGCGTCGAGCTTGCGGCGCTGGCCCACGGCGTACCGCACGAACGTCTCGTGGGCCTGCCGCGACAGGAACGCGTGGCGCAGGGCGAGCAGTTCGCGGCCGGTGTCGTCGATGTGCTCGACCAGCGGGGAGTGCAGACACTCCAGGATGTTGGGGTTGGCGCGCAGCGCGAGCTCGCAGAAGCGTTCCAGCTCCCAGGAGAACTGCTCGTCGGCCGGGCCCTCCACATGCGTCGGGGGCTTCTCGAAGCGCCAGTACAGCGGAGTCGGCGCCAGGAACACACCTCGCCGGTCGGTGTCGCTGTCGTCCGTTGCCAGCCCGAAGGCGCGCGAGCCCATCACGCAGGAGTAGACGGTGTGGTCACGCACGAGCGCCTCGGGAGTCATG
This sequence comes from Streptomyces sp. NPDC059909, assembly GCF_042730885.1. Taxonomy (NCBI): domain Bacteria; kingdom Bacillati; phylum Actinomycetota; class Actinomycetes; order Kitasatosporales; family Streptomycetaceae; genus Streptomyces; species Streptomyces sp. NPDC059909. The sequence goes on from NZ_JBHWKX010000023.1 coordinate 63,607, forward strand.
CGCGACAGGCTACGTGAGGCTCCGTGACGCTACGTGAGACGGATCTGGTCCCCGGTGACGGTGATCTGCTTCGCCGCCAGCGGCCGCTGCGCGGGCCCGCGCGCCACCGAGCCGTCCGTGATGCGGAACTTGCTGCCGTGGCAGGGGCAGTCGATCGTGCCGTTCTCGACCTTGTCGACCAGACAGCCCTGGTGGGTGCAGACGGCCGTGAACGCCTTGAAGTCGCCCTTCGTGGGCTGGGTCACCACCACCTTCTGGTCCTTGAAGACCTTCCCGCCGCCGTCCGGCACCTCGGACGTGGTGCCCAGCACCTCGCCCGCGGGCGGCTGCGCGCCGTCGCTCTGCTCCCCGGTGGGTTGCGTCGGCGAGGCCGGCGCCGGGCGCAGCGTCACATCGTCGCTGCCCTCGTCCCCGTACTTGCTGCAGCCCGGTACCACCAGCAGGGCGGCACCGGTCACCAGGACCGTACGGCGGGTGGTGCCCTCATTGCTCACGCGGTCACTCATCTCGTCACTCCGAACGTGCGGAAGAACCAGAGCGCCGAGGTCAGCCAGAGCATCGTGAGCGACGCGAAAACCAGCCCGCCGATGACCGGCAGCAGCCACCCCGGCAGTCGCTCCATGCGCAACAGCAGCATCTTTGCGCTGAATACGCCGAAAAAGAAGCAGCCGAGGAACGAGTGCCAGGCCGCCCGCGCGGTGGACACCTGATAGCCCAGCGCGTACAGGCAGTGCACGGCCACGGGCACGGCCAGCAGGAACGCCACCCGGCCCGACCAGCGGTGCAGTGTGGGCGTCCAGGACGTGGCCCGCAGGCCGGGCATCTGCCCGTACATCATGAGCGCGGTGACGAGCTGCACGATCGCGAAGGCGAGCGACGCCGTGGCCAGCCAGGCCTTCACCGCACTCGGGCTGGTGAAACCGGCCAGGTTGAAGGCGGTGGCGGCAGGGGCGTGCAGCCTTCCGTACACCCCGAGGGCCACCGCGACGGCCATCGCGACCAGGGCCGGGACGAGATAACGGACCGCCTCTGAGCCGGCGAGCCCGGGCGAGGGCCCCTCCGACGGCGGCTGGGGCTGGGCCCCGGACGGGGGTGGCGGAGGGGGCGGAGGTGGAGGCGGCGGGAAGTCTCCGCTCCGCGGCGGGTCGACGTTCATGAAGCACCTCGGGGACGCTGGGGACGCTCAGGGGGCGACGGGGCGGGCGGTCAGCTGGGTGCCGTCCACCGTGACGGCGCCGGTCTTCGGGTCGATCGGGGGAGCGGCGGCGGGCTTGCCGTCGCGGGTGACGATGCCGACCTGGCGGCCGTCCTGCAGGATGATCCAGCCGCCCTTGAGCTCGGCGCCGCGCACTTCGGCGGTGGCCCGGTAGAGCCCGGACGGCTTGACCGCCTTGGTGGCGGTGAACGACCAGTTGCGGTCGCCGACGTCGACCGTTCCTGTGACCTTGCCCCCGCTCAGGATGCCGTCCAGCTTGGCGTTGGTGTCGCTGCTGGTCAGATGCATGTCCCCGTCCTCCTCGACAGGGCCGCGCATCCAGGCCTCCCGGGTGCGGCCGTCACAGACGTAGGCGATGGCCTGGTCGCCGCGGAGCGAGATGGCGACGGACGCGGTGTCGTCGGTGGTCCGGCCCGCGTACTCGGTCCGCGGCCCGGCACTCGCAGTCGTAGCCGGGGGCGGGGTGCGCGTCGGGGACGGGGGTGGCGTCGGGGGCGCGGGTGGACTCGGACTGGGGCTGGGGCTCACGGACGGGCGGTTGCGCGCCGTGGGCACCGGCTCACCGGTCGTGGCGTTGAGCGACAGCATGAACAGGCCGAGCACCAGTCCGGCGAGCAGGGTGATCAGTGGTCCCGGGTGCTTCATCGGCGCCTTCCGCAGGGACGGCGGGCAAGTGGAATTCCATGCAAACGGATGTGACGCCCTGTGTCCACCGCTCGACGTTCCGTAGTGGTCCGGGTGGCGGCACCGTCGGGGGCAGGTGACATTGGCCGTGGACCCCCACATTTCGATACGTGAGAGGCAGGGCCATGGCGGGAAATGATCTCGGGAGCCTTCTGGGCAGTCTGCTCGGCGGCGGCCAGAGCGGTGGCCAGGGCGGTGGCCAGGGCGGCGCCGGAAACATCCTCGGAGCGCTGCTCGGTGCACTCGGTGGCAGTGGCAGTGGCGGCGGCGCCGGCGGTGCGGCCGGAGCCGACCCGCTCGGCGGACTCCTGGACATGCTCACCAGGTCCGGCCTCGTCGACCAGGCCCAGTCCTGGGTCGGCACCGGGGAGAACCAGCCGGTCAGCGGCACCCAGATCGCCGAGGCGCTGCCGTCCGAGACGCTGGACAAGGTGGCCCAGGAGACGGGTGTGACGCCGCAGCAGGCCGCGGACGAGATCGCGCAGTCCCTGCCGCAGGCCGTCGACAAGCTCACGCCCAACGGCCGGCTCCCCTCCGGGTCGCTGGAGGACATCATCCGGCAGCAGCGCATCTGACCGGCAGCAGGGGATCCGATCGCGCCCCCACAGCCGAACCGCGGCGGCCGCACCTCCTGTCTCGGAGGACGGTCGCCGCGATCGTGTGTCCGGGCACCTGACTACGCTGATCGGAGCACGCGCAGTAACGACAGGTGAGGAGCACGACGTGGCGGTACGAGCCGTCCGGGGAGCCGTCCAGCTGGAACGGGACGAGGCCGGGCACATGGACGAGCAGGTCAGTGAGCTGCTCACCGCCATCCTGGAGCGGAACGGGCTCACCGCGGACGATCTGATCAGCGTCTGGTTCACGGCCACGCCGGACCTCCACAGCGACTTCCCCGCCGCGGCGGCGCGCGGCCTCGGGATCGTCGACGTACCGCTGATCTGCGCGCAGGAGCTGGACATCGAGGGGGCGATGCCGCGCGTCGTGCGGATCCTCGCGCACGTCGAGTCCGACAAGCCCAAGTCCGAGATCGCGCATGTGTACCTCGGTGCCGCGGCCGCCCTCCGCAAGGACATCGCCCAGTGAGGACCGCGCTCGTCATCGGAACGGGGCTGATCGGTACGTCGGCAGCGCTGGCGCTGGCCGGCCGGGGCGTCACGGTCCACCTCAGGGACCACGACCCGGCGCAGGCCAGGACAGCGGCGGCGCTCGGCGCGGGTACGGACGAGGCGCCCGAGGGGCCGGTCGACCTCGTGATCGTGGCCGTACCGCCCGCGTTCGTGTCCGCGACCCTGGCCGAGGCGATGCGCGAAGGGGCCGCGCGCGCCTACCTCGACGTCGCCAGCGTGAAGGGCGGGCCGCGGCGCGAGCTGGAGGCACTCGGCGTCGACATGGCGACGTACATCGGCACGCACCCCATGTCCGGCAAGGAGCGGTCGGGCCCGCTGGCCGCGACCGCGGACCTCTTCGAGGGCCGGCCCTGGGTCCTCACACCGACCCGGGACACCGACACCGAGGTGCTCAACCTGGCGCTCGAGCTGGTCGCGCTGTGCCGCGCGGTCCCGGTGGTCATGGACGCCGACGCACACGACCGTGCTGTCGCCCTCGTCTCCCACACCCCGCAGCTGATCTCGTCGATGGTCGCGGCGCGGCTGGCGGACGCGGACGAGACGGCGGTGCGGCTGTGCGGGCAGGGCATCCGCGACGTCACCCGCATCGCGGCCTCCGACCCCCGGATGTGGATCGACATCCTCTCCGCCAACCCGGGCCCGGTCGCCGACGTCCTCGCGGGCGTCGCGGCCGACCTCGACGAGACGGTCCGCTCCCTGCGGGCCCTCCAGTCCTCCGACGACGACAAGCGCCGTGAGGGGACCGACGGCGTGGAGGACGTCCTCCGCCGCGGCAATGCCGGCCGCGAGCGCGTCCCCGGCAAGCACGGCGCGGCCCCGACGACCTACGAGACCGTCGCCGTCCTCATCAGCGACCAGCCCGGCGAACTCGCCCGGATCTTCGCGGACGCGGGCCGGGCGGGCGTGAACATCGAGGATGTACGCATCGAGCACGCGACGGGCCAGCAGGCGGGCCTGGTCCAGCTCATGGTGGAGCCGGCCGCGGCCCCGGTCCTGAGCGCGGCCCTGCGGGAGCGGGGCTGGGCGCTGCGGCAGTAGCGACTCGGGGGCTCGGCCCCCGGGCCCCGTGGTGCCCTGCGGGCAGCCAGGCCCGACGACGCCGTCCGGCGGGCCGGAGTTCGGTCCTCGAACGCCGGACGGGCACCAAAGGCGCCCCGCCCGGGGTCCACCGGGGAGCCCCGAACTACGGCCCCGCTCGGGGCCCACGCCCGCAGGGCGGTGGGGGTTCGGGGGGGCGGAGCCCCCGCAATCGGGGCCTTGGGCGAAGCCCCCAGTTCGGGGACGGTCGGGTGGGGGAAAGGCCGCGCGCAGCGGCCCCGGGGTCCGGGGCGTGCATACGGGTGCATGGGCAAGGGCCCGCACTCGGTAACCTTGTGCGGGGCACCTTGGCATTCGGCCTGCCCGTAAACGCGTATCAGGAAGGTCTCCGACACCGTGGAATCCGTGATCGTCGCCATCGACGGCCCCTCCGGCACGGGCAAGTCGAGCACCTCCAAGGCGGTTGCCGCGGAGCTGGGGCTGAGCTACCTCGACACCGGCGCACAGTACCGGGCGATCACCTGGTGGATGATCAGCAACGGTGTCGACGTCGACGATCCGCTCGCGATCGCGAGCGCCGCCGCGAAGCCGGTGATCGAGTCCGGTACGGACCCCTCCGCGCCGACGATCACCGTCGACGGGCTGGACGCGTCCGGGCCGATCCGTACGCAGGCGGTGACCGCCAGGGTCAGCGCGGTCAGCGCGGTCCCCGAGGTGCGCGCCCGGATCACCGAGCTGCAGCGGTCCATCGCCGCCGCCGCCGAGAAGGGCATCGTCGTCGAGGGCCGGGACATCGGCACGACCGTCCTGCCCGACGCCGACCTGAAGATCTTCCTGACCGCCTCCCCGGAGGCCCGCGCCGCACGCCGCAGCGGCGAGCTGAAGGGCAAGGAGGCGACCGACCTCGCCACCACCCGTGACGCGCTGATCAAGCGGGACCAGGCCGACTCCAGCCGGAAGACCTCCCCCCTCGCCAAGGCGGGCGACGCCGTCGAGGTCGACACCACGGACCTCACGCTCGCGCAGGTCATCGAGTGCGTCGTCACCCTGGTTGAGGAGAAGCGGGCAGCGAAGTGACCGCACCGTCCGCGAAGGGCGCCGCCGTCGGCCGGCGGATCGGCATCGGCATCATGCACACGCTGTGGAGGCCGCGGGTCCTGGGCGCCTGGCGGGTTCCCGCCACCGGCCCGGTGATCCTCGCCGTCAACCACGCGCACAACATCGACGGGCCGATGCTCATGGGCACGGCCCCGAGGCCGGTGCACTTCCTGATCAAGCAGGAGGCCTTCGTCGGGCCTCTCGACCCGTTCCTCACCGGAATCGGGCAGCTGAAGGTGGACCGCGAGAACGCCGACCGCACCGCGATCTCCAACGCGCTCGCGGTGCTCGAGAACGGTGGTGTGCTCGGCATCTTCCCCGAGGGCACCCGCGGCGAGGGCGACTTCGCCTCCATCCGCGGCGGCCTCGCCTACTTCGCCGTCCGCTCCGGCGCCCCGATCGTCCCGGTCGCGGTGCTGGGAACCACAGGCAGGGACGGGCGGGAAGATGGAGCGAGGGGCGGACGGTTGATACGGGCGCTGCCCCCGCTGCGCAGCCGCGTCGACGTCGTCTTCGGTGACGCCTTCGCCGCGGGCGACGCGGGCGGACGACGTACGCGCAAAGCGCTCGACGAGGCGACCGTACGCATCCAGGAGCGGCTCACCGCACACCTGGAAAACGCCAGGCGCCTCACCGGGCGCTGAGCGAGACTTCAGTAGTGAGCCCCGGGCCCACGGGCCCGCCCCGGCTCACCGACCACCAATGAACGAGGAACGGACTTCATGAACGACCAGCACGACCACGGGGCACTCGGCGACACCGAGTACGCGGAGTTCATGGAGCTCGCCGCGGAGGAGGGTTTCGACCTCGAGGACGTCGAAGGCGCGATCGAGGAGGCGGGCCACGGCCCGCTGCCCGTCCTCGCCGTCGTCGGCCGCCCGAACGTCGGCAAGTCGACCCTGGTGAACCGCTTCATCGGCCGTCGCGAGGCCGTCGTCGAGGACAAGCCCGGCGTCACCCGCGACCGCGTCACGTACGAGGCCGAGTGGGCAGGCCGGCGCTTCAAGGTGGTCGACACCGGCGGCTGGGAGCAGGACGTCCTCGGCATCGACGCCTCCGTCGCCGCCCAGGCCGAGTTCGCGATCGAGGCAGCCGACGCGGTCGTCTTCGTCGTGGACGCCACCGTCGGCGCCACCGACACCGACGAGGCCGTCGTCAAGCTGCTCCGCCGCGCCGGCAAGCCCGTCGTCCTCGCCGCCAACAAGGTCGACGGCCCCTCCGGCGAGGCCGACGCCGCGATGCTCTGGTCGCTCGGGCTCGGTGAGCCGTTCCCGGTCTCCGCCCTGCACGGCCGTGGCACCGGCGACCTCCTCGACGAGGTCCTCAAGGCGCTTCCGGACGCCCCCGCCCAGACGTTCGGCGCCGCGGTCGGCGGCCCGCGTCGCATCGCCCTCATCGGCCGCCCGAACGTCGGCAAGTCGTCCCTGCTGAACAAGGTCGCGGGCGAGGAGCGCGTCGTCGTCAACGAGATGGCGGGCACCACCCGTGACCCGGTCGACGAGCTCATCGAACTCGGCGGCACGACCTGGAAGTTCGTGGACACCGCGGGCATCCGCAAGAAGGTCCACCTCCAGGAGGGCGCCGACTACTACGCCTCGCTCCGCACCGCTGCGGCGGTCGAGAAGGCCGAGGTCGCCGTCGTCCTGATCGACACGAGCGAGTCGATCTCCGTCCAGGACCAGCGGATCATCACGATGGCCGTCGAGGCGGGCCGCGCGCTCGTCATCGCGTACAACAAGTGGGACACCCTCGACGAGGAGCGCCGCTACTACCTGGAGCGCGAGATCGAGACCGAGATGCAGCAGGTCTCCTGGGCGCCCCGGGTCAATGTCTCGGCCTCGACCGGCCGGCACATGGAGAAGCTGGTCCCGGCGATCGAGACGGCGCTGGAGGGCTGGGAGACCCGCGTTCCGACCGGCCGGCTCAACGCCTTCCTCGGCGAGCTGGTCGCCGCCCATCCGCACCCGATCCGCGGCGGCAAGCAGCCGCGCATCCTGTTCGGCACGCAGGCGGGCACGAAGCCCCCGCGTTTCGTGCTCTTCGCGTCCGGCTTCCTGGAGCACGGCTACCGCCGCTTCGTCGAGCGCCGGCTGCGCGAGGAGTTCGGTTTCGAGGGCACCCCGATCCACATCTCGGTGCGGGTGCGCGAGAAGCGCGGCAAGAAGAAGTAGCGCGGAAAGCAGAAACAGCGCGGCCTGGACAGCGGGCAGGGGGAGGGAAGAAAAAAAGAAGAGGGAGGGGAACGACCCCCCCCCCTCCCTCTTTTTCCTCCCCCTCCCC